>JAAELP010000481.1 GCA_024226535.1 Planctomycetota bacterium | reverse complement strand
GTCGCACTCGTCTGGAACGAGATTGCCGTTGCAGTCCGTGCTCGTCCCGTTGATCACGTCGCACTCATCGCAGATACCGTTTTCGTTGCAGTCGGCGCCGGGCGACGCGAGATCGTCGAACACGTGCAACGAGCCGGTGGCCGGACCGGCGCCGGTCCCGTGTTCGGCCCCGATGACCGCCCGTTCCTGGTCGATCGCGACCGACCACCCGAACTGCCCGGCGTCGGGGGTCCCCACGCCGGCGAACGCGGCCTTCCGGGTCCAGCCGTCGCCGCAATGCCGGTAGATGTACGCGAGGCCGGGGAGTCCGACGCCGTCGAGGACGCCGTCCGGCACGCCGACGATCGCGATGTCTCCCTCGATGGCGACACTGGCTCCGAGACGCCCGCCCACATAACTCTCGTCCATCAGGCGACCGGTCTCCCGCCAGGTCGATCCGTCGTACTCGAACAGGTAGGCGATCCCGCCCGGGCCGATCGCGAAGCCGCGCGTCTCCGGAGCACCGACGATCGCGCGGTTCCCGCTGATCGACACGGCCGCTCCGAACTTGTCCTCCTCGTCCGTGTCTCCCGCCAGGAGCTTTGTCTCGAAGTCCCATGACGTTCCCGACCATCGATAGATGTACGCCGAGCCGGCCCAGAAGCCTCCGTCGTCGTCCTGCCACGCCCCGATGATGAGCACGTCGCCGTCGGTATCCACGGCCGAACCAAACTGCTCGTGCGCGGCGCCATCGCCCGCGACGAGCTTCGTGGTCTGAACCCACTGGGCATCGACCTGCGCGAACGCATAGGCAGCGCCGGAGAAGGACCCGAGATCGGATTCGCCGATCGCGCCCACGATCAACTGATCGCCTCGTGCCGCCAGCGAAAAACCGAAGCGATCGAAGGTCGTTTCGTCCGCCGCGAAGATCTGCTGATCCTGGATCCAGGACTGCCCGTCGAAACGGAACGCGAAGACGGATCCGGAGCTGCTGCCCAGATCGTCGTCGAACGGCGCGGCCACGAAGATCGTGTCGGTGCCGATGCCGACCGCGAAGCCGAACTGATCGCCCATCGAGTTCTCGTCGGGCACCAGCTCCTGGAGCGGCACCCACGCGGCGCCGTCGTGCTCGAAGAGGTACGCGGCCCCGGCGTTGGAGTTCGTCGCCGGCGCGCCGGCCACCATGAGGCTCCCGCTCAGCGCGACCGCGAAGCCGAGTCGATCGTCGGCCAACGTTCCGGGTTGTCCGATTACCTGGTCCTCGAAGCGCCCGTCGCATGTGTCGGGGATCCCGTTGGCGTTCAGGTCGGGAGCGCCGAAGGCGAGGTCGCACTCGTCCGGCACGCCGTTGGCATCGCAGTCCAGCGACGTGTCGTCGGCAATGTCACAGGCATCGGGCACGCCGTTGGTGTTGCAGTCTCCGCCGAGGTCCTCGCAGGCGTCGGGGATGATGTTGCCGTTGCAGTCGAGCGTCGGATCGGCGAGGATCTCTTCGCCGTCGCACATTCCGTTGGTGTTGCAGTCCCGGCCGTTCGCGTCGAGCCGGTAGCCGAACACGGCGCCTTCGTCGTCGGACGCGTTGTGCTCCGAGGTGATCATCAAGCAGTCGTCCTGGATCGCGACGGCGACGCCATACCCGAAGTACGGTTCGGGGTTCGCGATCTCGGTGCCGACCCACTGGCCCTGGTCGAGCGTGAACAGGTACGCGGTACCCGTCGCATGATCCGGCGCGCCGCCGACGATGCGATCGCCCCACACGGTGACCGACGTGCCGAACTCCCCTTCGACGGAGCTGGGCGGGACGAGCTTGTCGATCTCGGTCCAGTCGGACCCGATCTTCTCGAAGACGTAGACGGCGCCGGCCTGGGCGCCGGCCTCATCGTCGCCCGGTGCGCCGACGACGATCCGCGAACCGTGCAGGGCAACGGCCGCGCCGAACCGGTCGAACTCTTCGGGAGCCGACGTAAGCGTGGCCTCCCAGACCCACGCTCCTCCCTCGCGTCGATACACGAAGGCCGCCCCCGCCGGGTTCGCGCTCCCCCCCGGCGCGCCGATGACGGCGAGCGAGTCTTCGAGGTCGACCGATGTGCCGAAGTAGCTGACGAACGACCCGATCGGCGGCGTGAGCTTGACGACCTCGCTCCACGCGGCGCCGTCGTGCTCGAATACATACGCGGCTCCGTAGGACGACGCTCCGCCGATCACCCGGTTCCCGCTGATGGCGACCGCCGAGCCGAACCGGTCGCCGTGGCTGACGTCCGAGCCCACGAGGCTCGCCTCGCGCACCCACGCCACGCCGTCGTATCGGTGGATGAACACAGCGCCGGCGGACTGCGTGTGGAGGGGAGCGCCGATCGCCGCCACGTCTCCTTCCACTCCAATGCTCGCGCCGAAGCTGCGGACCTCGGAGTCCGAAGGCTGGATCCTCGCCTCCTCGTTCCACTCCGTCCCGTCGAATCGGAACATGAAGACGGTGCCGGTGCTGGAGGTGAATCCTTCGGGCTCCCCGACCGCCACGACCGACCCGTCGAGCGCGACCGACGTGCCGAAGTCGCCGTTGAAGAAGCCGAACCACGGCCCCAGACGGGCGTCGAGACACTGGGCTCGGGCGTTTCCGATCGCGCCCCCAACCGCCACGGCGAGGATCGCCACGCTCCGACCGATCTCGCTCGATCGCGAACTGCTCCGGCTGAATGGTGCCATGATCCAACTCCCTCCATATCCGCAGGGTGGATTCCAGCCGTCATGATTATTGCGTTCGGGTCGTTGCGGAGCAAGCAGTGGTCCACGTGCTCGTGGCGTTCGTTGCTAGGCGAGGATCTGCCACGCGGTCCAGCCGAGCAGCGCGCCCAGCGGCAGCGTGGTCACCCACGCGAGCAGGATCGTGCCGATCATCTTCCAGCGGGCGCTCTTGTTCGCGACGCCGATGCCGAACAGGCTGCCGCAGCTCACGTGCGTCGTGCTCACGGGGACGCCCAGACGCGATGCGAAGATCACGAGCACCGCGGTGACGAGGTTGGCGGTGAAGGCCTGGCCGTCGTTCATGTCGGTGATGCGGGTGCTCATCGTGTTGGCGACGCGTTGCGCCGCGAGCAGGCCGCCGAGGGCGATGCCGACGCCGCAGGCGAGCAGGGCGGCGGGTGCTTCGAAGATCGCGCCTTGCGCGGCGGCAACGGCGGCGGCGGCGAGCATGATCGCGGCGACCTTGGGCGTGTCGTTGAGGCCGCGTGCGAAGCTGACGGCGCCGGCGGTGACCAGGTGGGAGACGTCGAGCGTGCGCTGGGCGTCGATGCCGACGACCTTGCCGTGCAGGCCGGCCTTGCAGTCGGGCTGGTGGCCGGTGCGGATACGGATTGGCGCGGACGCGGACGCGGGCACGGACGCGGACGCGGGCGCGGACACGGACGCGGACGCGGACACGGGCGCGGCCACGGACGCGGACACGGGCGCGGACGCCGTCTCGGGCTCCGGCGCGTTGACGCATACGCACGACCGACGCGTGACGCCGAGCCGGAGGCGGATCCCACGAAACACGAGGTACACCGGCACGGTCAGCGCGACCGCGAGCAGGGGGGCGGCGAGCAGGGGCCACGCGAACTTGAGCCAGACGCCGGACCAGATCAGCTCGCTGCCGATGCCGACGCCGACGAGCGCGCCGACGATCGAGTGCGTCGTCGAGATCGGGATGCCCAGGACCGTCGCGAGCAGGACCGTCAACGCCGCGGCGATGCCGACGCTGATCGGGAACGCGGTCGTCGCGGTGATCGCATCGGGGACGATGCCCTTGCCGCCGAAAGTCTTGAGCAGCGCCCCGGCGAGCATGATCGCCGCCACCGAACCGAGGAACGTGGCCACCGT
>JAAELP010000480.1 GCA_024226535.1 Planctomycetota bacterium | reverse complement strand
GGCGACCGCTTCGCCCAGACGGAAGGTGACGTCCTTCTTCCGCATCTGATGCATCAGTTCGTCGACGATCTCGCGATCGACGAAGTCCAGTAACTGGTCGCGCCGATCGACGAGGGTCACCTGGACGCCGGCGGTCGCGAAGATCGACGCGTACTCGACGCCGATGACGCCGCCGCCGACCACCGCGAGATTCGACGGCAGATTCTCCATCTTGAGGACGTCGTCGGACGTCATGATCAGCCGGCCGTCGCTCGGGCCGGTCGGTGGTGCGGCCGCATTGGTGCCGCAGGCCACCATGATGTTCTCCGCGGTCACGGCGCGGGTGCCCGCGTCGTTGGTGATCGCCACGCGATGGGAATCGACGAACGACGCCTCGCCTTCGAGCACGGTGATGTCGTTCCGGGCGAGGCTGTTCCGAACCACCCGCGTCTCCGATGCGATCACCGCGTCGACCCGGGCGATGAGGTCCGCCATCTCGGGTCGCCTGCGAATGCCGTACTCGTCGTCCGCGTTGCCGCCGACGCTCGAGATGATCGCTTCGCGAAGCGTCTTGGAAGGAATGGTCCCGGTGAAGGTGCAGACCCCGCCGACTCGACGTCGCTTCTCGATCATCGCGACCCGCTTGTGAAGCTTGGAGGCCTGGATCGCCGCGGACTGACCGGCGGGGCCGCTGCCGATGACGAGAAGATCGAAGTCGTGGGTGTCGCTCATGACCAGAGCGTACCCGGACCCGGCTTGAGGGCGGGTCCTCGGCGGCGGTCGCGGCGTCTCGAGAAGCAGGGCGATCCGAGGTCCCGGCGGTCCTTCGTTCCCGCCTCTACGCGACCGGTTCGCCACCACGGCGTCGAAGTCGGGTCAGGAAGAACCCTTCCGTCGCCGCGGCCACCGGGCCGCCTTCGGGATCCGGGCCGAGCCGTCGCATGGCGGTGGCGTCCAGGCCGTCCGGGTCACCCAGCAGCGGGAGTCCGCTCGGAATCGACGGCGTGACGGCGTCGAGCTCGATCCCGGTCGGTCCGTCGCCGAATCGCTGCAACGCCCGGGCGATCACCGCCTCGTTCTCCTCGCGTCCGAGCGTGCAGGTCGAATAGACGATGACGCCGCCGGGGCGGACGGCGGCGATCGCCGCATGAAGCAGCGACTTCTGGAGGGACGCGAGCCGACGGACGACCTTCTTCGACCAGGTGGCGTGACTCTGATCGTCGTCGACTCGGAATCGGCCCTCACCGGAGCAGGGCGCGTCGACCAGCACCCGGTCGAAGGTCCCGAGATCACGGGCCGGGAGGCGTTCCCCGGGGCCGGTGCGAATCCGCGCGGTGGCACCGAGGGTGTCGAGCAGCGCCCGCATCCGCAGGCAGCGTCGGCGGCTGCGATCGTTGGCGTGGAGATCGAGGCGTCCATCCGCGAGGGCGGCGATCAGGGCGGTCTTGCCTCCAGGTGCGGCGCAGAGGTCGAGGGTCCGTTCACCGGGCTTCGGATCGAGCGCGATGACGGCCAGCATCGAGGAAAGCGACTG
>JAAELP010000479.1 GCA_024226535.1 Planctomycetota bacterium | reverse complement strand
CGGCCACTTCACCGACGAGACGGCCACGCGTCACCCGATCGGGTCGGTCTGCAACAACATGGACTGCATCTTCGGGGACATCGACAACGACTTCGACCTCGACGTGCGCACGGCAAGCACGGGAACGAACAACAGCCGGCTGTACCGCAACGACGGCACGGGGATCTTCTCGCTCGCGGGCACGCCCTCGGACAGCTCGTGCTACTCCTACGACTTCGGCGACATGGACGGCGACGGCGACCTCGATCTCGTCGGTGCCAACGGTGGCAGCGGCAACGCCGAGATCCTCCTGGAGAACAACGGAACCGGCGCGTACACCAACGTCAGCTCGCGGATCTCGCCGAACCCCAGCCAGGACGACAACGACACCAAGTTCCTCGACTACGACGACGACGGCGATCTCGACCTGCTCATCGCCCGCCTCGGTTCCGGCGGCGAGAAGCTCTACAACAACGACGGCAACGGGTTCTTCACGCAGACGTCCGGCGTCTTCCAGGTGATCACCGACTCGTCGCTGGACATCGCGGTCGCCGACGTGAACAACGACGGCAAGTACGACGTCGTTACCGCCCAGGGGGAGTCCGGCAACTACGGGAACCGGATCTACATCAACAGCGGTCCCGCCGACACGCACCCGCCGCACATCGTGGACACGGAGCAGGTGCCGGACAGCGCCGACGGCCCCGCCGGACCATACGTGCTGCGGGCGCTGATCCTCGACGACATGACCTCGGACCGGAACTTCTTCGATCGGGGCATCGAGGTCAACTACGTCGTCAACGGTGGCACCCCGCAGCAGGTTCCGATGCGCCACAGCGGCGGCCAGGTCTACCGCGGCGAGATCCCCGGGCAGTCCCCGGGCAGCACCGTCGAGTACTGGATCACCGCGACGGACTGGGCGAACAATACCGCGACGGGACCGACGCTCTCCTTCGAGATCGGCGGCGCGCTCCTCGGCGACGTCAACAACGACGGCGTCGTCAACTTCGCCGACATCCTCGCGGCAATCGCCCAGTGGGGCGACTGCCCCGACCCGCCCGCGTTGTGCCCCGCCGACCTGAACGACAGCGGCAGCGTGGGCTTCGACGACATCCTGATCATCATCGGGAACTGGACGACCTGAACGGCTGACAGGGCGGCGCGATCAGGGTGGAATCCCGGTCGCCCGCCGCCGGCGAACGGGTAGGATCGCGTCGGATCCGGACGATGTCGCTGCTCGATCCGCTCAAGAAGGGCATGGTCATCCGGTACGAGCAGAAGCTCTACCGCGTGATCGACTTCCACGTCGCGCAGACCGGACAGCAGAAGCCCCGCGCGCACGTGAAGCTCCGGTCGCTGACCGGCGGTCACACCACCGAGCGGCTCCTCGACCAGATGGGCCGGATCGAGGAGGTCGAGACCGAGCTTCGCGAGATGCAGTACCTCTACGCCGCCGGCCAGGAACATGTCTTCATGGACGGCGAGACCTTCGAGCAGGTGCCGCTGTCGGAGGAGACGATCCACGACGCGCGCGACTTCCTCGTCGAGGGGGAGACCTACCGCCTGCTCACCGTCGAGGGCGACCCGCTGGAGATCGTCCTGCCCGCCCAGATCGCGCTGGAGGTGACGGACACGGCGCCGGTGGAGCACGCCGGCGGCGCGAGCAACGTCCACAAGGACGCCCGGCTCGCGAGCGGGCTGAGCATCCAGGTGCCGCTGTTCATCAACACCGGCGAGAAGGTCCGGGTGAACACGGAGACCCGCGAGTACCTGGGCAAGGAGCATTGAGATCGGCGCGGGGTGGGGCATACTCTTCGCGAGCACGAGCGATGACGAAGAGCGTCATGGCTCACCGAAGGAGATCCGCCGATGACGCCGCTCGCCCTCGTCCCGGTCGAGACCGACCGCGACATCCTGCCCCGCTACCGGAAGTGCCCGATCGGAGATCTGCTGGCGCTCCAGAACCTGGGCCGGCCGGTGCCCGAAGCGTCGGTACCCGATCTCGTGATCGTGACGTGCATGGACCACCGGGTCATCCTCGATCTTCCCACCTTCTTCGCGTTCTGCCTGCGCACCGCCGGCGCGACGCCGATGCCCGTGATCTCGAACATCGCGTTCGCGGTCGGCACCGCCGGCGCTCGGAACATCTGTGTCGTCGGGCACACGGACTGCGCGATGGGCAAGGTCGACGTCACGGGCGGGGCGATGGTCGAGCACCTCGTGGACCACGACGGCTGGACGCCGGACGACGCGCAGGCGCAGCTCGCCCTGCTGCACCAGGTCTTCCGCATCGATGACCCGGTCCAGGCGACGTGGACGCACGCCCGGCACCTCGCCGAGCGATTTCCGTCGTGCGTGGTCGCGCCCCTGCTGTACCGCGTCGAGGACGGCAAGCTCGTTCAGATCGACTGACGCGGACCACCGATTCAGGCAAACGGCGGCGCCTCGCGCGCAAGCATAGAATGGAAGAACGATCCGGCGGTCCGACGCTGACCGGATACCCGGGGTTCGTGTCATGAACATCCTCCTCGTCTCGCCGGCCACTCCGGACACGTTCTGGAGCTTTCGGCACGTCCTTCCCCTGCTCCGCCGCAAGTCCGCCTTTCCGCCCCTGGGCCTGCTCACGGTGGCGGCGATGTTGCCGGATCACTGGCGGCTGAAGCTCGTGGACATGGACGTCAGCGCTCTCGAGAACGCCGAGATCGACTGGGCGGACTGGATCATGCTCTCGGCCATGATCATCCACACGGAATCCTGCCGGACCGTCGCGGCGCGGTGCGCCGCGCGAGGCAAGCCCGTGATCGCCGGTGGCCCCCTGTTCACGACCGGGCACGAGCAGTTCCCGGAGATCCCGCACTTCGTGATCGGGGAGGCGGAAGATGTCATGCCGGGTCTCGTCGACGACATGACCCGCGGCGCCGTCGGCGCCCGGTACGAGGCGTCGCGGAAGCCGGACGTGACCCGGACCCCCGCTCCGCGCTGGGATCTCGTCCGGTTCGACGATTACGTCACGGCGCCCGTGCAGTTCTCCCGCGGCTGCCCGTTCGATTGCGAGTTCTGCGATATCCCGGTCATGTACGGCCGGCAACCACGCGTGAAGACGCCGGAGCAGGTGATCCGCGAACTCGACGGGCTCATCGACGCGGGCTGGCGCGAGACCGTGTTCATCGTGGACGACAACTTCATCGGGCACAGGACCAAGGCGAAGGCGCTGCTCCGCGCGTTGATTGCCTGGCGGCGTCGGCGGGCGGTGCGCATCCCGTTCATCACGGAGGCGTCTCTGAATCTCGTCGACGACGAAGAGCTGCTTCGGTTGGTGGTCGAGGCCGGGTTCAAGAAGGTGTTCGTCGGGATCGAGACACCCGTATCGGAGAGCCTCGCCGAGTGCGGCAAGGTCCAGAACGAGGATCGTGACCTCGTCGCCGCGGTCAAGACCATGCAGCATGCCGGGCTCGAGGTCATGGGTGGGTTCATCGTCGGGTTCGACAGCGATGAGGCGAACATCTTCGAACGTCAATGGGCGTTCATCCAGGAAACGGGCATCGTGACCGCGATGGTGGGGCTGCTCAACGCCCTGCCGAAGACACGCCTGTTCACGCGGCTGACCGAGGAGGGCCGCATCCTCCAGAAGACGACCGGCAACAACCTCGACGCCGTGCTTAACTTCGCATCGCGGATCGATCGCGACGTGCTGCTCGACGGGTATCGAGCGCTGGTCAAGCGGCTCTATGCGCCGAAGTCGTACTACCGTCGGATCACGACGTTCCTGCGTGAGTACCGGCCGCAGGGACCCCGCACGCGCACCGCGCACGGCGACGTGACCGCCTTTCTCAAGTCCCTGTGGGTGCTCGGCGTGCGGACGCGCGGCCGCCGCGCCTACTGGAGCTTCCTCGGACGCTCGCTCCTGCTGCCCCGTCGCAAGTTCAGCGAGGCGATG
>JAAELP010000478.1 GCA_024226535.1 Planctomycetota bacterium | reverse complement strand
TCGTCACCGTGGCCGACGACGATCCGGTGCCGGCGCTTCAGGTCGCCGGCGGGTTGGTCGACGAGGGCGACAGCGGCAGCGTCGAGCTCGAGCTGGCGGTGACCCTGTCCAATCCGACGGTGTTGCCGGTCACCGCCGACTTCGCGGTCGCCCCGGGCACGGCGGAGGCCGGGGTCGACTTCCAGGCCGCCGGTGGCAGCGTCAGTTTCGATCCGCTGGCGACCGCCGCCACGATCGCCGTCACCGTCTTCGGCGACCAGCTCGACGAGGCCGACGAGACTCTGAGCGTCGTGCTGTCGGCGGCGGTCAACGCCACCCTCGGCATCGCCGAGGCGGTGGGCATGATCGTCGACGACGATCCCCTGCCCGAGCTACAGGTCGATGACGTGACCGTGACCGAAGGTGACGACGGCACCACCGAAGCGCTGTTCACCCTCAGCCTGACCGCGCCCTCGGGCCGGGAGGTGACGGTCGACTTCACCACCGCGGCTGGTGTAGGGGCGACGCCTGCGTCGCCCGGCGAGGACTTCGTCTCGGCCACCGGCACGGTGAGCTTCGCCCCCGGCGAGACCTCGCAGACGATCAGCGTCGACGTTCTGGCCGACGACTACCAGGAGCCGGAGGAGACCTTCGCCGTCCAGCTTTCGTCGCCGGTCAACGTGTCGCTCGCCGACGCCGAGGGTACCGGCACCATCGTTGACGACGACCTGCCGGCGCTGGCGGCGTCGAAGACCGACCTGCTG
>JAAELP010000477.1 GCA_024226535.1 Planctomycetota bacterium | reverse complement strand
AGCATCGTGGCGAGGTTGTCGTACAGCTCGGTTCGGTCGTGTCGCCGGCGCGTGCGCAGGTGGCGGTGCCACGGCCCCAGTGGCAGCAGGGCTGGCAGCGAGACCGTCGGACGAACAGGTCTGACACTGACGACCTGAAGCCCGATCCGGCGAAGCGCCGCGCGCACGTCGGCCTCGGTATCACCCGCAAGCTCGCCGGAGCGCCGGTCCGAGCCGGCGTCGGCCTGAAGCGGGATCGCCTTGTACCGCCAGACGGTCACAGCCCGACCACCACGCGTGCGACTTCCTCGGGTGCCGTACGTCGGGCGTCGGCGAGCGCGTGCCCGACCTCGCGGAGCGTTCGCAGGCCGCTTTCTTCGGCGGCTCTTCGCAGATCGCCGAGCGACGCGCTTTGTCCGATCAGCTCGCGGATGGCCTCGCTAACGACCATCAGCTCGAACAGCCCCGTCCGTCCGGAGAAGCCGGTGCCGAGGCATGTCTCGCAGCCGGCGCCGGCGCATGATTCGTGCACGAGCCGCACCAGCCGCTGCGCGAGCACCGCCGACAGCGACGCACCGACGAGGTACGGCTCGACGCCAAGGTCGATGAGCCGCGTGATCGCACTCACCGCGTCGTTCGTGTGCAGCGTCGAGAAGACGAGGTGTCCGGTCAGGCTCGACTGGATGGCGATCCGCGCCGTCTCCATGTCGCGGATCTCACCGACCATGACGATGTCCGGATCCTGACGGAGGATGTGCCGCAGCCCCGTCGCGAACGTGATCCCCTTGCGCGTGTTCACCTGCGCCTGGCTGATCGCGAGGCCCAGCGACGACAGGTCGTACTCGATCGGATCCTCGATCGTCATGATGTTGACATCGGGTGAGCCGATGAGCCGCAGCGTCGAATAGAGCGTCGTCGTCTTGCCCGAGCCGGTCGGGCCCGTGACGAGGATGATGCCGTGCGACAGGCGCGCACGCGCCACGAACTGCTCGGCGACGGGCGCAGACATGCCCAGCCGATCGAAGTCGCACATCTGCTGCGACTTGTCGAGCAGGCGGATCACGGCGCGCTCGCCGTAACGCGTCGGCAGCGTGCTGATCCGCAGGTCGATGGCCCGGCCCGTGGCCCCATCGGTCGCGTCGCCGATCGTCACGGTGGCGCGTCCGTCCTGCGGAACGAGCTGCTCGGCGATGTCCATGCGGCCCATGACCTTGATGCGACTGATCACGGCGGGCGCGAGCTTGCGCGGT
>JAAELP010000476.1 GCA_024226535.1 Planctomycetota bacterium | reverse complement strand
GCGCAACCTGGTGCTCGCCCGCAACGCCCTCGACGAGACGATCGAGGAGCTCGTTCGCACGGAGGGGCGCAGTCGCGAGATCATCGACCAGATCCGCGCGATCGAGGAGGAGCTGGCCACGCACGAGAACTCGACCCTCGCCACCCGCGAGCACGTCAACAAGCTGAAGGCCGACCTCAAATCGCTCGAGGAGGAGGTCAAGCGGCTCGAGGCCGCGGTCGAGGCCGATCGCGAAGGCGAGAAGCTCCGCGAGTTCCCCGGCACGGGCGACCGGCACTACCTCACGGGATTGAAGGTCGGCGGCAAGCGCATCCTGATCCTCGTCGACTGCTCGTCGAGCATGCTCGGCGAGACGCTGCTGGACATTCTCCGGCGGCGCAACATGGCCGCCGACGTGCAACGCAGCGCGGCGAAGTGGCAACAGGCGGTGCGCACGGTCGACTGGCTCAGCACGCAGATCCCGATCGGCAGCCGGTTCCAGATCTACGGGTTCAACGAGACCGCCTTCCCGCTCGTCCCGGGCACCGAGCGCACGTGGCTCGACGCGTCCGAGCCCGACGACCTCGGCAACGCCGTCGATGCGCTTCGGGCGCGGCTTCCCGAGAAGGGAACGAGCCTGTACCACGCGTTCTCGGTGATCGACGAGATGCCGACGCCGCCGGACAACATCATCCTGCTCACCGACGGCCTGCCGACGATCGACCGGAAGAAGCCACGCGGCTACAAGGTGTCGCCCAAGCGCCGGCTCACGAACTTCGTGAACGCCGTCAAGCAACTACCCGCCGGGATTCCCGTCAACATCATCCTCTACCCGATGGAGGGCGACCCCCGCGCGCCGAGCGCGTTCTGGCGACTCGCCATCGAGACCCGCGGCTCGTTCTTCTGCCCGTCGGAGGACTGGCCATGAGCCGGCGCGGTAAGCGACGCGAGATCACGCTGTTCAGCTTCTCGATGCTCGACTGCATCTGCTGCGGCTTCGGGGCGATCATCCTGCTGTTCGTCCTCTCGAAGGTCGCCGAGCCGACGCTCATCGAGGAGGCCAAGGCGGATCTCTCCGGGCTCGTTCGTGATCTCCAGGAGCAGTTGCACGAGATCCGCGGTGAGACGGCCGTGTTCAACCGTGAGCTGCGCGGCAAGCGCGAGCAGATCTCCGACGCGAAGGAGCGTATCGCCCGGCTCCAGGGCGATCTGTCGAAGCTGGAGGGCGAGTTCGCCACCTCGACCGGGGACGCCGAGGTTCAGACGAAGATCGAGGGCCACCTCGCCGCCGCGTTCCAGGAGCTTTCCGACGAGATGCGCCGGCTGCTCGCCACGCAGCCGCGACGACGCAGCGACACCGTCGGCGGCATCCCGATCGACAGCGAGTACATCGTCTTCATCATCGACACGTCCGGGAGCATGCAACGCTACGCGTGGCCGCTCGTGCTCCGGAAGATGCAGGAGACGCTGGAGCTGTACCCGCGGGTCAGGGGCATCCAGGTGATGAACGACCTCGGCCAGTACATGTTCCCGCAGTACAAAGGGCGCTGGATCCCCGACTCGCCGGCCCGGCGGCAGGCGATCATCTCCATGCTCACGACGTGGCGCCCCATGAGCAACAGCAGCCCCGTCGAGGGCATCGACGCCGCGATCCGCACGTTCCACGACGACGACAAGAAGGTCAGCCTGTACATCTTCGGCGACGACTTCAGCGGCTCAGCCGCCCAGCCGGTCGTGGACGTCATCGACCGCATGAACAAGGCCGACGCGCAAGGCAATCGTCGCGTGCGGATCCACGCGGTGGGCTTCCCCGTCCTCGTGGACAGCCAGGCGAGCGGCCAGCGGTTCTGCACGTTGATGCGGTCGCTGTGCGAGCGAAACGGGGGGACGTTCGTGGGGCTGAACGGGTTGCTGCCGTAGACCGCCGTCTTCGCCGCGAAACGGGCTCGGATCCCTATGGGCGCCCCTCGGCTCGCGGCGACCATGCGGATGCGGCTGCTGCTGCGCCGTGCCTGGTTGTCGTGCGCAGACAGCGACCCGCCCCGCAATGGAGGTTACGACGATGAACGCGTCGATGCTCCGTTCGTGCCCCGCCGCCCGATTCGGCGCGGCGATCGGCCTTGCGATCATCCTGCTCGGCGCCGGCCCGCCCGATCGCCACCACCCGGACGGCGACACCCGGCCGGCCGACTGCCCGGGCCGCCACGCCAGCGGGCACGACCCGCACACCGCCGCCCCCGTTCCGCCGCCTCCCCTCGAGCGCTTCCGCGCCGGTCCCTACGGGTACGTGTGGGGCTTTGCGCATTGGCCGCTGCGCGCCGGGTCACGTCATGCCCCGGACGCATCCGAGTCGTACCGCGCGCAGGTGTTCCACGTGGAAGAGTGCGCGACCGATCCCGTCGGCGACCGGTTCGTCGGCCTCGACGCCCTTGTCATGGCGATGGGACGCGAGGGGCTGAAGCTCTACCAATCCGCGACAACGTCGATCGACTCGGGACCCGACGGCATCATCGCCTCCGACGACGTGGTGATCATCAAGATCAACTACCAGTGGCCACAACGCGGCGGCACGAACGTCGACGTGCTGCGCGGGCTCGTCCGGCGTCTCGTCGATCATCCCGATGGGTTCACGGGGGAGATCGTCGTCTGCGAGAACGCGCAGTTCATGTACGGGCACGAGTTCGACCGGGGCGAGAGTAACGCCCAGGACACGAGCGACTCGCCTCACGCGGTCGTCGTCGAGTTCCAGCCCCTGGGCTTCGACATCTCCCACTATGCCTGGGGCGACATCCGCCAGGTCGAGGTCGGCGAGTACGGGCAGGGCGACCTGGACGACGGCTACGTGCTGCTGCCCTACGACCCGCAGCTCGTTGGGCGCGTGTCGTACCCGAAGTTCCGCACGGGCCCCGGCACCTACATCAGCCTCCGCTACGGCGTGTGGAGCACCACCGGGGAGGGGTACGATCGCGAGAAGCTCAAGTTCATCAACCTGCCCGTGCTCAAGAGCCACCACGCCGTCTACGGCGCGACGGCGTGCGTCAAGAACTACATGGGGGTCGTGACGAACTCGCTGGGCACCGGCTCGCACGGAGCGACGGCCCACGGGATCCTCGGCGCGCTGATGGGCATCATCCGCCCGGCCGACCTGAACATCCTCGATTGCATCTGGGTGAACGGAAACCCCTACTCCGGGCCCTCGACGACGTACGCCGGCGCGACGCTGCGCAACGAGCTGGTGGCGAGCACGGATCCCGTCGCGGCCGATCGCTGGGCCGTCACGAACATCCTGATCCCGGCGTTCATCGACAACGGCTACAACCCACCGTGGCCGCTCCCGAGCGCCGACCCGGATGATCCCACGAGCCCCTTCCGCTTCTACCTCGACAACTCGATGGACGAGATCCTCGCCGCGGGCTACGACGTGACGAACCACCCGCCGCGGATCGACACGTTCACGTGGAGCGGGGCGGGCGACCTCGACGACGACGGCGAACCAGACGCGAGCGACAACTGCCCGTTCGACGCCAACCCGGACCAGGCCGACTGCGACGACGACGGCCTCGGCGACGTGTGCGCGATCCTCTCCGGCCACAGCACCGACTTCAACGCCAACGGCATCCCCGACGAGTGCGAGTGCCTGGGTGATCTCGACGGTGACGGCGCCGTGGGGTTCGGCGACATCCTCGACGTGATCGCCGCGTGGGGACCGTGCACCGGTTGCCCCGAGGATCTCGACGGCAGCGGCGACGTCGGGTTCTCCGACGTGCTCGTGCTGATCGGCGCGTGGGGACCGTGCGGTTGAGCGCGTTGCCGCGTGCCGCCGCTCAACGCGGGCGCTCGTCCCGCTCTGTCACGCCTTCGCCCGCTTTGAACGTGCGACCGTCGACGTCCACCGAGTAGGCCGTGTGCACGTGCCGGTTCGGGTCGGACATGTCCAGCTTGCTCCACGAGTTGATGATCCGGCCGGTGACCGGATCGTGCGTCTCGCCGCGCCAGTGGATGACCTTGTTGTCGGGGTGGTACATGCCCGTCTCGAACTCCATCGCCGAGGAGATGTTGCTCAGCCACGTCGCCTCGTACCGCCCGTCGAGGTCGTTGTAGCCGATGTAGCCGAATCCCGTGATGGGGCCCGTCACGTCGCTCTTGACGGTGACCGTCTCCTTCACGAAGAGACCGCCGAGCACCCACTCGCGCGTGGTCGCGCCCCTGAACACGATCGGCGTCGCGTCGGGCGCGGAGCGCATCTTGTACTCGACGACCCAGACGCCGATGAGTTGATCGAGATGTCGGTGATGACGGGACGGCACGGCGCCTTTCGCCTGCGCGGCGGGCTCGGGCACGGCTTCTCTCGGGCGCCGCTGCTCGCGCTCCGCCTTGACCTCGGCGACAGCCGGCGACGGACCGGCAAACACGCCGGACCGCCCCACCGCGAACGCAGCGGCGGCGACGAGCACGATCTCGATGGTGCGACGGGCGATGTTCATGGGTCTTGCCTCTTTCCGGTGACGAACGAGTGGAGGGCGTCGAACGCCCGCTCCGGGTCCTCGTTGCCGTCCCACTGCTCGCAGAGATTAGCGAGCAGCGTCTCGTCCGTGTGCATGCTGCGAGCGACGTCGCCCTCGGCAGTCGTGCCGGCGGGCTTCCAGTCCTCGCCCCGGGCGGCACGGGCGGCGGCGAGAAGACCGCGGCTCCCGGCGGCGTCGCCGGCCCGGTGGGCGAGGTAGGCGCGGAGGTAGAACGCGTTCACGGCTCGGGGATTGGTCCGGCACACCAGCTCGAGCCGACGACGCGCGTCCTCGCGCGCTCCGACCATCAGCTCGATCTCGCTCATGGCGAGGAGCACGCCGGTTTCTTCCTTGTTGATGTCGAGGGCGCGCTGGAGGTGCGCGAACGCCTCGCCGTACTCCTCCGGTGAGCGGGCGCGCATCGCCTCGAGCGTTCCGAGCCGCTTGTACGTACGGTGGCTTCGCGGGTCGAGCACGGCGAGCTGATCAAGCTGCGCGATCGCGGTGTCGGTGTCGCCGAGGGCGTGGAGGCAGTTCGCAAGGTAGTAACGGCTGTCGAGATGATCGGGGTCGAGTTCGAGCGCCTCGCGGAACAACGCCGTCGCCGCCACGAGGTCGCCGTCCACCTTCATCGCCTTCATCGCGGCCCGCTGTTTCGACCAGAAGCGGCGGATGCGCTGCTTCTCGTCGAGCGACGCGGGGGCACCGGCCCTGTGCGCGAGCGGGCCCGGCGTGCCCGTGATCGAGCCGGCGCTCGCGGCACGCTCGCCGGACCACAGCCGGCGCGGTTCCGCCTCACCCTCCGTCAGCTCCCAGCACGCGCCGGCGTCCACATCGCGGTACTCGTCGGAACCCCCGCCGACCCACCGCACCTCGATGCGATCGACACGCGTCGCATCGCCGAGGCCGATGTGCACGGTTCGCGAACTCTGCGAGAGGTACGACGCGCTCGCCACCGTCCGCCGGAGCACGACGTCGCCCACGTGCGCGACCACCGTCGCCCCGTCGCCGAACCCGATCGGCCGGCCGTCAGCGCCGCGGCTGCGAAGACGCAACGCGATCCATCTCCCCTGCTGCATGTCGTTGCGCAGCAGTTGGACGGCGCCGTCACGATGCACGAAGAGCACGTCCTGGTCGCCGTCCCGGTCATAGTCGGATACGGCGAGGCCGCGCGTGACCCGCGCGTCGGCCATGGCGTCGCAGTGCTCGGAGAGATCGTGGAAGTAGCTCCCCTCGCGGTTCCAGAAGAGGAACGACCGCTGCGGCTTGAGGCCCCTGGCCGCGTCGTCGGACTCGAACGTGCTGCCGTTGGCGACGGCGAGATCCGGCCAGCCGTCCGCGTCGAAGTCGGCGAACTCGCAGCCCCAACCGACGCGTTGCACGGCGATCTGCCCGAGACCCTTGACGCTGCCGGAATCGACGAAGCGCACGGGGGCGGGCGGTCCGTTGTCGTCGTCGCCGTGGCCACCGTCCGCGGGCGGCGGTGCATCGCCCAGCCTCTTCATGTCCTCCAGCAGCGAGTCGTACAGCGCGTTCTCCTGCGCGATCCAGTGGGTGATGAAGATGTCGTCGTCGCCATCGCGGTCGTAGTCGCCCGTGGCGAGGCCCATCGCGCCGCGGTAGTCCGCGACCCACGCGGGATGGCTGACGTCGGTGAAGCGGCCGCCGCCGTTGTGGAAGAAGACGTTGTCCGAGACATCGTTGGCGACGTACAGGTCGAGCCAGCCGTCGGCGTCGAGGTCGTGCCAGAGGGCGCCGAGGCTGCGGCCGCGCAGGTTCTCGACGCCGAGATCGGTGGCCACCTCCTCGAAGGTCCCGGCGCCGTCGTTGCGGAGAAGGAGATTGCGCTCCGGCTCGTACGAGGACGGGTTGAGCGTGTACGGCACGGTGGTGCCGAACTGACGCGAGGCGCGAGCCGCGTTGCCGTCGTCTCGCTCG
>JAAELP010000475.1 GCA_024226535.1 Planctomycetota bacterium | reverse complement strand
GTGGAGTGCACCGCGATGATCGCGCGAGTTCCCGTCGCCGGATCTCGATGGAACGAGACCTGCTCGTGCGATCGCTCGGTCATCTGCTGGAAGGTGCTCATGTCACTCCCCTGTGCCCCGGGCGATCGGTCAGGCCTGCGCGTTCTCGCCGGCGAAGATGGAGCCTTCGCCGAACTGCTGGATGTGCGCCTGGTCGGGCACCATGCCGGTGCCGCGGGCGGCCTCGTCCGGCGTGGACTCGGGAATCGCGTACTCGGAGTTCGGCAACGTGGAGATGTGCCTCAGGGCCGCCTCGGCGCAGCGACGCATGGTCTCGTCGGCGTTCGTGCGGAGACCGCGCCGGCAGTTGTCGATGTTCCGGCTCGCGAGTGCGCAGAAGTGTTCGACCGTCCGAAGCTCGTCGTCCAGCGCTTCCCCGTTATGGCCCGCGCGAATCGAACGGTCCACGCGTGAGAGCACGCAAGCGGTCGCGTGCATCCACATGGACATCAGGGAGAGACGACGCTGGATCATCTGGTTCGTGATGAGCCCCTCGGCGTGCGTCTTGAACATCTGCTTGACTTCGTAGCTGAAGTTGCGCACGTGCTGCTCGAGCCGGTGCTTGAGCGGGATCAGGCGCGGGCTCAGCCGCGAGATGCGCGGTGGCGAACGCTTCACGCCGAGGAACAGCTCGAGCCCGAGACGCGCCGCCTCGGTGAAGTTGCCCATCGGTCGCTCCTTGATCGCCAGCAGGTGCTCCCCGAGCTGCTTGGATCCGTACGCGAAGACGAAGCTGTGCATGACCTCGTTCGCGCCCTCGACGACGGTGTTGATCCGGCTGTCGCGCCAGATCCGCTCCAGTTGGTTCTCCGTCATGAAGCCCTCGCCGCCCATGATCTGCATCGCGAGGTTGACGGTGCGGTAGCCCATCTCCGAGCAGAAGACCTTGCACAGCGCGGTCTCGAGCATGATGTCCTCGTCGCCGCGGTCCACCATGCCCGTCGTCATGTAGAGCATCGCCTCGGTGGCGTAGACGTAGGCCGCCATCGTCGCGATGTTGTCCTGCACCATCTCGAACTCGGCGAGGGCGCGATCGAACTGGTGCCGGGTCTGCGCCCACTTGCTTCCCTGCTCCAGGGCGGTCTGGGCGGCGCCGACCATGCCCGCCGAGAGCGTGCACCGGCCGTAGTTCAGGCACGTGAGGGCTACGTTGAGCCCCTTGCCCTCCTTGTGGAGCAGGTTCTCCTTGGGGACCTTGACGTTGTTGAAGCGGATGCGTGCCTGCCAGGTTCCGCGGATGCAGGTCTTGGACCGGTTGCGGGAGAAGATGTCGATCCCCTCCATGTCCGGCGTGCAGATCAGGGCGGTGATGCGCTCCCGCTCCTTGCCCGACTTCGGGTCCTTGATCTTCTGCTTGGCCATGACCGTGAAGAGGCCGGCGAGCGCGGCGGAGGTCGCCCACTTCTTCTCGCCGCTGACGATCGTGAACGTCTCGCCGTCCTCGGACTTCGTGCAGATCGTCTCCTGGCCTCCCGCGTCACAGCCGACGTTCGGCTCACTGAGGCAGAACGCGCTGAGGGTGTCGGTGGCCATGCGCGTAAGGAAGCGCTTCTTCTGCTCCTCGGTGCCGAACAGCGAGAGCGCGCCGCACCCGATCGACTGGTGGGCGGAGACCATCACCGCGGTCGAGCCGCACGTCTGGCCGATGCGCTTGAGCACGCGGTTGTAGCTCGTGAGACCGTAGCCGCCGCCGCCGTACTCCTGCGGGATGATCATGCCCATCACGCCGAGCTCGAACAGGCGCTTGATCGCCCACTCGGGGGTCTCCTGTCCCTGGTCGATCTCGACCGTCGGGTGCTCGTTGCGCATGTACTCGTCGAGCGCCGCGACGAGCTGATCGCAGCGGGCGACCTCATCGGCGGGCACTTCGGGGTACGGATAGACGAGCTCCTCGCGGAAGTTCCCCCAGAAGATGTTCTTCACGAAGCCCATCGTCGCCGGATCCGGCCCGAGCATCTCCTGGGCTTTCTCGATCTGGCGGCGGTCCTTCTCCGAGACGTTCTTGAGCTGGCGGGCGAGATCGGGCTTGGACACGAGCATGCCTCCTTCGCGGGAACCGGGGCGCCGAGCCGCACCGGAGCGCGGGGTCCACATTCGGCCGGGGTGCCGGCAGGGACCATTCTATTTGTTGCGCAGACCGTGCCGTCCGCTCCATCGTGACGGCGGCTAAAAACACCGGGCCGGTGGGGGCCGGGACCCGATCGGCCAACTTCGTGAAAGATTGTACAAGCCGCGTTCGACCCCGGCTACCGGGGCCAAACCCCCGAAGCTCGCCCCTCGAACGGGACATTCACCTGGTTGTCATCGCGCCTCCGAGGGCGGACACTGCCCGTCCGCCCATGACCATCTGCATCATCGCCGCCATGTCGGAGAACCGGGTGATCGGCCGTGACGGCGGCATCCCGTGGCACCTGCCGGAAGATCTCCGGCGCTTCCGCCGCCTCACCACCGGGCACACCGTGATCATGGGTCGCCGCACGTACGAGTCGATCGGCCGGCCCCTCCCCGAGCGCCGGTGCATCGTCCTCTCGCGTCACCCTGACTTCGACGCCGGTGGCGCCGAGATCGTGCGGAGCTTCGATGAGGCCCTGGATGCCGCGGCGGAGGACGAGGCCGTGTTCATCGCGGGCGGGGCGGAGGTCTACGCCATGGCCCTGCCCTTCGCCGACCGGATGGAGCTCACCATCGTCCACGCCCAGGTCGAAGGGGACACGGTCTTCCCCGATGTCGATCTCGACCAGTGGCGGCTGACGGCGGAGCAGCGGCACGAGTCGGAGGCCATGTCGTACACCTTCAGGACGTATGAGCGGGTGTTCGAGTGAGGCGCGGCGGCATCTCCGGTACGCTAGAGCCAGTGAAGATCACGAGCGCTGTCGTCGTTGTTGTTGTTGCGGGCATCGTGCTCGCTGGGTGCGCGACCACCACGGTCAACCCGGCGCGGGCGACACCGCCGTATCCCGAGCACCTCCACCTCGACGAGGTCACCGTGTTCGCCAGCGGTCCCGTCCGGGCGCCGCGGGCCGTGGACATGCAGGCGTTCCGCGACGGCCAGCACATCGAGATCGTCAACTCCACCGCCCGCTCGTACCGCGACTTCGACCTGTGGATCAACCAGCGGTACATGCGGCACGTGAAGGCACTGCCCGCGGGCGACACGCTGCGGCTGCACCTCGGCAGCTTCTACGACGAGCGGGGGGAGCAGCTCAACGCCGGCGGGTTCTTCGCCACGCGGACACCGACGCCGGTTCGTCTCGTGCAGATCCAGGTAGACGACACCCAGTCGCTCATCGGCCTCATCACGATCCGGGCCGAGGACGCCGAGATGCCACGCCCGCGACGGTGAACGGCCGCCGGCCCCGCGACCCCCTTTGCCGGCGTCGATCTCTCTATGATCAGGGGCGATGTCGGTCCCGATCCATCCCGACGGCCCCCCGCGCCCCTCGCCCTCGCGTCCGGTCGAGGCGATCGCGCTCGGGACCCGGATCGACCCGCGGATTCCCGCCCTCGTCCCCGGCTTCGACGCGCCGTTCTTCCAGGCCGGGCTCGCCGGCTACTCCGACGCCCCGATGCGTCTCGTCGCCCGGCGGCACGACTGCCCCTTCTGCGTGACCGAAGCGCTGCTGGACCGGATCCTCGTCAGCGGGGGCAAGGGGCGCACCCGTGAGGACCCGAACCTCCTCGCGGAGGTCTGCGGCACCGGCGATCCTGCCGAGAACCGCGCCGCGGGCCTCGAGGATCATCCGATCGCCGGACAGATCATGGGCACCGTGCCCGAGGAGATGGCGGCCGGCGCCGCGATCCTCGCGGACTTCGGCTACGACGTGATCGACGTCAACCTCGCGTGCCCCGTCAAGAAGATCCGGCGCCGCAACCGCGGCGGTCACTTCCTCGCCCACCCCGACGAAGCGATGGCGGTGCTCCACGCGGTCCGCGGCGCCGTGCCCGCCCACGTGCCGACCTCGGTCAAGATGCGCCGCGCCTGGGACGACACGCCGGAGATGGCGCGCCGGTTCGAGCGCATCTTCGATGCCGCGTACGACGCCGGCTATGCATGGGCCACCGTGCACTGCCGCACGGTCGAGCAGCGCTACCAGGGACCGGGGCAATGGTCGTTCCTCACCGATCTCGTGCGCCGTCACCCCGACCGGCTCATCTTCGGCTCCGGCGACATCTGGACCGCGGCCGACATCTTCGCGATGCTCGACATCACCGGCGTCAAGGCGGTGAGCGTCGCCCGCGGGTGCATCGGCAACCCGTGGATCTTCCGCCAGGCCCGCGATCTCATGGCCGGACGCCCCGCCCTCGCCCCGACGCTCGACGAGCAGCGGCAAGTGCTGCTCGACCACTTCATGCTCGCCGTCGAGCTGCACGGCGAACGCCACGCATCGCGATTGATGCGCAAGTTCGGGATCAAGTTCTCCACGCACCATCCCGACCCGGACCGCGTGAAGGACGAGTTCGTCCGGTGCCGGACGATCGAGGAATGGCGAAGCGTGATCGACCGACACTATCAACCCGCATCCGCCCCCCGGGCCGAGTCCGCCGCATGACCCCACCATCACCAGGCAAGCCGCTGACGTACGCCGACGCCGGCGTGGACATCGACGCCGGCGATCGGCTCGTGGAGATGATCGGCCCGATGCTCCGCCGCACGCACGGCCCGCGCGTGTTCGGCGAGCACGGCGCCTTCGCCGGCATGTTCCGGCTCGACTACAACGAGAACCTCTTCCGGCGCAACTACCGCGATCCGGTACTCGTCGCGTGCACCGATGGCGTGGGCACGAAGCTCAAGCTCGCCATCGAGATGGAGATCTACGACACGGTCGGCATCGACTGCGTGGCGATGAACGTCAACGACCTCGTCGTGCAGGGCGCCGAGCCGCTGTTCTTCCTCGACTACCTCGGCCTGCACCGGCAGGATCCGGAGACGACGGCGCAGATCGTCAAGGGAATCGCCCGTGGCTGCGAGATCGCCGGATGCGCCCTCATCGGCGGCGAGTGCGCCGAGATGCCCGACATCTATGCGGCCGGTGACTTCGACGTGGTCGGCTTCTCGCTCGGCGTCGTCGAGCTGAAGCGGGCGATCGATCCGACTCGGGTGGAAGCGGGCGACGTCGTCATCGGGATCACGTCCGACGGCGTGCACTCCAACGGCTTCACGCTCGTACGCCGCATCATCGAGCAGGCCGGGCTCGATCTGAACCGGCGGTATGACGATCTCGACGGTGATCGGTCGCTCGGCGAGGTCCTCCTGACGCCGACGCGGATCTACGCGCGACCGATCGTGAAGCTCCTCAGCAACTACAAGGTCAAGCGCATCGTCTCCGGCATGGCGCACATCACCGGCGGCGGCCTGCCCGGCAACGTGAACCGCGCCTTGCCCGACACCCTCGACGCGAAGCTCCGCCGCGACGCCTGGGAGGTCCCGCCGATCTTCGATTTCCTCCGCCGCCACGGCGACGTCACCGCCGACGAGATGGACCGCGTCTTCAACATGGGCGTCGGGTACGTGTTGATCGTGCGTCCGGCCTTCGCCAACTCGATCGTGCACCAGCTCGAGCGCCTCGGTGAGACGGCGTTCACGATGGGCGAAGTGGTGCCGGGCGCCGGGAACGTGGTGATCGAGTAGACGCCGCGTCCGTGCCCGCGCCCGCCTCCTACTCCCAGTCCCCGCGACCTTCCCGCCTTCGCCGCTTCTTCTCCGCGAGCCGCTTCTTCGCCTCGCGCTGTCTCCGGATCATCGCTCGCGTCGGCTTCACGACCTTGCGCGGCACGGGCTCCGGCAGGCTCGCGACCACGAGTTCCCGCAGCCGCTGGAGGCACGCCCGGCGGTTGTCGAGCTGGGAGCGGTGGGTGCGCGCGTGGATGAGGATCTCGTCGCCTCGCGTGAGCCGCTGGCCGGCCCGGCGCCGCAGGCGCGCGGCGGCGGTGGGCCTGAGGCCCTGGATGGCGGTCACGGGCACGCGGAGCTGGCAGGCGGAGCTGACCTTGTTGACGGCCTGCCCGCCCGGACCGGCCGCCCGGACGAAGCTGTAGCGAAGCTCGGAGCGCGCGACGGTGACGCCGGGGGCGAGGACTTCGACCGAGCCAGGTTGATCCGGAGGAGCTGCGGTCATTGGGCAGACATCGGGCAGATCGGACGTTACCTTTTGGAGCCCCGCCAAGGAGCCTCGTCATCATACGAACGCGCCTCATCCCGACCGCCGCCGCCGCCGTCGCGTTGCTCGCCACCTCCTCGTTCGCGCAGACGCCCGAGGCCGACACCGCTGAAGCGGTCGTCCTGCCGGCGCCGGAGTGGACGGGAGACCTCAAGGCCGGCGTCTGGCTGCCGCGTCTCGACGGCGACATCACCCTCGGCGGGCCGTCGATCGACCTCGCCGACAGCCTCGACATCGACGACATGGAGGAGGCGATCAACCTCGAGCTGACGCTCCGCAAGAACGGTCGCCAGCTCCGCATCAACGGGTTCGACTTCTCCACCGACAAGAACGCCGTGTACTTCAGCAACGCCACCTTCGGCCGCGTCTCGCTGAGCCCCGGCGATTCGTACTTCTCGTCCGTGGACTTCTTCTCCGCCGGCCTCGAGCTGGGCTTCGACCTCCAGACGACGACCATCGACGGCAAGCCCATGTCGGAGTGGCGCGAGGAGGAGACCGAGCTTCGCCTGACGCCGCGCATCGGGATGCGATACGTCGATTACGACCAGGTCCTCGGCGAGACCGGCGTGAGCGTGCAGGACGCCGGCGGCGAGTGGCTGGTCCCGTACGTCGGTATGGAGCTGCTGCTGCGCTTCGAGCCCGCGGAGGGGCTGATCCTCGGCCGCGGCGTGCAGCTCAGCGCGGGGACGACGGTTGGTCCTGCCATCGGTGGCGACAACGGCTTCGTCTGGTCGGTGCAGGCCACGATGGCACTCGAGCTGGTCCACAACGTGTCGGTCATGTTCGGGTACCGCCTGCTGGAGCTGGATGTCGAGAACGAGGGCTTCGAGCTCGATGGCGGTCTCCAGGGGATCTTCGTCGGGACGGTGATTCGCTTCTGATTCCGTACCGTCCCCGGTTCGCCCCATATCATGGGAGACCCATGCCCCGCGCCAGCGATCCCGTCCGAAAGCGCAAGGCCCGGTACCGCCGGGCGCGGATCAGGAACTTCCTGTTCACGGTCGGTCCGAGCCGGCTGAGCGGGGGCAAGATCTCGCGGCGCCACCTCTCCCACGACATCGAGGTGCGCGAGATCTCGACGTCGAGCCCGGGGTGGCCCGCGGCCTTCGACGGTTTGCGGATCGGGCATCTCAGCGACTTCCACCTTGGTGAACTGATCACGATCGAGCGCGCCCTCGAGGCCGTCCGCCTCCTCGCCGCGCAGGAGCCCGACCTCGTCGCCTGCACCGGCGACGTCGTGGACCTGCACCACGAGGGCGCGGGACCGCTGCTCGACGCGATGGCCCAGATCGGCGCGCCGCTCGGCACGATGCTCGTGCTGGGCAACCACGACGAGCTGCACTGTCCGGACACGTTGATGCACCGGGCCCGCGACGCGGGAATCGTCGTGCTCCAGGACGACGCGGTGAACGTCAGGCACAACGGCGACGAGCTGATCGTGGGCGGCATCGGCTGGGCGAACTCC
The DNA here is from genome assembly GCA_024226535.1 of Planctomycetota bacterium. Taxonomy (GTDB): domain Bacteria; phylum Planctomycetota; class Phycisphaerae; order Phycisphaerales; family SM1A02; genus JAAELP01. Next base: position 2,337 of record JAAELP010000475.1, on the reverse strand, counting down.
GCGGTGGGCTGTGCGAGCCGGCTCGACCTGCTCCGAGCCGAGAACGTGCACCTGCTGCTGGCGCACAACCCCAAGGCGTACCTCCACGCGTCGGCGCTGGGCATCCCGCTCACGCTCTCCGGCCACACGCACGGCGGACAGGTCGCCCTGAAGAACCGGCCCAACAAGAACCTGGCCCTCACGCACCGCCACCGGGCGGGGCTCTTCGAACACGACGTGAGCCGCCTGTTCGTGACCACGGGCGTCGGGGCGTGGTTCCCGCTCCGCGTGAACTGTCCGGCCGAGGTAGCCGTGGTCACGATGAAGCACACCCCCGACGACGAAACGACGACGCAGGCATGATCGACACCGACGGTGACATCCTGATCCTCGACGGGGCGACGGGCACGGAGCTGGACCGGCGCGGCGTGAGCGTCACGCTGCCGCTCTGGTCAGCGCGGGCGTTGCTGGAAGCCCCGGAGGTGATCGAGCAGATCCACGCCGATTACCTCGAGGCGGGGGCCCAGGCGATCGTCACCAACACGTTCCGCACGCACCGCCGCTCGCTGGACAAGGAGGGCCACGGCGAGCGCGCCGCCGATCTGACGCGTCTGGCCGTCGAGCTGGCGCGTTCGGCGCGGGATCGCGTGAAGCCCAAGGCGCTCATCCTCGGCTCCGTCGCTCCGCTGGAGGATTGCTACCGGCCCGAACTCTCGCCCACGGAAGCGCAGTGCCGCGCCGAGCACGCCGAGACGATGCACAACCTGCTCGATGCGGGCGTCGACGGCCTGCTCATCGAGACGATGAACACGCGGCACGAGTCGCAGGCCGCGGCGGAATCGGCGCGTCATCTCGCCCCCGGCAAGTGGGTGATGAGCTTCTGCACGAAGGTCGGGGGGCCGCCCGGCGTTCTGCTGCACGGCGCGCCGCTCCTCGACGTCCTGCCCGTCGTCGAGGAGGCATGGGCGGTCGGGATCAACTGCGTGCTCGCCTCGGCGATCACGCCGGAGATCGAGCTCCTGCGCACGCTCCTGCCCGAGGGCGTGCGTATCGCCGCCTACGGAAACTGCGGTCACGCCGACGAGACCGGGACGTGGCACCAGAGCGACGCGATCGCCCCCGACCGCTACGCCGAGTACGCCCGCGAGTGGATCGACGCCGGGGCGACGATCATCGGCGGCTGCTGCGGAACGACGCCGGAGACGATTCGCGCGGTGACGAGGGCGCTGACGGCCTGACGATTCGATCGTCGAGTGAGGGCGAGCGTTCTTGCCCGTTCGCCCCTCACCCGGCTCGCTCCGCTCGCCGACCTCTCCCCGCGGGGGAGAGGTGGGAAACCCCTCTCCCGCGCAGCGGGAGAGGACAGCCTCGCGCAGCGAGGCAGGTGAGGGCGGGCGTCCTTGCTCGTTCAGGCGCGCAGCTTGTTCCAGTACCGCACCATCCCCGCCACGTTCATCGCCGGGTTCGTGTCCGTGATGTAGAACGGCTCCAGCTCGGGCGGCACGCCCGCGGCGCTCGCCCGGGCGACGAGCCACTCGGCGTACTCGTCGACGATCGCCGGCTCGTCCAGACCGGCGTCGAGGCGTTCGAGGACGAAGGCGGCATGGTCGCGGAGCGACTGTTTCACGCGGGAAAGGTGCGCGGGCGGATCGTCCACGTGTCCGAAGTGGGTGGGGTAGAGCCGGTCGAAGCGCTCCGACTCCAGTCGCCGCACCGTCGCGAGCCACGTGCCGAGCTGGAACTCCGGCGGCGGGGTCGGCAGCGAGATGTACTCCGGGCTGACGTCGATGAAGCACGCGGCCGCGTCGCCGGTGAACGCCACGCGGACGCCGTCGATGTCCGTGGCGAACGCGTGGTGGTGACGTGCGTGTCCGGGGGTCTCGAGCACGCGGAAGCGGAGCCCCTCCACCTCGATGGAGTCGAGGTCGTGCAGCGACTCGAGCTGGTCCTCGGGAACCGGCAGGATCTCGCCCCAGCGCTCGTCCATCTCGTTGCCGTAGATCCGCCGCGCGCTGTTCACGAGACGGCTCGGGTCGGCGAGATGGCGCCGCCCGAACTCGTGAACGTAGACTCGCGCTCCGTGCCCGGCCATCCAACCGCACGCCCCCGCGTGGTCGAAGTGGATGTGCGTCACGAACACGTGCCGCACGTCCGCGGGCGTGAATCCCAGGTCGGCGAGCCCACGCTCCAGCGTGTCCACGGTCGAGCCGGGGCCCGTTTCGATCATCACCGGCCCGCCCGTTCCGATCACGATGTACGACGCGATCGAGCCCGGGGTGCCCCGGTGCTCGAGATCAATCGTGTGGATCGCGGTCATGGAAAATGGGGTCGGGTCTCATTTCCGGTGGGTGTCACACG
>JAAELP010000474.1 GCA_024226535.1 Planctomycetota bacterium | reverse complement strand
CTCAGGCGTCAACTGAGCAATGCTGGAGGGGTTTGAAGCGGTGTGGGCACTTGCGGCAGGCACACCAACCCCAGAAGCATGAGAAGAAAGCAAAGAAACCGGAGCAACAGAAGAGCTGAGAGCAGCAGGGACAACAGACTCTTGAGAGCATTCTGGGTGTTGTGAAGGCGCACGTAGCGAAGGAAGAGGCGTCGATCGTCCAGATGCATGCCAAAATGATCCATCCAAATCGTGATGGTCGATTGCCGAACCACTCGCCACTGGGGTCTTGTCCCACAGGGAGGCATCCATGTTGAGCGTACCAGAGCAACTGGAGACAGCAGAATCAACAGGGGTTAGCACGGAAGTGTCAGCAGAATGAAAGACATACAGAGGAATGCGAACACCAGGGTCGCTGGTGGAAACACAAACAGCAGAATGACAAGTTGAAACCGAAGAGCAACTTGAGCACAAGAAGTGAGAGGCCAACGAGTTGAACGGTTCTTGATGATCGTGATGACGATCAACCTTG
>JAAELP010000473.1 GCA_024226535.1 Planctomycetota bacterium | reverse complement strand
GTCGCAGTCCCCGGAGAAGGCCGGCGTGCCGGTTTGGACCCACGCCGCCGGGCACGCGCCGCCGGCGGACATCATCGACAGTGAGGCCACGACGTCGGTCTCGCCGCGAATCTCGATCGTCAACCAGGACACCGCGGTGACACTGAACGCGTACCAGTCGGTGTCCTGTTGCCCTCCGGCGGCCCAGGTCACGCCGCATACCGGGGGCCCGTCGATCGCGATCGAGCCGAAGACCTCGGGCGTGCTGTTGCAGCCTCCGTTGGTCGTGTCGTCATTCAGCTCGTCGCACGGCTCGCCTTCGTCCACGCCGCTGCACGGCGGATCGAGGAAGCACTGATCCGGCACGAACTCGCGGAGCATCGCCTGGTACCCACCCGCGTGGGTCGCGAACCCGTCAACCGACCCGTCCGGCGTGTCGCTGCCGGCCGCCAGCGCCGACGTTCGGGCAAGCCCCACGCAGGCGATCGCCGCCACGCCGAAGCCCACGCCCGCCCGAAACGGCTCGAAGCGAGTCCACGCGTCGCTCGTCACTCCTCGACCTCCTCGGGAGCTCCACCGTCATCTTATGCGCAAAGGTCGGGGGCACGGATCCCGCCGGGCGGAGGAACGGGGCCCAAGAATCGGCCACCGCCTCACGGGCACGGTCCGAACGACCCGATCACCACCAGGATGTCGGCGAAATCGACCTGGCCGTTGCCGTTGAGGTCCAGCGGGCACTCCTCCGGCGGCGGGTCACACGCGCCCCACCCTCCGATGACCTGGAGGATGTCGGCGAAGTCCACGCTGCCGTTGCCGTTGAGGTCCTCGATGCAGGCTTCCTCGACGACGCTCAGGAACACCGTCACCGAACCGCCGGTCGCGCCGGACTCGGTGTTCACCGTGGACACGTCCATCAGGCCGTCGTTGTTGAAGTCGGCAAGCTCGACGTCGTTCGGATCGGCGAGCGGGTCGTGCATGTCGGCGGTGGTGAAGGCGATCCCGCAGTCCTCCCCGAATGCCGACGAGTTCGTCAGCACGTAGACGATGCGCCCGGCGGCCTCGCCGTCGTCGGCAATCACCGCCACGTCGGGAAAACCGTCGGCGTTGAGGTCGCCCGCGTCGAGCGCAATCGGGTTGTCGGCGACGTCGAACGGCGCGCCGGCCGCGAAGTTCGCGCTGCCGCCGGGCGCCGTGTCGTTGCGGGCGACGGAGATCGTGCCCGCCCCGTTGTCAGCGGTAGCGGCGTCGGCGAACCCACACTGGTTGAAGTCGCCCGTCGTGACGTCGAAGGGCTGGAGCCCCACCTCGACGTCGAAGCTCTCGAACGTTCCGTCCCCGTTACTCTGGAGGACGGTGATCGAGGGACCGTCGATGTTCGCCGAGATCAGGTCGAGATCGCGATCGTCATCGAGGTCGCGCACGTCGCTCTGGAAGGAACCGAAGTCGAGATCCGTCTCCACGATCGCCGTCGCGGCGCTGAACTCGCCCATGCCGTCGTTCTCGAGGATCACGATCGTGTCGTTGCCGTTGTTGGTGATGGCGATGTCGATGCCGCTGCCTTCGCTGTTGATGAACTCGCCGGCCACGATCGACGTGGGCACGTCGAACGCGGTGATCGTGAACTCCTCGCTGAGCGTGAGGCCGCCGGTGTCGTCGGCGTCGTTGAAGTAGATGGTGATCGAGTCGCCGCCGCCGTTGGTCACGGCCACGTCGTTGTAGCCGTCGCCGTTGAAGTCGGCGACGGTGAGATCCGTCGGCCCGACGCCCACCTGGTACGTCGGCCGCTCCACCTTGAATCCGGCGAACCCGGCTCCGGTCTCGATCTCGGCAATGAACACCTGGATGTCGCCGGGCGAGGTTGGAACGTCGTTGGGAACGACGATGATCACGTCGGTCGTTCCCGCGCCGCCCGCCGGAGACACGCCGGGATCGTCCATCACCGCCGCCTCGACCGCCACGCCGGGACCGGCGGCTTCGAACTCGCTGGGCGGACCGAGCACGACGCGGGCGACTCCGGTGAGCTCCGCGATGTACAGCTCGCCCGCATCCTGGCCGCTGTCGTCGTCGCCCGGCGCCGCGGCGGCGATTTCGTCGAGACCGTTGCCGTCGAGGTCGGGCACCGAGGCCAGCGCGGACCCGAGCGCTGCCCCCGCCTGCCCGGGATTCAGGCCGCCCATGCCGAACGACCGCTCGGCGAGCACCGTCGAATCGGCGGCCATGAACAGCAGCCAGAGCCCGCCGTCGGGCGCGCGCCCGGGCGCCCCGACCGCCAGGTCGTCAACACCGTTGCCGTCGAGGTCGCGCACCGGCGCGATCGCGCTGCCGAAGAGCTCGCCGGTCGTGGGACCGCCGAAGCCGCCGACACCGCCCTCGGCGATCTTGAGCTCGCCGGTCACCGTCCCCGTCGAGGTGATCGAGAGCACCCAGATGGCGCCGGTGCCGGTAACCGCGTCCGGTTCGCCGACGGCCAACTCGCGCACGCCGTCGAAGTCGGAATCGCCGAGCCCCGCGACGGCGGCGCCGAAGCGCCCCATGCCATCGAGCGGTCCGGCGAACCCGCCTTGGCCTTGGGTCACCCGGGTGCTGTTGACGACCGACGGGCCTGCCGCGAGCCTCGTGACCCACACCGCGCCTTGGCCGGCCATTGCCGCCGGGGCGCCGACGGCCAGGTCAGGGAAGCCGTTGCCGTCCAGGTCACCCACGTTGGCCAGGGATGCGCCGTACTCTTCGAGCGGGATCAGCGCGAGCTGCTGGAACTCGCCCAACACCGTGCCATCGGTGTCGAGCATCAGGATCCAGAAGGACCCGAAGCCGCCGACGGAGAACGGCACTCCCACGGCGAGGTCCTCGACGCCGTCACCATCGAAGTCACCCAGCCCCGCCACTGACCGTCCGAAGCGGTCGCCGTTGGCAAGCGCCCCGCCGAAGCCGCCGATCGTGTCGCTGATCTTCTGTTCGGCCTTGACGGTCCGGTCGGCGTTCATGAACAGGATCCAGACGGCGCCCCGGTTCGTGCCACCGTCGTCGTCGCCCGGCGCTCCGACCGCGAGATCCTCGATCCCGTCGTCGTCGAGATCGCCGATCGAGGCCACGGAGGCTCCGAACAGATCGTTGGCGTCCAGGTCGCCCATGAAGCCGCCGAGCATCTCGGTGATCTTCTGCTCACCTTGCACCTGCCCGGCCGCCGGGCACGTCTTCGTGCCGCACGTGCTGCCGTCGCCGAGATACGTACCGAGCATCGTGGCGCAGCTCGCCGTTGTCTCCATCGAACAGACGTCGCCGGGAAGGCAGCACGCGCCGGACTCGGCGCACATGGCCAACACGCTGCACATCGCCGCGCACCCGTTGGCGTCGGTCACGGTGAGCTCGAAGGTGGCCGATCCCCCGCTGCCGGCCGTGTAGGTGATCGTCCCCGTCGTCGCGCCCGCCGTGATCTGCCACGATCCGGATGCCGTCACCGTCCACTCGTACGCGTACGGCGGGGTGCCGGAGAACACGTTCGCCGACAGCAGGTTCCCGGTGGAGTTGCACACCGGGAACGGGAGCGAGGGGAAGCCGCACGTGGGCGCGGCGTTCACGGTGACCGGCAGCGTGCAGACACTGACGCACGCCCCGTCGGTGAGCGTGAGCTGAAGCTCGAACGACGACGTGCCCGTGACGTCCACGGACGCGGCGTCGTTCGGACCGACGATCGTGCCGCCGCCGCTGATCACCTGCCACGCGTACGTCCAGCCGATGTCGTTGACGAAGTTGATGTACGTCTCGGTGGCGCCGTCGCACATCGAGGTCGGACCGGCGATGCCGCAGGCGGGCTCCGAATCCACCGACACGACGAGGTCGCACATGCTCTGGCAGCCGACGAGGTCGCTGACGAAGACGGTGAGCGTGTACGAGCCGCTGTCCGTCGCGTCGACGGTGACGAACTGCTGATCCGTCGGCCCGACGATCGTCCCCTGCCCGACGATGCTCCACGCGTAGCTCGCCGCGCCCACCGACTGGTAGACGGTCCCCGTGGCCGTCTCGCACACCGCCGACGGCCCGGTGATCACGCACGGGGGCGGCGGATCGGCGGTGATCGTCAGCATGTCCGTTGCGAAGACCATCCACTGGGGCTCGCTGACCTCGTGCGCGGTCACGGTCACCTCGTTGACCGTCGTGGCGCTGATCACGTCCATGCACTCGTAGATCCACGTCTCGGTGGTGTCGAGCTCACCGTCCATGTCGGTATCGCCGCCGACGAAGGAGGCGGCGCCGCAGACGTCGTCGCTGACGGACGTGATCGTGAGGTCGAAGCTGCCGGGGTTCGTGACGGTGTACGTGTACGTCACCGGCGTGGAGACGCCCTCGCAGAGCGACGACACGTCGGCGCTCTTGACCACGGCGATCTCCGCCACCGGGCACGGGTTCGGCGTGCAGGTCGTCCCGTCGCCCTCGTAGACGCCGCCGAGTGTGGCGCAGTCGGTCACCGTCTCGATCGAGCAGAAGTTGAACAACTGGCAGCACGCGCCGGTTGGCGCCGGGAGCGTGAACCGGTAGTTGTTCGGCGGGCGGGCATCGTTCATGTTGTCGCAGTTCGGTCCGCACGCGCCCTCGTTGCCCGAGTAGTTCTCGAGCCCGACCGTCGCGGTATCGGCGGGATCGGCGACCCAGCCGCCGTAGTGCAACTCGATGCTCCCGTCGGCCTCGAAGAGCTTGACCTGGAAGTTGTGCGCATCGTCGTTCGGCACGCCGCCACGCGACACGGAGCGCCACTCCACGGTGAACACGCGCGATCCGACGGAGCCCTCGGTCTTGGAGCGCACGCGATCCTGCGTTCCCTGGTCGAGCACCGCCAGGTTGTCCCACCACGGCGCGACGTACCCGTCGGGATCGACGAAGGCCGTGATCACGTTGTTCGTCGGATCGATGCCGTCGAGGGCCCCGCCGCCCTGCTGGTAGAAGGTCAGGTACCCGTTCGTGCTGACACGCACCTCCGTGTTGACGTCGGTGTCCTCGCATTCGTAGTAGACGAAGTCGAACCCGATCGGCACGTCCGCCTGCTCGTTGACGAACGGACCGCTCGCGCCGGCCCAGATCTCCGTCGAACCGGTCAGGATCGTCATGCCCTGCGCGAAGGTGCTCACGTCGTAGCAGCCCGAGCCGTCGGCCCGGCTGGGCGTCCCCGCGAGCGCGGCCGCAAACGCAACGTAGTCGGCGATGGCCTGCCCGACGACGCCCGACGTCTCCTCCGGCCGCGCCTCGATCGACAGGCGCCGCACGCGCGCCTGCCCGAGCAGGTTGCCCAGCTCGTGCTCGATCTCCGCGAGCACGTGCGCCGGCCCGCCGTCGGCGCGCAGCTCGTCACGGCATCGGCGTCGATCCTCGATCGCCTCGGCGAGCGCGTCGACATCGGCCGGCGTCCAGCCCGGGAGCCCCGGCGCCTCGTTGACGATCGGCTCGCCGTGCGCGTCCGTGGCGGCGCGGGCCGGAACCGTGATGCAGAGAAACCCGATGACGCCACAGGTAGCCAGCGTGCGCAGCATGTTGCCCCCCTAAGGCCGGTTGCCGCAAGGATCAGGAAGGATTAGGGACGAATGCCGTCCAGATAACGCGCAAGTGCTTGGCGAACCGCGTCTTGGCGTTCCGCATCTTCCGTTTCCCGTTGTGCCATTTCCCATTCCCGGCTCCCGATTCCCCGTCCCCCGTCCCCCGTTCAACGGCATCAACCCCGACTCGAGTCTCTTCGATGCGGTCCGAATCGACGAAGTCAGAATGCCGACGAGTTCGTTCGCCTCTCGCGAAGGCTCGTGGCGCAATCTCGCGCGCTCGTCGAGCGCGGCGAAACCCCCTCGCACGTAGGGTCGCAAGCGGGGAACTGGGAACGGGGAATCGGGAGCCGGGAATGGAGAATGGCACAACGGGAAATGGAAGACAGGGAACGGCAAGCACTTGCGCCTTATCTGAACGGCATTCAGGATCAGGGACACGCGCCCCACGAACCGATCACCACGAGGATGTCGCCGAAGCCCACGTCGCCGCTGCCGTCGAGATCCTCGGGGCATCCCGGGCACGGGCCCCACGCGGCGATGATGAGCAGGACGTCGGCGAAGTCGACCACGTTGTTGCCGTTGAGGTCGGCGGTGCACGAGCCACCGGGCGAGCGCGGGATGCTGATGAACACGGTCACCGATCCCGTGGATGGCCCGCCGCTGTCGGTGTTCACGGTCGCCACGTCGAGCAGCCCGTCGCCGTTGAAGTCGGCGATCTTGACGAAGTTCGGATCGGCGAGCGCGTCGAACGCGATCGGGGCGGAGAAGGCGATGTTCCCCCCGACGCCGAAACCGTTCGCCTGCGCGTAGACGGCGCGCCCCGTTCCCAGCGGATCGTCGGCGATCGAGATGAGGTCGGGCAGTCCGTCGCCGGTGACGTCCGCGGCCACGACCGAGAGCGGGCCGCCGGCGAGTGTGAACGCCACGGGCGGATCGAAGACGGGCCCCGGCCCGGCGCCGAACGCGTTGCGCGCGACCGAGATCGTGCCGTCGCCCTTGTTCGCGACCGCGATGTCGTCCTTCGTGTCACCGTCGAAGTCGCCGGCGGCGACCTCCACCGGCTCCGGGCCCACCGGGATGTCGGTGCGGACGAACGAACCGCCCCCGCCGTTGGCGAGCGCCGACGCGGAGTTGCCGGAGTTGTTGACGACGATGACGTCGTCAACGTCCTTGTCGTTGTCGAGGTCGATCGGGTCGAGCGCGACCGGCCGGGTGCCGACGGGGATCGCCGGCAGCGCGTCGGCGGGCACGAAGTTGCCGTCGCCGTCGTTCTCGAGGATCACGACCGTGTCGTTGCCTTCGTTGGTCACCGCGAGGTCGATCGCGTTGCCGCCGTCGGCGATGAAGTCGCCCGCCGCCACGTCGCTCGGCATGCTGAGGCCCCCGACGGTGTCGAACAGCGTGAGCGTGCCCTGGTCGTTCGCATCGTTGAGCAGGATGCTCACGGTGTTGCTGCCCGCGTTGGTGACGGCGACGTCGTTGTAGCCGTCGCCGTCGAAGTCGGCGACGGCGGCGCCCGTCGGGTTCACGCCGACCGTGTACGTCGGCGCAGGCAGGTCGAACCCGGTGAAGCCCTGGCCCGCGTCGATCTGGGCGATGAACACCTGCACCACGCCGGCGCTCTTGGGATCGGCGTCGGGAATGACCGCGAGCAGGTCGAGCGTGCCGATCCCCGCGGGCGAGATGTTCGTGGTGTCGAGGACCGCGGTGACGTGGCGCACACCCGGCCCCGCGGCGGGAAATTCCTGCGGCGGACCGAGCGCGATGTTGGGCAGACCGTTCGGGCAGAGGATCCACGCCGCTCCGCGATCGCCGCCGCCGTCGTCGTCGAACGGAGCGCCGATGGCCAGTTCGGGGAGCCCGTCGCCGTTGTTGTCGCTCAGCATCGCCAGCGCCTCGCCGAATCGATCGCCGGGATCGAGGTTGCCGGTGAAGCCGCCGACACCGGCCGCGATCCCGAACTGGGTCAGAACCGTCCCGTCCCCCTTCATGAAGACGATCCACAACGCGCCCCGGCTGGTCCCCAAGTCGGAACCCGCGGCGCCGACTCCGATCTCGACGACCCCGTTCCCGTCGAGGTCGACGAGACGCTCCACCGCGCTGCCGAACTCGTCGCCCGGCTGAAGCACGTCGCCGAGGCCGCCGACACCGGCGGTGATCTCCTGCTCGGAGATGACGCTGCCGTCGCCGACCAGGAACAGGACCCAGACCGACCCGAGCGCCCCGTCGGCGAGCGGTTCGCCGACGGCGACGTCGTCCACGCCGTCGAAGTTCAGGTCCCCCAGGGCGGTCACCGACGCGCCGAACCGGCCCTCGCCGGCGAGCGCGCCGCCGAAGCCCGCCTGGCCTTCGGTGATCTCCGTCTGCGTCTGCACCTCGAGCGTCGCCGCCATGAAGACGATCCAGACCGCCCCGTCGTCGGCGCCGTCGAGGTCGCGCCCCGGCGCGCCCGCCGCGAGGTCCATGATCCCGTTGCCGTCCACGTCCCCGATCGCGGCGACCGACGAGCCGAAGAAGTCGGCGACGCCGACGGTGCCGCCGAATCCGCCGGACGTGTTGGCGATCTTCGACTCCGACGCGACGGTGCCGTTGGCGTTCATGAACAGCAGCCAGACCGCGCCTTCGTCGTCGAGCCCCGGTGGCTCGTCGCTGAACGGCGCGCCGACCGCGACGTCCGGGACGCCGTCACCGTTGAGATCGCCGATGCCGGTGACCGCGCTGCCGAAGCCGTCGCCGTCGAACAACGCGCCGTCGAAGCCGCCGGCGGTGTCGCTGATCTTGACCTCCGACGCGACGGTGCCGTCGCCGTTCATGAAGAGCACCCACACCGCGCCGCGATCGTTGCCGCCATCGTCGTCGCCCGGGGCGCCGATGATCATGTCCCGCCACCCGTCACCGTCGAGGTCGCCGATCTCCGCCGCGGCGGCGCCGAACCCGTCGCCGTCGAACAGCGCGCCGCCGAAACCGCCGGCGAGGTCGCTGATCTTGATCTCGCACGTCGCCGGCTGCTGAAGCCCCGGCGGCGGACACGTCGCGCTCCCGCAACCGGTCGCGTCACCGAGGTAGAAGCCCGCGGAGCTCACGCACGTCGCCCCCGTGACCACCGAGCACTCGTCGCCCGGCAGGCAGCAGGCGCCGGTCGGGCCGACCGGACAGGTGACGCTCGCGCAGTCGGTGCGGTCGCCCTGGTAGGCCCCCCCGGCGCTCGCACAGCCGGCGGCGTCGCCGACGAGGCAACTGCCGTCGATGAAGCAGCACGCGCCGGCGAAGCACGTCGTGGCCTCGCAGATCGTGTCGTCGCCCTGGTAGATCCCGTCGGCGTTCGCGCACGCGGCCGGGGTCACGCCTTCGATGCACGACGCGCCGATGCAGCACGCGCCGGTCGCGGGCACGGGGCAGGTGACCTCGCCGCACGTCAGATCGTCGCCCTGGTAGACGCCGCCGGCGCTCGCGCACCCGCTGGGCGTCTGCCCGTCGATGCAGACGCCGCTCGGGAAGAAGCAGCACGCGCCGGTGGGTGGCGGCGGGACACAGAACACGCCGACGCACAGCGTCTCGTCACCCTGGTAGATGCCGACGCTCGCGCACTGGCTCGCGGTCAGGCCGTCGCGACAGCCGCCGTCGGGCAGACAGCACGCACCGAACGGGCACGTCGTGCCGGCGCACAGCGAGCCGATACCCTGGAAGAAGCCGCCCGACGCGGCGCAGTCGGACGGAAAGGCCTCGACGCAGGTCGCGCCGAGGCAGCACGCACCCGTCGGCTCAGGACCGAAGCGGATCTCCACCTCGTACGCGTTGTCGGTCGTGGAGCCGTCGGTGCACGGAAAGCCCTGGAACACGCCGCCGCTCGTCTCGGTGCCCGGGGCGACGAAGAGCGCATAGTCGCCGGGGTCGAGCACGTAGCCGGTGCCGATGATGTGCACGCCGTCGCAGTCCCCGGAGAAGGCCGGGGTCCCTTCCGGGGTCCCGATCACCGGGCAGGCGCCGCCCGCGGACATCTCCGTGAGGAACGCCACCAGGTCGGTCTCGCCGCGCACCTCGATCTCGACGGCCTGCGTGAAGGCGACGCTGAACGCGTACCAGTCCGTGTCGCGCGAGCCGTCGTTCGCCCACGCCGTCCCGCAGACGGCCGGGCCGTCCACGGTAATCGTGCCGAAGACCTCCGGCGTGCTGTTGCACCCGCCGTTGGTCACGTCGGGGCCGACCTCGCACGGTTCGCCCTCGGCGTCGCCGAAGCATGGCGGATCGAGGAAGCAGGCGATCGGCGCGAACTCGCTGATAGACGCCGAATAGACACCCGACGACGTCCCGAAGCCGTCGATCGCCAGCTCGTAGGTGCCGGGCGCGAGCGTCAGGTTGAGGATCCGCGACGGTCCGCCGACGACGCCACAGCCGTCGTCGTCGCACGTGAGAACCGTGGCGGCGGTGTCGAGCACGAAGACCTTCGAGTCGTACGTGGTCCCCGTGCCGCAAAGCTCGATGTCGATACCGATCGTGCCCGTCGGCCCGCCGATCTGAATCCGGTACCACTCGTCGGGCGCGCTGCCGGCGCTGCAAGCCCCGACCACTCCGGAATCGGAGAAGTCGGTGTTGTCCGACGTGTCGCCGGTGAGCGTGATCCCAAGTTGGATCTGGGCGCCGTTGATGACCACCGATCCGTCGGGCGTGTCGCTGCCCGCGCCGAGCGCGGGGCCCGTAAGCCCCACGCACGCCGTCGACGCCACCGCGAAGCCCACCCGGCGCGCGCGAACCCGCCGCCACCGCCCGTACCCGGTCCAGATCATCGCAATGTCTCCGACCTCAGCCCCACGATCACGCCCCCGTGCCCTACCGGGATCGCTTCCCGTATCCTGCTCCACCGACGTATGCGCTCCGTGCGAGCGGCGAGTTCCCGAAGAAACGAGGCTCGATCACCCGCGGGCGACGCCGCGCGGCCCCGATTGTCCGACGGGCATGAGGCAAGTCAAGGAGATTCGGCCCGTTGCCGACCTTGCGGGCCACGCGCGCGGGCCGGAGAATCGGCCTCGCATGTCGGACATCACCGAGACCCTGTGCTTCGGCGAGGACGATCCTCGCGCTCACGGCGACGAGCTGATGGAGCAGGTCTATGAAGAGCTGCTCGCCCTCGCCCAGGACAAGCTCAAGCGCGAGGGCAAGGGGCACATGCTCCAGCCCACCGCCCTCGTCCACGAGGCCTACCTGAAGCTCGTGGACCAGACCCGGGTGACCTGGCGGGGCCGGACCCACTTCTACTCCGTGGCCTCGATGGCCATGCAGCGGGTGCTCGTGGACGAGGCCCGGCACCGAAATCGAGAAAAACGCGGAGGTGGGTGGCGGCGGGTGACCCTGGATGACGCGTTCTCCGTGGGGGCCGATCGTCCCCTGGACATGCTGGCCCTGCACGAGGCCCTGGAGCGGATGGCGACGCTCGACGAGCGGCAGGCCAAGGTGATGAAGCTCCGGCTCTTCGGGGGGCTGAGCGTGGACGAGACCGCGGAACTGCTGGACACGTCGCCCCGGACCGTCGAGCGCGACTGGAAGATGGGCCGGGCCTGGCTGCGGCGTGAGCTCAGAGCTGGAGACGAATGATGGACGACCTCAAGTACCAGGCCGCCAAGAAGCTGTTCCTCGACCTCTGCGACCTCCCCTCCGAGGAGCGCGACAAGCCGTTGACCGAGGTCGCGGGCAAGGACCCGGAGCTGCACGCCGAGGTCGAGTCGCTGCTCGAGGAGCACGACACGGCCCGCACCGAGTTCGCCTCCGCCCAGACCATGGCCGCCGGCACCGTCGTGACCTCGGACGACGAGCCCGTTCCCGACAAGCTCAAGCAGATCGGTCCGTACCGGATCATGCACGAGCTGGGCCGCGGCGGCATGGGCGTCGTCTACCTCGGCGAGCGCGACATGGAGCAGTTCCGGCGCCGCGTCGCGATCAAGGTCCTCAAGCGCGGCATGGACAGCGACGAGATCCTCAAACGCTTCAAGCTGGAGGAGCAGCTTCTCGCCTCGATGAACCACCCCGGGATCGCGCGGCTCTACGACGCCGGCGTCACCGAGGAGGGCATGCCGTTCTTCGCGATGGAGTACGTCGAGGGAATCGACCTCGATGCATACTGCGAGTCGCATCGTCTCAGCATCCAGGAGCGCCTCGTGCTCTTCCGGAAGGTCTGCGACGCGGTGCACTACGCGCACCAGAACCTGGTCGTGCACCGCGACCTCAAGCCGGGCAACATCATCGTGACCGCCGACGGCCAGCCGAAGCTGCTCGACTTCGGCATCGCCAAGCTCGTCAACCCCGACCTCGGCAAGGTCTCCGGCGATCCCACCGCTCCGGAGCACCGCGTGATGACCCCGGAGTACGCGAGCCCCGAGCAGGTGCGCGGAAACCCCATCACGACCTCCAGCGACGTCTACTCCCTCGGCGTCATGCTCTACGAGCTGCTGTCGGGTCACGCGCCGTACCAGCTCTCGAGCCGGGCGCGGCCGGAGCTGGAACGCGTCATCTGCGAGCAGGACCCGGAGCGGCCGAGCACGGCGGTGAGCAAGGTCGAGCAGACACACTACGTCAACCCGGCCACGGGATCGTCCACGATCACGCCCGAGTCGGTGAGCCATTCGCGCGTGAGCCGTCCCGATCGCCTGCGACGCAGCATCGCCGGCGACCTCGACAACATCGTGCTCATGGCCATGCGCAAGGAGCCGCAACGCCGGTACGCGTCGGCGGAGCAGATGTCCGATGACATCCAGCGCCACCTCGACGGGATGCCGGTGATCGCGCGGGCCGACACGTTCGGCTACCGCACCGTGAAGTTCGTCGGCCGCAACCGCGCCGGCGTGGCGGCGGCGGCGATGATCGCCGTGCTCCTCGTCGGGGGCATCGCCGGCACGACCTCGGGCTGGCAGGCCGAACGGGCCCAGCGTCGCGAGGTCGAGAAGGCGAAGCAGGAGGTCGTCGAGCAGAAGGATCGCGCCGAGACGCACCTGCACCAGGTGGTCGGGATCTCCGGCATCATGCTCAAGGATCTCCACGAGCAGATCGCGGTGCTCGACGGATCGCTCCCGGTACGTCACCAGATGATCGACATCGCGAAGGGATACCTCGAGAACCTCGCCGAAGAGGTGCCCGAGGACCCGGTGGTTCGACGCGAGTTGGCGCTCGCCCATCACCGGATCGGCGCCGTCTTCGGCGGGATCCGCAACCCCAACGAGGGTGATCTCGACCTGGCGCTCACGGAGTACGAGACGGCGCTGGAGATGCGGCGGGCGCTCCGCGCCGAGCAGCTCGACGATCCGGACGCGGCGAGCGACGTGGCGACGAGCCTCACCGGCATGGGCGACGCCAAGCGCCGGAGCGGCGCCGTCGCCGAGGCGCTCGAGCACTACCGGGAAGGTCTCGGGATCCGAGAGGAGATCCTCCGGGGCACCCCGGACGACCCCAATCGTCGCCGGCAGATGGCGATCGCGATCGCTTCCGTCGGGGACGGGCACTTCCTCATGGGCGACAAGGACGCGGCGCTGGAGCGCTACCAGCAGTCGCTCAAGATCCGGCGCAAGCTCATGGCGCAGCACCCGGACAACACGCGCTACCAACGCGACGTGGCGACGATCAGCGGCCGCCTCGGCGGCATCTACCAGGATCGCGCGCAGTACGAGGACGCGCTCGTGAAGTTCGAGGACGCGGTGCGGATCCGCCAGCGCCTGGCCGACTCGACGCCCGCCAATGCCCGGTGGCGTCGCGACCTGTCGGTGTCTCGCTACCTCGCCGGCCGCATGCAGCTCGAGGTCGGCGACTTCGACGACGCGGTCGAGTCGCTGGAGTTCTTCCAGACGGTCTCCGCGGAACGCGTTCAGGGCAACCGGACCGACGCCCGCGCGGCGCGCGACCTCGCCGTGGCCGAGCAGGAGCTGGGACGTGCCCGGCTGTTGCAGTGCGCCTGGGAGCAGGCATTGGCGCACTTCGTCGCGCAGGAGGCGGCGATCAGGCCGCTCTACGAAGCGCAGAAGAGCAACACGGAGCACACCGGCCTGCTGGCGGAGAGCTACGAGGGCATGGGCCGCGCCCGGGCCGCCCTCGGCGCGAGCGCGGAGGCGATCGAGAGCGGGCGGGAGGCGCTGCGCCTGATCGAGCAGCTCGCGTTCCGCGACGAGGACGACGTGCGCCGGCGGGAGGATCTCGCCCGAATCAACATGCGGCTGGGCACGTGGCTCACCGCCACCGGCGAGGTCGGCGAGGCCCGCAGCCGGCTCGCGGAGGCTCGCATACAGTTCGCCGAACTCCGCGAGCAGATGCCGAGGGAGACGTCGATCCAGTCCGGCTACACCGAGGCCCTGTGCGCCTTGTCGGCCCTGAACGTGGAGCGCCGGAATGCCGGCGACGCGCTGGAGTACGCCGAGCAGGCGATGGCCGTGCCGCCGATCCCGCGCGACCGGGCGCTGGCGCTGCGGACGCTCGCCATCGCGCAGGACGCCAACGGCGAGCGGGCGAAGGCGATCGAGAACGCCGAGGCCGCGCTCCAGGCCGTCGACGCCGCCCGTCTCGGGGACTGCGCCGGGCTCCGGGCCGCGGTCGAGGAGGACCTGGTGCGGTACCGCGGGCAGTAGTGCAGACCACCAAATCCGGGTGCCGGGGTCTTGGCGTAGCCAAGGCCGCGTTGTTGGGCGCCCATGGCACGCGGCCTTGCCCTGCGGGGCAAGACCACGGCACCCAGCGCGCGATCAGCCCGCGTGGAGCAGGCGCATGATCACCGCCGGCGAGCGCGCGTCGGCGAGGGCGGCGCGGGTCTCGGCGTCGCTGAGGATCCGCGCGATCTCCGCGAGCGTCGCGAGGTGGCCCTCCGGGTCGCCCTGCGGGCTCAGGATCATGAGCACGATCCGCACCGGCTCACCGTCCGGCGTCTCGAAGGGGACCTCCTCGTCGAGACGGGCGACGGCGCAGAGACGCGTGTCGAGCTGCCGGCAATACGCGTGGGGGATGGCAATCCCGTGACCGATCGCGGTCGGGGCCGCGGCCTCGCGCTCCAGCAGGTCGAGTACGACCGAATCGCGCGGCAGGTCCGGCTGTAATGCGATCGCGCGGGTCACCAGCTCCTCGAACAGCGATCGCAGGTCAGTCGCGCTGGACGGTCCGATCAGCTCCGCCCGCAGGGTCCGCCGGAGGTAGTCCGCGGTCCGGCGCAGGAAGAGCGTCGGCCCGCTCGGGCGCGGGTCGTCGGGGCCAAGTTGGTCCACGTCCAGACGCAGACCACCGCTCTCGGTGACGGTCGCGATCGGCGTCGCGAAGCGCCGCAGCGCCGCCGCGTCGCCCGCCCCCTCGCGGGTCGTGGCCTCCAGACGAGAAAGCTCCGCCGACACCAGCGACGGCTTCGGCAGGTCCGGCCAGACGAGATGACCGGCGATCTCGTCGTCGTCCTCCCGATGCGGGACGTCGCTCGCCCGGCAGCGGAAGACGCGCTCGGAACCGACGATCTCGCCCCAGATCTGGCAGAGCCGCACGTTGAGATCGTCGTTGTCCGTCAGCGCGAGGACGTTGCCCACTCCCTGCAGCTCGACGCGGTCCTGGAGCGCCGTGTCGCGGGCGTCGCCGGCCACGGCCACGGCGCCATCGCGCCGCGCCTCGTGGACCGCGCGGTTGTTGCTATCCACGAGCACGACCGGCACGTTGGCGCTGCGGCGGAGGAACGACGCGAGACGGCGGCCGAGCGCGTGAGCGCCGACGATCATCCAGCCCCTCAACTGCGGCCGCTCCAGACCGAGCAGTCTCACCAGCGGTCCCGCGGTCAAACCCTGGATGACGATGGTCGCGATGATCACTGAGTAAGTGAACGACTCGACGAACCGACCGATGTCGCCCTCGCCGGCGCGCTCCATCTCGATGGCGATGAGCGAGGCCATCGACGCCGCGACGATCCCGCGCGGCGCGACCCATGAGAGCAGCGCCTTCTCGCGCCCCGACAGATCGAGCCCCCACGAGCAGATGATGATGCTCACCGGGCGGATCACCACCATCACGATCGCCACCACCGCCGCTCCGCCGAGCCCGAACGTGCGGAACTGCTCCAGGTCGAGCCGCGCCGCGAGGAGGATGAACAGCGTTCCGATCAGCAGGTCGGTGATCTCGCCCTTGAAGCGTCGCACGTCGCGGACGCGGGCGGCGCCGGAGCCGGCGAAGATGAACCCCGCCGCGGTCACCGCGAGCAGCCCCGCCTCCGCCTGGATCAGCTCGGCCAGCCCGAACACGAGCACGGCGCCACCGAGCGCGAAGACGTTGACCGTCTCGTCCCCAACGACCTTGCGGCGCACGAGGAAGCCGATGAGCAGCCCCCCGATGACGCCGATGCCGAGCCCGGCCACGACGCGGAGCATCAGGCTCACGAGCGCCCCCGTGCTCCCCTTCTCGCCGATGATCCACTCGAAGCAGAGCACGGCGATCAAGACGCCGATCGGATCGATGAGCACGCCTTCCCAGTGCAGGATGCCGTGCAGCTTCGGGTTGACCCGCAGCCGCTTCAGCATCGGCGCGATCACCGTCGGGCCGGTCACGATGACGAGGCTCGCGCTGACGATCGCGTACGGCAGCGCGAGGCCCAGCACGAGATGCAGCGCGGCCGCGGTGCCGAGCCACGTGATCACGACGCCGACCGTGAGCAGGCGCTTGATCATGGCCGGCGCGGTTCGGTAGCCGTCCACGTCGAGCGTCAGGCCGCCCTCGAAGAGGATCAGCCCCACCGACATCGCCACCACGACGCGGAGCCCCCCGCCGAGCCCGTGGGGATCGACCCACCCGAGCACTTCCGGGCCCATGATGATCCCGCCGAGCAGCAGGAGCACGATGCCGGGGAGGTTCAGCCGCCGCGCAATGACGATGAGCATCACGCCACCGGCGATCGCCGCGGCCATCGTGAGCAGTACTCGGTGGGAGTCCATGAGGTGGGATGGTACGTTGCCGTCCATGGCCGCGTCCCCGAAGCTCGTCTCCACCTGGTCCTTCGCCGAGCGACCCTGCGCCGAAGCGTGGCCCGCGCTGCGCGACGGCGGCTCGGGCCTCGACGCCGTGGAGGCCGTCTGCCGCGCGGTCGAGGATGATCCCGGCGTCGACTCGGTCGGGTTCGGGGGCCTGCCGGACCGCGACGGCGCCGTCACGCTCGACGGCTGCGTAATGCTCGATCCGTGTCGGTGCGGGAGCGTCTGCGCGGTCGAGCGGCACCCGTACCCCGTCTCGCTCGCGCGTCTGGTCATGGAGCGCACGCCGCACGTCATGCTCGCCGGCCCCGGCGCCGATCGCTTCGCCGACGAGCAGGGCCTGGCGGAGGCCGCGCTCTGCTCCGAGGAGGCCCGGGCGAAGTGGCTCCGCTGGAAGCAGCGACCGCACGACGTGGATCAGTCGCGCGACGCCGGCTACGTGCCGCGTCGCCCGGTCGATTCGGGCACCGGCGGCGTCCTCTATCCGGACGGCTCGGGACATGACACCGTCTGCGCGCTCTCCCTCGACCGGTCCGGCACGCTCGCCGGCGCGTGCTCGACGAGCGGCACGCCGTACAAGACTCCGGGACGCGTGGGCGACGCGCCGATCATCGGTCACGGGCTGTACGTCGATCCGGAGGCGGGGGCCGCCACTGCCACCGGCACGGGCGAGCTGGTCATGGGACTGTGCAGCAGCTTCCACGTGGTGGAGCAGATGCGCTGCGGCGCAAGCCCGCGCGATGCGGTGCTCACGGCGCTGCGACGCATCCGCGACGCGTTCGACCTCCGGCCCGTCCACCAGGTCGCGATCATCGCGATGACGCCCGGCGGCGAACGGTTCGCGGCGGCGTTGCGCCCGGGATACAAGAGCGTCGTGAGCGACGAGTCCGGCACGCGGGTGGAGGAGCCCGACGAGGTCGTGATCCCGGGGGAGCGCTAGCGTCCGGGCGCCGGCGGCGCGTCGAACGCCATGAAGATCTGCCAGCCGTAGACCGGGTACTGGATTCGAACGCGGAACACCCGGAATGCCGCGAGGTTCCAACCGAGCCGATCGCAGTACGCCTCGAGCATGTCGACGTACCGGGGCACGTCGGCGCTGTGAAGATGTGTTGCGCCGGGGTCGAGTCGCCGCGCCTGCTCGTGCAGGCTGATGCGGTCGATGTCGCGGGTCGGATCGTTGACGCTGGCGGGTCCGCGCAGGCACGTGTTGTAGGCGACGACCTCCGGATCGGATCCCGGGAACACGTCCGGGTGCAGCAGCAGGTCGAACTGCGTCACCTTCACGGGAAGATCCGGCAGAACCGTGCCGCCACGCTTGTTGCGCGGATCCGGTGACGCGTAACGATCGATCGCATCGCGGTGCAGGTCGGCCGCGAGCATGTCGGCAAGCGAGCGCCGGCCGAGGCTTCGACCCTCGAGCGTGTGGACGATCTCGCCGCCGTGCTCGGCGGCGCGCAACGTGGCGGGTGGATTTCGGCAGAAGCGTTCGAGGCCGAGGGACTCGAGCTCGGTCGGCGCGTGCGCGGCCGAGCCGTGGGAGCCGAACCGGATGCTCACCGGAGCATCCGGTCGCAGGCAACGCAGGCCGAGCGCGCCGTGGACGAGCCCGACGTCGAGCCGGTCGGGCTTGTCCACCGTGGGGTGCAGCATCATCGCCGACACCCACACCTCGGCCTGGACGCCGAGCAACTGGCTCATGCCCTTGAAGACGTCGTACCGGCTGGAGGTCTCGAACCTCTCTCGGGTGTCCGGGAGCTGCGCGCTCACCATCGCTTCCAGGGCGCCGCGGGTGCCGAAGTCGTCGCGGACGAGCCGATCGAACGCGTCGACCGCCCCGGCGGCATGCGACAGCAACTCCTCGGTCGGGCCCTCCGTCGCCGCGGCCAGCACCGCTCGCAGCGAGTCCGGACCGGGCACGTGGTAGAGCACCTCGAACGGTGAGGGCTTGGTCAGTGCGTTGAGCAGACGGCTGAGCAGGACCCGGCTCACGCCGAGCCGTCGCGCCAGGGCCGTCGGCCGATGCGGGGCCCCGGGGATCGCGTCGATCACGGCCCGGAGGGCGGAGGAGAGCTCGGTGCCCACGGAGACGATCCGCTCGCGGATGTCCTGGCCTTCGGGAGCGTCACAGACTGTGGCGGAGGGCTGCTCCATGCTCGAATCCTATCCCAGGACTCGGTGAAATGAAAAAAGTGACGTAATATTTTACGAAATATATCGCCTCACGGCCTCCGCAACCATATAACGGAGCATTGCCGAACCCCCATCCCTCGGAGGAAAAGAGATGATCCGCGAACGCATCACGACCGGTCTTACGATCGCCATCCTGGGCACCGGCGCCGTGGCGCAGTGGTCCACGGACCCGGCGGTGAACCTCGCCATCGGCGACGCCCCCGTCCAGGACACGCAGCCGAAAGTGGCGCCGACCTCCGACGGCGGCTGCTACATCAGTTGGTTCAGCGGTTCGGGCTTCGATGTCCGTCTCCAGCGTCTCGACGCCTCGGGTGTCGAGCAGTGGGCACACAACGGCATCCTGATCGCCGACCGGGGGTTCAGCTCGACCCAGGACTACGACCTCGACGTGGACGGATCGGACAACGCGGTCCTCGCGTTCCGCGACGACCGCTTCAGCGGCACGAAGGTGACCGCCCAGATGGTCACGCCCACCGGCACCACGCCGTGGGGCGCCAACGGCGTGCAGTTCGATGACGGCGTGGCGTTCGTCGCCGCCCCCAAGATCGCCGCGGCCACCGACGGTTCGATCTTCGTCGGCTGGAGCCACGAGTCGGAGACGCGTATCCAGAGGCTCGATGCCGCAGGCACCGTGCTCTGGCTCACCCCCACCGCCCTTCCCAACCCCGAGCCCACCCAGGTGATGTCCGACATGAACGCGTCGGACAACGGCACGGTGATCGTGTCCAGCGTCAGCTACGTGTCGTTCCCGTCCGCGAAGCACCTCTACGCCCAGAAGGTCGACGCTAGCGGGAGCGCGGTGTGGCCCGACTGGACGACGGTCATGGGCAACAACTCGCTCCAGTTCGGCAACTTCCCGACGTTCGTCCCCGACGGCTCGGGCGGCGCGGTGTTCGCCTGGTACACGACCGGCGGCGCGCTCCAGTCCTGGGTGCAGCACGTGCTCGCCAACGGCACGGTGACGCTTCCGGCCAACGGCCTCGCCGTCTCCACGGGTGTCGGTGAGCGCACCGGTCCGAGCGTCAGTTACAACCCGATCACCGACGAGATCTTCGTGTTCTGGAGCGAGGAACTCGCATTCCAATACGGGATCTACGGCCAGAAGATAGA
Organism: Planctomycetota bacterium; assembly: GCA_024226535.1. GTDB lineage: Bacteria > Planctomycetota > Phycisphaerae > Phycisphaerales > SM1A02 > JAAELP01. The sequence continues at coordinate 6,021 of JAAELP010000473.1, read as the reverse complement.
CGCCGAAGGCACGCGGGCGTGGGGCAACAGCGGTGTGGTGATCTCGCCGTTGTCAGACAACGTCGTCGGGGGCCTGAACTCGATCGCCGGCGGCTGCGGGGCGACGGTCTTCTACGGCGAGGAGCTGAGCTTCGACAACGATCGCATCCGCGCGTCGCAACTCGACGGCGACGGCAATGCCGTCTGGGTCCCGAGCATCCTCACGCCGGGCGCGGCCGCGACCGGCAAGTCGCGTCTCGTGGCGGCGCCAGGCCCCGAGGGCGGAGCGGTGCTCGCGTGGGTCGACTCGAGCAGCGGGTCGGGCGACCTCTACGCCCAGCGCACGAACCGCGACGGCACGCTCGGCATGCCGCCGGTCACGGGCGACGCGACCGGTGACGGCATCGTCAACTTCGCCGACATCCTCGCGGTCATCGGCGCCTGGGGCACGTGCTGCGGCTGTGCCGCCGACCTCAACAACGACGGCGTGGCGAGCTTCGCGGACATCCTGTTGGTCATCGGGAACTGGAGCTGAGGCTCCTGGCTCTCGTCATCAGCGCGAGCGACCCGTTTCCAGCTCGTTGCCCGCTTCCTCCCAGGAGCGGAGGCCGCCGCGGAGGGTGCGAACCTCATCGAGCCGGAGGGACAGGAGCGTCTTGCTCATCGCCAGCGCGACCGGGTCGTTGTACCCACTGCCGTAGACGATGATCACGTCGTAGGCCTCGAGTTCCTTGACGCGATCCGCGGCCTGCTCCAGCGGCACGTGCAAGGCGCCGGGGATGTGCCCGGCCCGGAACTCGATGTCGCTGCGCGGGTCGACCCACACCGCGCTGTTGGCCCCGCGGAACAGCGTCGGCTTGCGCTCCACGAGCTTCGCGGCGTCGGCGGGGCCGACGAAGTCGAGGTCGCGGTCGCTGATCTTCGGGCCGCCGCAGCCCGCGGACAGAAGGACCACCGCGATCAACGCCACGCCCGTCGCTCTCGCCATCATCATCTGAACGCTCCTCGTCGCTGGTCCTAGACTACCGCAACGCGTGCCCGGACGAGAGACCATGACCAGATCGATCCTGTTCCCGATTCTGCTCGCCGTGCTGGTGACGGCGGGTCCGACCCGATCGGCTCCGCCCGAGACGGCCCCCGCCGAACCGCCTCCGCCGGAGAACGTCGACCGTCTCGTGAAGCTGAGGCTGGTGAGCGACGTCGACCGCATCGAGCCGGGCGCGACGTTCCACCTCGCGGTGATCTTCGAGATCGCCGAACACTGGCACACCTACTGGATCGATTCCGGTGCCGGCGGCGCGCCGACGGAACTGGCGGTCCGTGCCCCCAAGGGGTTCACGGTCGGCAAGACACGGTTCCCCCGCCCCCGCGCGTTTCCCGGTCCCGAGGGGCCGGAGTACGGCTACGAGCGCGAGACGGTGCTGTTCGTGCCCGTCACCGCGCCGAAGAATCTCGACGACGCGACGGCCGTGTTCGACGTCAACGTCTTCTTCCTGGCCTGCCGCGACGTCTGCCTTCTCGGCGACCGGGACCTCCGCGTCGAGGTCCCTACCGTGGCAAGACGGACCGGGAAGACCCGCCGGCCCACCGGCCGAGACGGCCAGCGCATCGAGACGTTCCAGCGTCGCCTGCCGCGCCCGATCGCCAGGCTCGACGGCGGCCGCGCGTCCTTCGACGGGAAGCACCTGCTCGTCACGGGACCGGCGAAGGCGGGGACGAAGCTCCTCGTCTTCCCGATCCAGTCGCCGGGCATCGAGTACGGCGAAATCTCGACCGAGGTCGCCGACGGGCGTTTCCGACTTCGGGCCCCGGTGACGGTGAGCCCGCAGAACGCCCTCGGCGAGCCGCTCGTGATCGGCGGCGTGGTGTCGCTCGGTTCCCGGCCCGACGATCCCGCCTACGCGTGGCGGATCCCCGTCAAGACGCCGGCGTCAAAGTAGGAAGCTCCGGAATCGGGGGCGGTCGCCGGTGTCCCTGGTGTCGATGAGACACGGTTCCCGCTTCACGATGATCACCGCGGTCCTCGCGGCGACGTTCGCCGCAGGCGCGGGGGTCGCGCCGGCGGGGAAGGCCCCGCGGATCGGTGCGCCGGCGCCCGCGCTGGAGTTGCCCGACACGACGGGCCGGCTTCACCGTCTCGACCGATACCGCGGACGCATCGTCGTCCTGGAGTGGACCGATCCCCGCTGCCCGTTCGTCGGACGCCTGTACCAGACCGGCGCGATGCGCGCGACGTACCGGAAGGTCCGGAGCCTCGACCGCTCCGTCGTGTGGCTCGCCGTGAACTCCAACCATGACGCGACCGTGTCCGGCAACACGGAATGGATCGCCACCCACCGGCTGGAGTATCCGATCCTGCTCGACCCCGACGGCGCGGCCGGCCGCCGCTTCGACGCCCGCCGCGCGCCGCACGTGTTCGTCGTCGACCGCGCCGGTGTCCTTCGCTACCAAGGCGCGATCGACGACAACCGTCTCGGCAGCGCCTCGCCGGAGGACGTGACCAACTACCTCGTGGACGCGGTGAACCGAATCGTGCAGGACGAAGAGGTGGATCCGGAGTACGTGAAGCCGTACGGGTGCGCGGTCAAGTACCGCAAGTAGGACTTCCCCCTACTGCAGGTTCACCGGCATCACGACATACGTGAAGTCGTTGCCCGTCCGCAGGACGCCCGGCTTGTTGGCCGCTTTCAGCTCCACGATGACGTTCTCTTCGTCGATGACCTTGAGCGCATCGACGATGAACCCAGGGTTGAAGCCGATCTCGACGGGCTCGCCCTCGTAGCGTTGGAGATCGACACGGATCTCCGCCTCGCCCATCTCCGGGGCGCGGCTCTTGAGCGTGAGCATGTCGTCGCCGAAGATCAGGCGCACGCCCTTGGATTCCTCGTTCGTGAGCAGGGCCGCCCGCTTGATCGCGCTGCGGAGGACCTCCACGTCGAACGTCACCTTCTTGTCCTGGTCCTTGGGGATGACGTCCTCGAACGGGGGGAACGTGCCCTCGACGAGGTTCGTCGACAAATCGGCGCGTCCCGTGCCCGCTCCGATGCGGAACAGGGCCTGGTTCTCCTCGATGGCGACGTGCACCGGCGTGTCCGCGTCGTCGCGCACGAGCCGCGAGAGCAGGTTGAGCGCCTTGGCGGGAACGATGCACTTGACGTTCTCGCGATCCTGCACGCTCGTGCACTGCCCCCGGGCGAGCGCGAGACGCCGGCCATCGGTGGCAACCATGCGCAGGTTGCGGCCCTCGCGGTCGAAGAGGATGCCGTTGATCGCGTACCGGCTGTGCTCGGCCGCGGCGGCGAACAGCGTGCGGTGAACGAGCATGGTCAGCGTCGAGCCGTCGATCTCGCAATCCTCGGCCGCCTCTCCGAAGTCGCGGACGGGCGGCGCCTCCTTGGGGTCGTAGCCGTAGATCGTGAAGTGCGAGTCCTTGCCGCGGATGTGGACGGTGTGGTCCTCGGACGAGATCGTCAGCGTCGCGTCCTCGCTGCTGCGCACGATCTGGACGAGCTTGTCGGCGGGGATGAGCGCCTCGCCGTCGGCCTGAACGTCCACCTCCTCCACCGACAACCGCAGGCCGACCTCGAGGTCGGTCGCCGCCATCGTGAGGACCCCTTCCGAGGCCGTCACCTTCACGCACTGGAGCACGGGGGATGGCGTCCGCGTGGCCACGACGCTGCTGACGCTGTTGACCGCCTCCAGCAGCATTGCCCGTTCACAGATGACCTTCATCAGTCCTCGACCCTTTCTGGGGGGGCGTCCGCCGGCGGCGGACACAATGGGTAGAGTGTAGCACTCGTGGGATCCGCCCCCGCGAGGAGCCCTTGGAGAGCGGGTCGGTCTCGCACCCGCACACATATTCTCCACATAAGGCGGGCCCCCAGTGCCTTGCCCGTTCTCGGGGTCCGTGAGATACTACAGGGCTCATCGCGCCGACCGCCCTTCGGGCGGGGGGTCATCGTCCGTTCGCATAACCCGTGCCGCCCTGCCGCGGCCACAAGGGGGCATTCTCCATGTCGTTCGAAGCCGCCGTCCACGCCAAGGCCATTCAACTGGACCACGCTTGCCTGGAGATGTGCTCGACGGCGGGGAGCGGGCATCCCACCAGCGCCATGAGCCTCGGCCACATCGTCACGGTGCTGCTGTACCACACGATGCGGTGGCTGCCGGATCACCCGCGCTACCCCACGTCCGACCGGCTGGTCCTCTCCGCGGGCCACGCGGTGCCCATCATCTATGCCGCGATGGCCGACGTCGGCGGCGCGATCGGCAAGGGCAACGAGCGGCGCCCGCTCAAGGCCGATGACCTCGCCACCCTCCGCGAGAACGACTCCTACCTCGACGGCCACCCCAACCCGATGGAGGGCTTCCCCTTCTTCGACGCGGCGACGGGCTCGCTCGGGCAGGGTCTCTCGATCGCGGCCGGGCTCGGCATTGCCGCCCGGCACGACGAACTGGACAAACGCGTCTACTGCATCATCGGCGACGGCGAGTCGCGCGAGGGGCAGATCGCCGAGGCGCTGGACTTCATCATCGATCACAAGCTGGCGAACGTGCTGCCGATCTTCAACTGCAACGGCTTCGGCCAGGCGGATTCCGTCAGCGGGCAGCAGTCCCCCGAGGTGCTGGAGCGCAAGCTCGCCGCGGCGGGCTTCGACGTGCGTGTCGTGGACGGCCACGATCCCGAGACGCTCCGCGACACCTTCGCCGCCCACGTCGAGATGTCCGGCGGCAACCAGCCGATGGCGGTCGTCGCGAAGACCGTGAAGGGCTGGGGCGCCACGAGCCTTCAGGGCGGCGGCTGGCACGGCAAACCCGCCACCGGGGAGAAGCTCGAGCAGGCGGTGGAGGAACTGAACGCGACCGGCGTCGGGCTCACGTCCGCGCTGTCCTCCGACGAACAGCTTCGCATCTACCCGCCGAAGGAGCACGAGCCGCCGCCGGCCGTCGAGAGCGAGCCGCCCTCGTTCCAGGAGGCGATGGAGCAGTGGGACATGGGTCTCGTCCTGCGTTCCGGCAAGTTCGCGACGCGGAAGGCCTACGGCGTGGCGTTGCGGGCCCTCGGGCATGCGAACCCACGCGTCTACGCGCTCGACGCCGACGTGCGCAACTCGACCTTCTCGGAGTGGTTCGCCACCGACCGCGACCTCGCCGACCGCTTCGTCGAGTGCAAGATCGCCGAGCAGAACATGATGTCGGCCGCCGCCGGTCTTGCCGCCGCGAACAAGATCCCCTTCTGCTCGACGTTCGCGAAGTTCGTGACCCGCGCCTACGACCAGATCGAGATGGCGATCGACTCCGGCGCGAACATCAAGATCATCGGCAGCCACTGCGGCATCTCGCTCGCCGCCGACGGCCCGAGCCAGATGTCCCTGCCCGACGTCTCGTGGTTCCGCAGCTTCACGACGATGAGCGACCACCTCGGCAACCCGGGCTTCTACGTGCTCCAGCCCGCCGACGCCTACGCCGCGTACGGGCTCACGCTGGCGATGGCCGAGCACCACGGCGGCTGCTACATGCGGACGGCCCGTCCGGACGTCGAGTTCATCTACAACGAGAACACCGTGTTCAACCTCGGCAAGTTCGAGGTGCTCACGGAGGGCCGCGATCTGCTGATCGTCTCCGCCGGCTACATGGTCCACGAGTGCAACAAGGCCCTCGACGCGCTGGACCGCGCCGGCATCGACGCGTCCCTCGTGGATCTCTACTCGATCCCGTTCGACGCCGAGGCCCTGCTCGACCTCGCCAACGCCAACGGCGGGAACATCCTCACCGTCGAGGACAACTACGGCGGCGGGCTCGGTTCCGCCGTCGCCGACGCGTGCACGGAGTCGGGAGACGCGTTCACGATCGACCAGCTCTTCGTTCGCCAGATCCCGAAATCCGCCCGGTCGGAGGCCGAGATTCTCAAGCAGTGCGGTCTGCACCACACGGACATCGCCCGGACCGCGGCCCGGATGCTCGGCGTCGTCAGCGTGTGACACCCACCGGAAATGAGACCCGACCCCATTTTCCATGACCGCGATCCACACGATTGATCTC
>JAAELP010000472.1 GCA_024226535.1 Planctomycetota bacterium | reverse complement strand
ACTGCGAGCCGCCTGGCGTGCCCTCATCGGGGAACCGTCTGCGACCTTTCGCTTTCAGATCGCGATCGCGCGCACCGCAAGCCCGCTCCAACAAATCCTGCGACCCCTGCCGATCATCGGTTTTTCAACGGCCTGCTAGTCCGTCCCGCTATGCGCCCGTTTATACTGTCGCAATGATCCTCGCGGCCGACCTGGGCGGTACGAAATCCCTGCTGGGACTGTTTCGTATGGTGGCGGGCAAGCCCAGCGCCGAGCGCGAGCAGACCTTCGACAGCTCCGCGTTTTCCTCGTTCGAGACGATGGCCGGCGAGTTCCTCTCCGGAGAGCGGCGGAAGCCGCGGCGGGTCGCGATCGGCGTGGCGGCCCCGGTGTCGCGCGGCGTCAGCCAGGCGGTCAACTTGCAGTGGACGGTCAGCGCCCGCCGCGTCGCCACGCGGCTGGCGGTCGAGGACGTCCTGCTGCTGAACGACCTCGAGGCCACGGCCTGGGGTATCCCGTCGCTGTCGCCGCGCAAGCTGGTCAACCTGACTCCCGGGCTGCGGCCGGGGAAGGGCAACGCGGCGGTGCTCGCCGCCGGCACCGGACTGGGGATGGCGACGGTCGTCCGTGACGGCGAACGCTGGCTCCCGCAGCCGAGCGAGGGCGGGCATCAGGACTTCGGGCCGCGCGACGATCTCGAGATCGCGCTGCTGCGCTACATGCGGCGGCGGCAGCGGGGTCGGGTCAGCCTCGACCGACTGGTCTCGGGTCCGGGATTGGTGGCGATCTACGACTTCCTCGTCGACAACGGCTGGGGACGTCCGTCGACCCGCATGCGGACGCATCCGGCCGACGTCTCGGACCGGGCCGCCGCGATCGGCGCCGCCGGGCTGGCCGAGGAGGACCCCGTGGCGTCGCGGGCCGTGGATCTGCTCGTCTCGCTCTACGGTGCGGCCGCGGGGAACCTCGCGCTCGCCGCCCGGGCCACCGGCGGCGTCTACGTCGGCGGCGGCATCGCGCCGCGGCTGCTGCCGAGATTGCGCGCGGGCGGCTTTGTCGCGGCGTTCCGCGACAAGGGGCGGTTATCCGACCTGCTGCACAAGATCTGCATCCGTGTCATTGTCGAGCCGCGCACCGCGTTGATCGGGGCGGCCGCAGCGGCCTTCGCTCCGCGGCCGGCCGTACGCCAACGACGCGCGCCGAGGCGGCGCGCCAAGAGCAAGTAGGGGAAACGATGTCGCCGACACTCGACTCGAAGCTGGCCGAGCAGTCCGTCCGCACACTCCAGTTCCTGGCCGTCGACGCCGTGGAGCAGGCCAACTCGGGTCACCCCGGGATGCCGATGGGCGCCGCCGACATGGCGTTCGTCGTCTGGAGCCGCTTCCTGCGCTACGACCCGTCCGCGCCGGACTGGGCCGATCGCGATCGTTTCGTGCTGTCTGCGGGGCACGGTTGCATGCTGCTCTACGGCCTGTTGCACCTGGCCGGCTACGACCTGCCGCTGTCCGAGATCCGCAACTTCCGCCAGTGGGATAGCCTGACTCCGGGCCACCCGGAGTTCGGCCACACCGTCGGCGTCGAGGCCACGACGGGGCCCCTGGGGCAGGGCATCAGTAACGCCGTCGGCATGGCGCTGGCGTCGAACATGCTGGCCGCGCGCTGCAACGGCGCCGACTTCGATCCCGTCAGCCACCGCGTCTTCGTGCTGGCCAGCGACGGCGACCTGATGGAGGGCGTCAGCGGCGAGGCCTCGTCGATGGCCGGGCACCTGCGCCTCGGCAACCTGATCGCGCTGTACGACGACAACCGCATCACCATCGAGGGCAAGACCGACCTGGCGTGGTCCGAGGACGTGACGCGGCGCTACGAGGCGTACGGCTGGCACGTGCAGCGCGTCGACGGGCACGACCACGAGGCGCTCGCCGCCGCCGTCGAGGCCGCGATCGCGGAGCGGGACCGGCCGTCGCTGATCGCCTGCCGCACGCACATCGCCCACGGCTCGCCGAACAAGCAGGACACGGCCGATTCGCACGGCGCGCCGCTGGGCGCCGACGAGGTCGCGGCGACCAAGAACGCCCTCGGCTGGCCGCTCGAGCCGACGTTTCACGTGCCGGACGAGGTACGGGAGTTCTTCAAGGCCCGCGCCGAGGAGGGGAAGGCCCTGCGCACCGCGTGGGAGGGCCGCTTCGCGACGTGGCGCGGCGAGCAGCCGGAGCGTGCGGGGTCGTGGGATGCGGCGCATGCCGACGTTCCCGCGGACATCACGGATCGGCTGCTGGCCGAGGCGCCCACGAACGACTCCGCCACGCGCGGGCACAGCGGCGCGGTGTTGCAGACGGCGGCGCAGCTCGTCCCGGGCCTGGTCGGCGGATCGGCGGACCTCGCGCCGTCCAACAAGTCCGTGATCAAGGGCTCGCCGGCCGTGATGCCGGGTGAGTACGCCGGGAGGAACCTGCACTACGGCATCCGCGAGCACGCGATGGGCGCGGTGATGAACGGTTTTCTGTACCACGGCGCATTCCGGCCGTACGGCGCGACGTTCCTCGTCTTCTCGGACTACATGCGGCCTGCGATCCGGCTCGCGGCGCTGGCGAAGTTGCCGGCGATCTACGTCTTCACGCACGATTCGATCTTCGTCGGCGAGGACGGCCCGACGCACGAGCCGATCGAGCACGCCGCGGCGCTGCGCGTCATCCCCGGCGTCAACGTCTTCCGCCCGGCCGACGGTTACGAGACCGCGCTGGCCTGGGGCATGGCGCTCGAGCGGGGCGACGGTCCGACCGCGCTGCTGCTGACGCGGCAGACGGTTCCCGCCATCGAGCGCAGCGCGCAGGGCGAGCTGGCCGACGCGCGCCGCGGCGCGTACCTCGTCTCCGGCACGGACCGGCCCGACGTCGTCCTGGCGGCGACCGGCTCCGAGCTGCACCTCGCCGTCGCGGCGGCCGAGGCGCTGGCCAAGGACGGCAAGACGGCGAACGTCGTGTCGATCCCGTGCCGCGAGCTGTTCGAGCGGCAGGAGCCGACCTATCGCAAGCGCCTGTTCCCCGAGGGCGTACCCGTCGCCACGATCGAGGCCGGGCTGACCGCCCCGTGGCGCGACCTCGCCGGCGCCGACGGGCTGACGCTGGGCATCGACACCTTCGGCGCCTCCGCGCCGGCCGGCGTGCTGGCCGAGAAGTTCGGCATCACCGCCGAGAGTGTGATCGAGCGCGTGCGCACCTGGCTCGGATAAAAATAGGGCGGGAGCCTTCGGCCCCCGCCCCGTTTCGGAGTTCGTTGATCGAGCGCGTCAGTACGCGCAGTCCTCGCCGTCACCCAGCGCGATGTCGACGTCGCGGCTCTCGCCGGGGGCCGCCGCCCCGTCGGGGTTGTTGTAGGTGCCGGGCATCATCCCGTCCTCGTCCGTGCGGATCAGGTAGAAGTAGCCCTGGCCCGGCGCGGGCGTGTCGTCGTCGATCAACAGCGTGTCCGCCACGTCGTCCGTCGAGCACTCGGCCAGGGCGGCGGACGCGTTGCTGCGTAGCTGGTTCAGATCGCCGCGAACGATGTCGTAGATCGAGGTGCCGGGCGCGGCATCCCACGCCAGGCTGCTCTTGTCGGTGAACTCGGCTCCCGTCGTCGGCGGTGGGCCGGCCGGAGTGATGTCGACTGTCACGAAGGCCTCCGCCGTGCAGATGTCGCCGCCGGGCTGTGTCCCCAGCGCCACGACGACGTTTGTCAATGCGTCGTCGATCGCGCCATCTTGCCCATCGGATTCCACTCCGATCGTGACCACTCTCTCGTACTGCAAGCGGCCCCCCGGAGCCAGGGTTTGCGGACCCGGAGTGATATCGAACAGCACGTCGTCGAACAGCGTCACGTTTGTCAGCGTCTCCGATCCGTCGTTCTTCAGCACGTAGAAATACGTGACCTGTTCACCGACGGCTGCTGCCATGGGGTTGGCCGCCTTCTTGAGCAGCAGCGCGCACGCGGGAGTGCAATCGTCGGCGACGCCGCTGCAGTCGTTGTCCAGACCGTCCGGGCAGATCTCGACGTCGTCGCCGGTCGCGTCCGTGCAGATCTCGTTGCCGTTCGTGCAAACGGAGATCCCCTCGGTGCACATGTCGGAGTCGTCGCCGTCGCAGGCCATCTCGAACCACGTCTCGTCCGAGCCGTCGGGGGTGTTGGGGTTGCAGTCGTTGTCGTTATCGTCGCACAGGTCGAGGTCGTCCCCGCTCGTGTCGTTGCAGGCCAGCGAACCGCCGGTGCACTCGAAGGTGCCCTCGGTGCACAGGTCGCTGTCGTCGCCGTCGCACTGGCCGCCGAGCCCGGGATCTTCCGAGCCGTCCAGTGTTCCGACGTCGCAGTCGTTGTCGACGCCGTCACACACCTCGTCGGCACCCGGGTTGATCGAGCCGCCGGTCGCGGAGTCGTCGCAGTCGTTACCGCCGAGGACACCACCGACGGTGCCGCTCCACGGCGAGCACTCGACGTAGCCGTCGCCGTCGTCGTCCGTCTCGTCGGCGGGCACACCGCCGGCGCAGACGTCGTCGATTCCGTTGCAGGTCTCGACGTTGTCTCCGGTGTTGTCGTTGCAGGTCAACGT
>JAAELP010000471.1 GCA_024226535.1 Planctomycetota bacterium | reverse complement strand
TACCTCGAGACCGTCGGCACGGCGCCCTGGGTGTTCCAGGCCTTCACCCCGATGGCGGTCACCCCCAACCTCGACAACCCCAACGGCGTCTTCGCCTACGCCGCCAACCGCTACATGAGCGACACCGTGTCGGTTATCGACCCGGTGACCGGCTCCGAGGTCGACCTCGACGGCGATCCGGCCACCGAGTCGATCCCCTGGCAGCATCCCTGGTGGCATTGGCTGACCTGGGACGAGTGGCCCAACTACCTCGCCGGCATCAGCCGCATCGAGCTCGACGGCGACGTCCTCGACCGGAACCTGGGGCCCCGCGACGTCGGCCTGACCCCCGACGGCACCCTGCTCTACGTCGCCAACCAGGCGGGCAGCATTCAAGTCGTCGACGTCGCCGAGACCCACGACGTGGTCGGCACCCTGACCGCGAACGGCAACCTCGCCTTCGCCGCCTACCTCGAGGTCGCCCGCAAGCCGGTCCAGGGCAAGGTCTACGTCTACGTCGAGGGCACCGACGCCGCCGG
>JAAELP010000470.1 GCA_024226535.1 Planctomycetota bacterium | reverse complement strand
GGACGTTCGGCGCACCGCCCTCCGGGACGGATCCTCGCTCTCGCGCAAAGGCGGGCTTGTTCGGACGTTCGGCGCACCGCCCTCCGGGACGGATCCTCGCTCTCGCGCGGCGGGAGTAGTTGAGGGCACTCGTGGACGCGGACGCGGTCCTTAGTCACCGGTGTCCAGCCGCGGTGCGCGGCGGGGGTTGTCGACGGCCCGGTCGAAGAAGTCGATGATCCGGTGGAGACGATCCATGCGATGGCGCGGGTCGCCGGTGCGCGAGAGATCGTGACCGGCGCCGGGGTAGCGTGCGTACTCGACCGGCCGGCCGAGTCGCTGGAGCGCGCGGTACATCATCTCCGACTGCGACACGCCCGTGCGCAGGTCCTCGCTGGCGTGCATGATCAGCAGCGGCGTGCGGATCCGGTTCACCCACGTGAACGGACTCTGCTGACGCAGCACGTCGCGCGTCCGCGCATCCCACGGCAGGCCACCCATGCTCCACTCGACAAGCCGCCACGCGTTGCCCTCTCCGAAGAACGTCGCCAGGTCGTACACGCCCCGCTGGGCGACGGCGGCCTTGAACCGGTGATCGTGCGCCACGATCCACGCGGTGAGGTAGCCGCCGTAGCTTCCCCCGGTGACGACGAGCCGCTCGGGGTCGATCCAATCCTGACGCAGGGCGTCGTCCACCGCCGCGAGCACGTCGCCCGCGGGGCCCTCGCCCCAGTTCTGGAAGTTCGCGCGCCGGAACTCGTAGCCGTACCCGGTCGAGCCGCGCGGGTTGGCGTACACGACCCCGTAGCCCCAACTGCACAGGAGCTGGAACTCGTGCCACATCGTGAACTCGCCGGGCCCCCACATGCCGCTCGGCCCGCCGTGGATTGCCAGCACCAGCGGATAGGTGCGCGTGGGTGAACGGCGGGTGGGCTCCATCAGCCAGTACTGCACCTCGGTACCGTCGGGCCGCTCGATGACCGACGTCATCGGGATGGACCGGTCGCGGTCGAGGACCCACGGGTTCGCGTCGTACGCCAGCCGATCCCCGCGCCCGTCACGCACGCGAAGCACGCACGGGTTGGAGGCGGTCGTGAGCGTGTAAGCGATCACGCCCCCACCGGCGTCGAAGGCGTGCGCGCCGACGGGCAGCATCCCTTCGCGCTCCACCAGCACCGCGGGCTCGAGCAGACCGAGGCCCATCGTGAACAGGGGGAAGCCGCCGCGCCGGGCCGCGCCGAACAGGAGCGACGACCGGGTCGGCATCCAGCAGAAGCGTCCCACCGACGCGTCGAAGGTCTCGGTGAGCCAGACCGGCTCCTCCCCGGTCTCGGCGGCCGAGGCGATGCCGAGATGACGAGGTCGGACCTCGGGCTGGTCGGTGCGCTGGCCGACGAACGCGATGATCGATCCATCGCGGCTGGGCCGCGGATCACGCACCGACCATCCATCCATCGCGAGCTGCACGCGGTCGTTCCGACCGTCGACGTCGAGCCGGCGAATGCACCGTGCGATCTGCCGATCTGGATGCTCGTTCGGATCGACGACGGCCGTGTAGAGGATGCTCCGACCGTCCGCCATGAACACCGGCGTGTCGTGATCGCGATACGCGCTCGTCAGACGCACGGGCAAGGCGTCCGGGCGACGCGGGTCGCACAGGAACAGATGCCGGAACTCCATCGGCCCGCGCAGTGCCATCTCGCCCTGGAAGTCGAGGCGGGTGATGACGTTCGGATCGCTCTCGGCCGCGTTCCGGTCGAGCCAGACGCGGATCTCCTCGCGCGAGCCGTCGACGCGGGGCTCGGCGGCGGCGGCGGCGGGACGGTCGCCTGGGGCCCACGGTGGGGCGCCGGGCAGATCGGCCGCGGGCACGGCGGAAGTCACGAGCACCCGGAGCCCGTCCGGGCTCCAACGCGGCACCCACGCCCCGCCGGGAAGGTCGGTGAGCGGGCGCGCCTCGCCCCCGTCGACCGGCATGATCCAGACCTGCCGCCCGTGCTCGTCCTCGTCGAACCCGCCGCGAACGAAGGCGATCCGCCGACCGTCGGGCGAGAGCCGCGGCGCGTGGTCGAACCGCGGACCGTGGGTGTACCGCCGCGGAGCGGCGTCCTCGCGGCGAAGATCGAGCACGTAGAGGTGCGACTGGTTGACGAGATCACCGGGAGCGCGGGCGCTGCGGGGCCCGATCGAGCGCACCGCGAACACGGCGCGCGAGCCGTCGTTCGCCACGTCGATCGACGTGATGCGGCGGACGTTCAGCAGATCGCTGGTGACGATGGGGTTCGCCCCGGCGGCCGACGTCACGGCGGCGCCGAGCGCAAGCACCGCGACGACGGTCGGCAGGTGGCGCGTCATGGGCGCCATGATACCGGGAACGCCTGCCGGCCCCGACGGCGAGGCCGGATGGCCGCCAAACAAGAAGCTAGTGGTGTGAGTCAGAAGTCCGGTGACATACCGGCGCGGGATCGTCGTCGCTGGCAAGGCGCCGCGACGAAGGCATATCGGGAGATACGTCGAGGAGCGGCAACGCAGCCAGCGGCGGCGAGGACCGGCGGTATGGTGCCGGACTTCTGACTCACACCACTAGTCGGAGACCGGTTGCTTCACCAGCTCGTCGATCGCCTCGGTGAACTGTTCCTTCGGCGTGAGGCCGACGAACTTCCGGGAGACTTCACCGTTCTTGAAGAGGATCACCGTCGGGATCGCGCTGATGCCGTAGCGCATGGAGATCTCCCGGTTGGCGTCGGTGTCGACCTTCCCGACCTTCGCCCGCCCGTCGTAGACGTCGGCGACCTCGTCGATGGTGGGAGCGAGCATACGGCACGGCTGGCACCACTCGGCCCAGAAGTCGACGAGCACGGGCTGCTCGGACTGAAGGACCTCGGTCTCGAAGTTGCTGTCCGTAAACTCCATCACGCGATCACTGGCCATCTGGGAAGTCTCCTCAAGAAGCGTCGCGGCCCCGGAATTCGGCGCCGAACCGAATGGTAGCCCGCTTGCGAGCGCGGACCAACCGTCCGTGATCAGGGCCCTGCTCCCGCCCCCGCCCACGCCCTCTCCCCGGCCGAGATCGCCCGTGCGACCGCCAGGGCTTCCCGGTGCGCCGCCACGTCGTGCACCCGGAACAGCCGGACCCCCGCGAGATACTGCAAGACGCTGACCGCCGTCGATCCGACGGCCCGCGCACGCGGCTCGTCCACGCCGGTCACGTGTCCCACGAAGCTCTTGCGGCTCGCGGCCCCGAGCACGGGATATCCGGTCCTGACGAGCTCGGCCGTGCGCCGGATCAGCTCGTAGTTCTGCGCGACGGACTTGCCGAAGCCCAGGCCCGGATCGATCACGATCGAATCGTTGCGCACGCCGTACGGCACCGCGGCCCGCGCCGCGGCGCATCGCTCGAGCAGGAAGGCGCGCACCTCGTCGACCACGTCGTCGTACTCGGGTTCGCGCTCGTATTGGTCGGAGTACGAGTCTTGCTCGGGCCCAACGCGTCGGTGCATGAGGACCAGGCCGCACTCGCGTCGGGCCGCCAGCGCGAACATGGCGTCATCCTCGCGACCGGCGGACACATCGTTGATCACCGTGGCGCCGGCGTCGAGCGCCGCCTCGGCCACCGCGGCGTGCGTCGTATCGATCGACATCGCCACGTCGGTGCACTCGCGCAGCTCCTCGATGACGGGAACGACGCGATCAATCTGCTCCGCGATCGGAACGCGCTCCGCGCCGGGCCGCGTGGACTCGCCGCCGATGTCGACCATCGCGGCGCCCTCTTCGACGAGGCGCAGCGCGTGGCCGACGATGGCCTCGCGCGACGGATAGACACCGCCGTCGGAGAAACTATCCGGCGTGGCGTTGACGATGCCGACGAGGTGCGGCTCGTCGAGCGTCATGGTCACCCCGGGAGCGAGGTGCCAGACATCGATGTCGGCGTGGGGCTCGGGCATGCTCATCTCGACCGAAGACTATCCTCTATCGGATGCTGGACCTGATGATCAACAGCTCCGTGACCCACTCGCTGCTGTTGGTGATCCCGATCCTCATGGCGCTGATCCTGCGTTGGGCGCGGTGCCCGGGCTGGGCGGTTCTTGGCGGCGTCCTCGGGGGCCTTCTGCTGGGACCGGCGCTCCTGGGCCGGATCGCCCCCAACATGTTCGAGGACGGGTTCGTTGGAGGGTTCGAACAACGTGCGGCCAGGGATGCGATCGTACGCCGCCAAGAGGCCGATCTCTTCGCCGCCCGCACCTCCGGCGTCGATCCCGCCGGGATCGCCGAGCTGCGGGCGGCCCACCGGCCCGAGCGCCTCGCCGCCGAACGGGCGTGGGAGGCCGAGACATGGCGCTTCCAGCGTCCCTTCCGGAGCTACACGGCGGCGGTCGCGGTGATCGTGCTCCTCGGCGCGGGGCGGCTGCGTCTCCGCGAGCAGGACCGGCTTGGTGGCCCGATCTCGCCGGTGTCGATCGGGGCGTGGTCCGCGGCGCTGCCCGGGGCGGCGGCCGTGCTCGCGACCATGGCGTGGTTCGGGCACCCCGTGACCGGCGCCGTGATCGCGGGCGCGGCGGTCGCCATCGGGCCCTGGGTGCTGACCCGCACCGATCAGGTCGTCGCCGATCGCGTCGAGCTGCGCGGGGCGATGCTCGTGCAGGCCGCGGGGCGCGTCGCGTCCGTCGTCGCCATCGCCGCCGCCGCGTGGGCGCTGACGCGGGCAATGGGGCTCGCCGGGCTCGTGGCCACCGCCCCGCTGCTCGCCGTGCCGCTGGGTTGGATGCTGCCGGCGTGGGGCGTCGATCGCATCGTGCGCGAGGTGCTCGTCACCGCCTTCGTGCCGAGCCTCGCAGCGTGCGCGGCGCTGCGTCTGGATCCCGCGGGTGACTTCGCGATCTGGCCGCTGATCGTCTTCGTGATCCTGAGCGGCGACGGCCGCTGGCTCGGCGCGGTGATCGGCACGCTGCTGCCGGGCGGACGCGGCGGTCTCGGCGCGATGCGCTTGGCGCTCGGCGCGATGGCGTGCGGCCCGACCCAGCTCGCGATCACCGCGATCGCCCTGCACCACCGCGCCGTGCCCGGCCCGATCGCCTTCGCGCTCGTCCTCGGCGCCGTCGTCGTCGAGGTGTCGGCGCCGATGCGCCGGTGGACGGCGAGGCAATTGGAGGAGGAAGGCTAGCCTTACTCCACCGTCACGCTCTTCGCCAGGTTCCGCGGCTTGTCCACGTCCTTGCCGCGAAGCACGGCCGCGTGATACGCGAGAAGCTGAAGCGGGACGACGGTGAGCAGCGGCTGGAGCGGCTCGACGACGTCCGGCACGTAGAAGACCTCCTCGCAGTAGCGCGCGATCTCGGTGTCGCCCTCGGTGGCGACGCCGATGACGTGCCCACCGCGCGAGCGGACTTCCTCGATGTTGGAGACCACCTTGTGGTACTGGCTGTTTCGCGTAGCGACGACCACCACCGGCATCCCGTCGTCGATGAGCGCGATCGGACCGTGCTTCATCTCCGCCGCGGGCATGCCCTCGGCGTGGATGTAGCTGATCTCCTTGAGCTTCAGCGCGCCTTCCAGCGCGACGGGGTAGTTGTACCCGCGCCCGAGGAACAGCCAGTTCTCACGTTCGACGAACCGGGCCGTCGCCTCCCGGATCCGATCGCTCTGCTGGAGCGTCTTTTCGATCAGCTCCGGGATGCGCTCCAGCTCGCGGATGAGGTTCGACACGTGCTCGGCCGAGAGGAACCGCCGGCGGCCGATGAACAACGCCACGAGGGCGGCGACCGTGATCTGCCCCAGGAACGCCTTGGTCGACGCCACGCCGATCTCCGGCCCCACGCGGAGGTACACGCCGGCGTCCGTCTTGCGGGAGATCGTCGAGCCCACGACGTTCACGAGCCCGAGCGCGAGCGCGCCGCGCCGCTTCGCCTCGTCCATCGCCGCGATCGTGTCGGCGGTCTCACCCGACTGGCTGATCGCGATCACCACGGTTCCGTCCTCGATGATCGGGTTGCGGTACCGGAACTCGCTGGCGAAGTCCGTCTCCGCGGGGATCTTGGCGAGATCCTCCATGAGGTACTCGCCGACGAGCGCCGCGTTCAGCGCCGTGCCCTGGCCGAGGAAGATCACGCGCTTCGCCTTCACGAGCTCGCGGGCGAAGTCGGCGATGCCGCCGAGCACGACCTGGCCCTCGCGCGCGTCCACCCGTCCCTTGAGCGAGCGCCGCATCGCCGCCGGCTGCTCCTCGATCTCCTTGAGCATGAAGTGCTCGTACGCGCCGAGCTCGATCTGCTCGAGGTTGAACTCGAGGTCGCGCACCTGCGGCGAGAAGGGGACGTTGTCGACGGTGGTCGTGCGGAACGAATCGCGCGTCAGTCGCGCGACGGCGTAGTCGTCGAGCGTGAACGCCTGCGTGGTGTGGGCGACGATGGCGCTGGAATCGGAGGCGACGATGTACTCGTCCTTACCGACGCCGACCATGAGCGGGGAGCCCTTGCTCGCAACGACGAGCACCCCCGGTTCCTTCTCGCAGATCACGGCGATCGCGTACGCGCCGGTTACCTCGCGCAACGCGGCCTGGACCGCCTGCTCGAGGTCGCCGGCGTACAACTCGCCGATGAGATGCGTGAGCACCTCGGTGTCGGTATCGGAGTTGAAGACGTGCCCCTTCTCCTCGAGGTACGTCTTGAGCACGCGGTAGTTCTCGATGATCCCGTTGTGGATCAGGGCGATGCCGTGGCCGTTGCCCGGATCGTCGGTGTGCGGGTGCGCGTTGCGGTCGCTCGGTTCCCCGTGCGTCGCCCAGCGCGTGTGCGCGATGCCAAGCGTCCCGCTCATCCCCGGATGCTGCTCGAGGAGCGATTCCAACACCCGCACCCGACCGACCGAGCGGACGACCTGGAGATCGCCGTTGACGATCGCCATGCCCGCTGAGTCGTAGCCGCGGTACTCGAGGCGCTTGAGCCCCTCCAGCAGCAGCGGGCGAGCCGGTTTGTCACCGATGTACGCGACGATTCCACACATATGCGGATGCCTCCCAAGAGCGACCATGATACGGCTCGACCGTTGCCCCCGGTTCGCGGGAAGAGTGCGGGATGACGATCCCCGCGGTACCTATCCTCCCCCATGCCCGACCTCTGGTCCGACCAACGAGCCGCCCGCCGCCGGGCCATCGAGCCCCTGGCGGTCCGGCTGCGGCCGCGGACGCTGGACGAGTTCCTGGGCCAGGAGCACTTTCTCGGCCCCGGGCGGCTCCTGCGGCGGATGCTCGACGCGGACCGGCTCACCAGCGTGATCTTCCACGGCCCTCCGGGAACGGGGAAGACCACGCTCGCCGAGGTGGTCGCCCGGCACTCCGGGCGACACTTCGAACGCGCGCACGCCGCCCAGGTCGGCGTCAAGGACGTCCGCGCGATCCTCGCCGCCTCCCAGCGTCGCGTCGAGGACGGCGGCCGCCGCACGATCCTCTTCCTCGACGAGATCCACCGCTTCGCCCGCAACCAGCAGGACGTGCTGCTGGGGGACGTCGAGCACGGGCTCATCACGCTCATCGGGGCGACGACCGAGAACCCGTACTTCGCCGTGAACAGCGCGCTCGTGAGCCGATCGTCGATCTTCCGGTTCGAGCCCCTGACCGAAGAGCACGTCGCCGCCCTCGTTCGTCGCGCCGCGACCGACGAACGCGGCTTCGGCGACCGGGAGATCCGGATCGCCGACGACGCCGTCGCCCACTGGGCGCGGCGCAGCGACGGCGACGCGCGGCGGGCGCTGAACGCCCTGGAGGTCGCGGTCCTCAGCCAGGCGGGGCCGGACCAGGACACGACGATCACGATCGACCTGCGGTGCGCGGAGGATTCCATCCAGGCCAAGGCGCTCGTGCACGACGGCAGCGGGGACGAGCACTACGACCTGATCAGCGCGTTCATCAAGTCGATGCGCGGCAGTGATCCCGACGCGGCGGTCTACTGGCTCGCGCGGATGCTCGAAGCGGGCGAGGATCCCCGGTACGTCGCCCGCCGCATCGCCATCCTCGCGAGCGAGGACATCGGCAACGCCGATCCCCAGGCCCTGTCCGTCGCCGCGGCCGCGTGGACGGTCACCGAGCGCGTCGGCATGCCGGAGTGCCGGCTCACCCTCGCCCAGGCCGCGATCTACATGGCCGGCGCGCCCAAATCCAACGCGTCGGCACAGGCGATCTGGACGGCGGCGGCGGACGTGCGCGAGGGCCGCACCGTGCCCGTCCCGCTGACGCTGCGCGATTCCCACTACCGCGGCGCGGCCGCGATGGGGCACGGCGTCGGCTACGTGAGCCCGCACGCTGACGCCGAGGCCGCCCCGGAAGAGTACCTCGGGGTCGACCGCACCTATTATCGGCCGGCCGGGGTCGGGTTCGAGGAGCATCTTGCGCGACGACTCGCCGAACGACGATGCGAGTCGCCGGGCGATGTGTCCGATGAGAAGAGTGGTGATGGCTGAAGCACCCCAACCCGTTCCGCCCGCGAAGCATGCGCTGCGGGAGACGATGCGGGAGCGGCTCGCCGCCATGACCAAGACGGAGCGACGCGAGGCTTCCTCCCTGGCGTGCGCCCGGCTGATCAACCTCGACGAGTTCAAGCACGCGTCCGTCGTGATGCTCTACATGCCGCTCGCGGCGGAGGTCGACACGACCGCGATCGCGATCCGCACCTTCCAGACGGGCAAGACGATCTGCGTTCCGCGCGTGGACTGGGAGCGTCGGAACATGGTCGCGGTGGAGGTCAGCTCCTTCGACGATCACTACATGGAAACCGACGAGCACGGCGTCCGCACGCCGGCGGGCGGACGCCAGTTGGTGCCGACGTCGATCGACCTCATCGTCGTGCCCGCGCTCGCGTTCGACACGCACGGCAACCGTCTCGGGCGCGGCGGCGGCTTCTACGACCGCTTCCTCTCCCGACTGCGGCGCACCGCCAAGACCGTCGGTCTCGGATACGACATCCAGATCGTCGACCAGGTGCCCGCCGACGAGCGCGACGTGCAGGTCGGGATCGTCGTGACCGATCGCCGCGTGAGCCACTCGCGTTCGTCGCGTGTGTGACGCCCCGCCCTCTGTCGCCTCAACCTGTGGATGGCCGATGAGTAACCGGCGCGACCCCCGCGCGCTCCGCGCGGCAGTATCATCTGGCCGCGTGCATCATCGTCCCGCCGCAGGAGCCTCATGCCGATGTCGCTGCCGAGCCAGACCGCCCGACCCATCGCTCGACGCACGTTCATGCACCGTCGAGGTCGGCGGCGCCGCGTGCCGAAGATCGTGGTGCTCGCGGCAGCCGGCGTGGTGGTCGTCCTGCTCGTCTGGATCTTCTGGCCCACGGGGCCCGAGGAGGGCTCGAC
Source organism: Planctomycetota bacterium (assembly GCA_024226535.1). GTDB lineage: Bacteria > Planctomycetota > Phycisphaerae > Phycisphaerales > SM1A02 > JAAELP01. The sequence goes on along the minus strand of JAAELP010000470.1, from coordinate 4,110 downwards.
CGGCGACGACGCTCCGCTGCTCGTCACCGGCGTGGGCACCGTGCCCACCGCGGACGAGGACGCCGACGACGCCCCGGCCCCGCTGGGCGACCGCGGCCCCGTCGATCGCGCCGAGCCGCCGGCGGCGCGGGTCGAGGACGCCGCCAGGCCCGCGACACCACCGGAGCCGCGATCGAGACCGCTCACCCTGTCACGGAACAGCGATCCCGCTCCGTCCACCCGCCAGCCGCGGGCGGCCGACCGCGCGACCCGCCGACCCGCGGCCCGCCCGCCCCGAACGCCTTCGACGCCCCCCGCGCCCAACGCGAGCCGCGCCCAGCGGCAGGTCCAGCAGGGGCGAGAACTCGTCGCTCGCAACGATCCCGTAGCGGGTCGCCGCGTGCTCAGCGACGCGCTTCGTTCCGGCGGCCTCTCCGCCGACGAAGCGAAGACCGTCCGCGGTGAGCTGACCTCGCTGAACGAGCAGATCCTCTTCAGCCCCAAGATCGTTCCCGACGACCCCTACTCGTTCGTCTACACGATCCAGCCCAACCAGTTCCTCTCCGGGCTGCCGCGCAAGCTCGGGCTCCAGGCCGACTGGCGCTTCATCCAGTACATCAACCGGATCCCCGCGCCGGAACGCGTGCGGGCGGGTCAGCGTCTGAAGGTCGTGACCGGCCCGTTCCACGCCGTGGTGCACAAAACCGACTACCGCATGGACGTGTACATCGGCGAGGAGGACGCGTCGGTGTTCGTGTGCAGCTTCAAGGTGGGCCTCGGCGAGTTCAACTCGACGCCGGAGGTGCGCTTTCGCGTGCGACCCGATTCGAAGCTCATCGATCCCGCGTGGCAGAACCCGCGCACCGGCGAACGCTTCGCCTCGGACGATCCGAAGAACCCCATCGGCGAACGCTGGCTCGGCCTCGTGCCCGAGGACGACCGTCTCGCCAGCCTCCACGTCGGCTACGGCATCCACGGCACGATCGAGCCGGAGTCCATCGGCACCCAGGCCTCGATGGGCTGCATCCGCCTCGGCGCCGAGGACGTCAAGCTCGTCTGGAGCATGTTGATGGAGTCGGTGAGCAGCGTGGAGATCGTGCCGTAGCGAGCGCTGCTCTGGCCGGCCGCTAGAACAGCAACTGGAACTGCGTCCTGAAGACCACCTGCGGCTCGCTGCCGCGGGCGCCCGCGCGGAAGCCGGCGAGTTCCGAGTCCCAGAAGCTCTCGATCACGCTGACGCCGACGCTCAGGTCGGTCGTCCACTTGAGGTCGTGACCGTCGAGGTAGTAGTTGGTCCCGAACGTGAACGCGGTGAGCGACGGCGCCTGGAAGTCCGCGCTCCACCAGCCGTACTCGAAGCGCAGGAACCCCTCGAGCTTCGGCGCGAAGTAGACGCTGCCCTGCATCACGCCGCCGTACACGGTCGTGATGCCGAAGCCGCCGTCGGCGTAGGCGTACATGAACGCCCCGAAGAGACTCGCGCCGCCGAACTCGAGCGAGAGATCGATCGTGCCGGTGTAGTACTCATGCTCGGAGCGTTGCCCGGGCCTCCCGGACTCGAGTTGCTGGGCGTGTCCGGCGAGGCCGAGCATCGCGCCGAACGCCTCGCCGGGCTGGCTCGTGAGATCGGCGAACTGCCGCCAATCGCCGGCGAGGAGCATCTCGTACCGCCCGGTGATCGCCCACTCGACGTCGGCGTTCAACGCCACCGTGAACGGGAGCGCCGACGGTCCCTGCGCGCCGACCACGCTGCCGAAGCCGCCGAGGTTGTCGATCGCCCCGTCGCTGAGCATGACCGAGAGCTTGTTGGTCTCGCCGGCGTAGGTCAGCTCGACGCCCTGCCCCCGGGAAAGGTTCATGTTCTCGTTCACGAGCGAGCGCTCGACGAGGAGCTGGTGCGAGCTGGGCACGAGCTCCTCGCGGTTGTACGGGAGCTTGAACTGGCCGGCGCGAATCGACCAGTCGTTGCCGAAGTTGTAGCGAATCCACGCGTCGCGCAGCACGACCGAGGAGTCCTTTACCGCGAACATCGCGGCGGTGGCCGGCGTGAAGGCGTCGCCGCGTCCCACCCCGAACCGCACGAGGTACTGCATGTCCCGGTTGAACACGTGACCGCGGAAGGTGAGGCGCGTGCGGGTGTTCTCGAAGCCGTGGACGTGCTTGTCGACCGGCCCCTGTGCCGCGAAGTTGGAGTCGAGGTAGTTGTAGATCCACCGAAACTGGAGCTGGCCTTCGAGCTGGAGCTTGAAGCGGCCATCGGGGCTGGCGAGGAAGAAGTGGTCGCTCCAGCCGGCCATCGCGCCGTCCTGAAGATAGCTCGCCCGCTCATCGGAGTCGGCGAGCACGTCGGAGACGAGGGTGCGGATCTCCCGGGCGCGCTCTTCGGTGAGCCACTGCCCGGACTCCTTGGCCTCCAGCTCGCTCAGACGCGTGTGGAGCTTCGTGTTCTCCTGCTCGAGCCGGTCGACGTGCTCCTTGAGCTCGCGTAGGGACGGCTCGTCATCGGTCTGCCCCAGCGCGGCGCCCGGGCTCGCCGACAGCACGGCGGCGAGGACGAGGGCGAGCGGCGCGGTCGCACGGCAGGTTCCATCCATCCAGCCCGAATCCATGGCGGGGATCATAACCGATTGACGCCGGCGCTCACCCCGCCGACACTCCGAACCCGCCATGCCAGTCGTTCGCTTCACGCAGAACATCCAGCGGCACGTGACGTGCCCGGACCGGGACGTCCCGGGGGCCACTGTGCGGGAGGTGCTCGACGCCTACTTCGACGCCGAGCCGGGGGCTCGCGGCTACGTCCTCGACGACCGGGGCTCGCTGCGGAAGCACATGGCGATCTTCGTGAACGGACGTCAGATCGCCGACCCCGCGGGCCTGAGCGATGAGACGCCGACCGACGCGAAGGTTGACGTGATGCAGGCGTTGTCCGGCGGGTAGAGAACCTGCTGCGGAGGTAAGCCGATGAGCGATCGGATGTACGTCGGAACCCGCAAGGGTCTCTTTGCCCTCGACCGTACCGGCGCGGGCTGGTCGATCACCGACGCGAGCTTCCTCGGGGACAAGTGCTCGATGCTGCTCCACGATCCGCGGGACGGCGCGCTCTACGCCGCCCTCGACCACGGGCACTTCGGCGCGAAGATGCACCGATCGCGCGACGGCGGGGCGACATGGGATGAGTTGCCGGCGCCCGTGTACCCGGAGCCGCCGGCCGGCTACGAGCCGCGCCGCACGCCCGACGGCGGAAAACACGCGCCGTGGAATCTCAAGTTCGTCTGGGAGCTTCAGGCGGGCGGTCCCGATCAGGAAGGACGGCTCTGGTGCGGCACCCTCCCCGGCGGGCTGTTCCGATCCGACGACCATGGCGCGAGCTGGGAGCTGGTGCGTTCGCTCTGGGACCTCGAGGAGCGCGAGGAGTGGTTCGGCGGCGGCTACGACTACCCGGGGATCCACTCGGTGTGCGTCGATCCGCGGAACCACGACGACGTGGTGCTGGGCGTCTCCTGCGGCGGGGCGTGGCGCACGACCGACGGGGGCGCGACGTGGATGCTGATGGCCCTCGGAATGCGGGCGGAGTACATGCCGCCGGAGCGGGCCGGAGACGGGAACATCCAGGATCCTCACCTGATCGTGCAGTGCCCGAGCGATCCGGACGCCTTGTGGACCCAGCACCACAACGGGATCTTCCGGTCGACGGACCGGGCGGGATCGTGGACCGAGATCGAGAACGTCGCGCCGTCGAACTTCGGGTTCGCGGTGGCCGTGCATCCACACGACGCGAACACGGCGTGGTTCGTGCCGGCGGTCAAGGACGAGCACCGGATCCCGGTGGACGGCAAGCTCGTGGTGACGCGGACGCGCGACGGCGGCAGGAGCTTCGAGCAGCTTCGCGGCGGTCTGCCGCAGGATCACGCGTACGACCTGGTGTTCCGTCACGCGCTCGACGTGGACGAGACGGGCGATCGCCTCGCCTTCGGCAGCACGACGGGTTCACTGTGGACGACCGAGAACGGCGGCGATGCGTGGAACTGCGTGTCGGCAAACCTGCCGCCGGTGCACGTGGTTCGGTTCGTGAAGTGAGCCCTTCATCGCTCCACGCACGGTCCCCAGTTCGAGATCACGAACAGGATGTCG
>JAAELP010000469.1 GCA_024226535.1 Planctomycetota bacterium | reverse complement strand
GTCGCATCCGCGACGAGCTGGAGCAGGGCCTCGGAGTCCACGTCGAGACCGGGGTGGTTCATGATGCGCTTCAGCTCGCGTTGCCGATCCTTCACCCGCAACTCGGCGATGAGGATCGACCCGAGGCGACGCGACACGCCCGCGGTGGCGCGCACGACCTCGATCTCGGGGCCGACGCGTGCATCGTGCCGCGCTTGCGCGTTCTGGAGTTGCTCGTCGGCGCGCTCGTACTGCTCCTGCCGAATGGCGAGCCGGGCAATCGCCTCGTAGAGGAGCCAGAACGCGCGGTCGGCGCCCGCGATCTGCCGGATGACCTCGAGCTTCGTTCGCGCCTGCGCGATCTGCGAGTCGAGCGACGCGATCCGGATTCCGTAGGTGTTCGCCTCCCGTCCCGCTCCGCGGAGCAGGGGATGGCTGATCGTGAAGTCCACGCTGGAGACGTACGGGTCGTCCACCGCGCCCCCGAACTTCTGCGTGCGGGCGACGGGCAGGGCGACGGTCGCCGAGCCGCCGGACCGAAGGGGGATCCGGACACCCGTCGTCGAGTCGAACGGCCGCACGAACTGGTCGCGGAACAACGCGGCCTGGCCCGGTTCCGCGTCGCTTCCGCCGATCCGCGATACGAACAGCGCCTCGAACCGGGCCTCCTCCTCGCTGACCGCCGTCTCGGCGATCTCCGGGTCACGGAGCGCCACGTCCAGGTCGAGGTTGTTCTCGAGGGTCCAGAGGCGGCACTGCTCCAGCGACACGTCCACCCGCTCGCGATCCGCGAACGGATCGGGCCGACGCCCTCCGCCGGCGGACGGGTCGTCCGGATCCCGGGCCTCGTCATGGCGGGGCAGCTCGAGTCGCCCTGAGGTGTGTAGCCGCTCGGGGTCGATGCGAACGCCGTATTCGTCGGGGTACGTCACGAAGGGGTCGCGACAGGCGACCGGAAGGAGCGCCGAGATGACCAGGATGGTGAACCGGGCGTGGCGCGGTGACGGCGGCAAGATGTGGACAAGCTAGCCCGCGGGGGGGCTTCCGGCAATGCTCTAAGCCCTCTTCGAAGGCCTCAGGACCGGCGGCGACGCCGGCGGCCGATCGTGGCGGCGACGGCGAACAGGGCTGCAGCAGCGGGACCGGGGACACTGGCCGGCGTGGCCTGGAGACCGTCGATCACGACGTACTCGCCCCGGTAGGTGATGCTGCGAATGGCGGTGGTGGACTCCCAGCCGTGCCACTCCAACGCGCCGAGGGTCGTGTCCTCGTCGTAGTTCAACACGACGGAGTCCACGAGGGCACCGGCCGCGTCGAAGAACTCCACCTCGATGTCGCCGCCGGCGAAGGTGTCGTTGCCACCTCCCCAGTACGCCCCGAACGCGGAGATGTCGTCATCGAAGACGATCGTGGTCACGGAGATGGGCGAGTCGATGCCCATCGCCTTGGTCCCGTCGGCGACCTGGGCCCGGTTCGACCCGAGCGAGAAATCGGCGAGGCCCGGCTCGTAGACCGCCATACTCATGTCGGAGATCGTGGCCGCTCCGCCCATGATATCGGTGGGGTTGCCCAGGTAGTTCCCGGGGGTGTTGAAGTAGTTGGCGAAGCTCTCCCAGTCCTCGCTGAGGGCGCCCGCGAAGGGGCCCACGGGGGAGATGACCGCGGCCGCCGCCGGCAGGGCCGGGGCCGTCGCCGCCATCAGCGCAACCACTTGGATGACCTTCCCTCTCCTCATCGATCTGGTCTCCACAAAGATCGAATCCCGTGAAGACCCCGCCGCCAGCGCAAGCCCGCGACCAACATGGCCGCGGCCGACGCAGTCGGCGCTCCCTCTCTTCACGAGCCTCGGTTGTGGTGCCGTTCTCTCACTTCTCGGCACTGATGTCAGCATACTGCGACGAGGATCGCGGGCAAGCACATTCGACGCCTTTCTTCGCGAAGATCTCACGACCGTCCTGGTCGATGCATCTCCTTTACCTTGCCCAACTTAACAGGGACTGCCGGCGCCCCGCTCCAGGGCTCCGGACGGGCGGCCAGGCGAGTCGCGCCGCCGCGTCGGGAGCAGTCGCCGTCGGCCGCCCGCCGACGTCCCGGGCCTGTGTCCGGTAACGGTTCGCGCCCCCTCGCAACTCCCCGCGTGGCGACTGGTTCAAGTCGGCGGGGGAGGCCCGGTACGATCGGTTACCGGACGTTTGACAGTGCGCCGAAGCGCGCCCTATAGAGAAGCAAGTGGATTCGAAGAACAGCCGAGAACACCTGCCGCACCCCTGGTCTCTCCGGCGCCGCCTCGTCGGCCCGCCGGCATGGTCCGGACCCGTGCGACGATCCAAGACGATTCCGACGATGGAGAGCCTTCCCATGCGTACGAAGATCACCCTCGCGCTGCTGCCCGTGCTCGGCGTGGCCGGATTGCTCATGGCGTCCGGCGCGATCGAGCCGCCGGCGATGACCGACGCGGGGGCCCCCGCGTCACCCGAGGTCGCCGCCCCCATGCCGCCGGGCGCGGCCCGCGCCGCGGCGATGGCTGCCGCCGGCGGCGGGAAGAAGAAGGAGGAGTTCCCCAAGTGGGCGGATGCCTCCAAGGACTACAAGAAGGTCGTCTCGACCTCCGACGGCTCGCGCAGCCTCTACTCGATCTGGACCCGCAAGAAGGACGCGCAGATGCTCGCCGAGCTGCCGTCCAACTACGCGTCCCAGAAGCTCTTCATCGCCTTCACCGTCGCCGGTGGTACGACGACCTCCGGCGTGCAGTCCGGTGACATGTACGCCTACTGGAAGCGCTTCGACAAGCGGCTGGCGCTGATCGAGCCGAACTACGCGGTGCGCACGACCGGCGACCTCGAGTCGAAGAAGGGATACGAGCGCGTCTTCACCGACCGCGTGATCCTCGACGTGCCCATCGTCACGATGGGTCCGGGCGGCGGGCCCGTGATCGACATGGACGCGTTGCTGCTCGGCGGCAACGCGGCCTTCCGCTATCCCGGCGCGAACCCGCGGCTCGCGAAGATCGCGAAGGCGAAGGCCTTCCCCAAGAACGTCGAGATCGCCTTCGAGCTGCCGCTGGTCGGCGGCCGGCTCGGCACGCTGCACTACTCCATCAGCGAGATCCCGAAGAGCACCGGCTACAAGCCGCGCGCGGCCGACGCGCGGATCGGCTACTTCGGGACGACCTACCGCGACGTCGGTCATCCCGGCAAGGACACGCCGTGGGTGCGGTACATCAACCGCTGGAAGCTCCAGAAGGCCGACCCCAAGCTCTCGATGAGCCCCCCGAAGGAGCCCATCATCTTCTACCTCGAGCACACCACGCCCGTGCGGTATCGCCGCTGGGTGCGTGACGGCGTGCTCGAATGGAACAAGGCCTACGAGAAGGTCGGCATCGTCAACGCCGTCGAGGTCTACCAGCAGGACGCCCGCACCGGCGCCCACATGGAGAAGGACCCCGAGGACGCCCGCTACAACTTCGTGCTCTGGACGAACGCGGGCATGGGCTTCGCGATCGGCCCCAGCCGCGTCGATCCCCGTACCGGCCAGATCCTCGACGCCGACATCGTGATGGACGAGGGCTTCATCTCCAGTTGGGTCCGCGCCTGGGAGAAGCTGCTCCCGAAGACGGCGATGCTCAACTACGGTCCCGAGACCCTCGCGTGGCTCCAGACACGTCCGCAATGGGATCCGCGCGTGCGGCTCGCCAAGCCATCGCAGCGTCGTGACCTCCAGCGGAAGCTGATGCGTGCCGCCTTCGACGGCCACGATCATCCGTTCGCCGGTCATCCCGCCGCCAACGCGGATCCAGGGATGATGGGCGACGATCAGTACGACGGCCTGTCCGGGCGTGTGAGCCAGGTCAACGGCTACTGCGACTACTCGATGGCCGCCGCCCTGGAGGTCGCCCTGTTCCGCATGGCTCCGGAGCTGCTCGCCGAGTTCGCCGAGCGCGGCCAGGAGGACAAGAAGGGCGCCGGCAAGAAGGAGGGTAAGGAGAAAGAGGACGACGAATCGTCGGATGACGACGAGGAGTCCTCCGAGTCCGATGGCGAGGAGTCCTCCGAGTCCGAAGGCGAGTCCGACTCCGACTCCGACTCCGAGTCCGACTCCGATTCCGACTCCGACTCCGACGACGATCACGCCAACGCCCAGAAGCTCGACGGCCTGCCCGAGTGGTTCGTCGGCCCGATGCTCAAGGGCATCATCATGCACGAGGTGGGCCACACCCTCGGCCTGCGGCACAACTTCAAGGCCTCCACCGTCTACTCGCTGGAGGAGATCAACTCGCCCGAGCACGCCGGCAAGCCGATCACCGGTTCGGTCATGGACTACAACCCGATCAACGTCAACGTCGGCGACGGGGAGGTCCAGGGCGACTACACCATGACGACGATCGGTCCCTACGACTACTGGGCGATCGAGTACGGCTACACGATGGAGCGCGATCTCAAGCCGATCCTCAGCCGTTGCACCGAGCCGGAGCTGATCTTCGGCACCGACGAGGACAGTTGGGGCTCGGACCCGCGGGCCCGCGTCTTCGACATGGGACGGAACCCGCTGAACTACTCCAAGTCCCAGATGCGGCTCGTCAAGGAGCTGCGGACGGAGATCCTCGAACGGATGGTCAAGGACGGCGAGAGCTGGGCGAAGGCGCGCGAAGCGTACGAGCTTCTGCTCAGCCGTCACATGGGTGCCGTCAACATTGCCGCCAACTGGGTCGGCGGTGATCTCCTCAACCGCGATCGCAAGGGCGATCCCGGCCAGCGCGACGCGGTCCAGCCGGTGCCGGTCGAGAACCAGCGCGAAGCGATCCGCTTCGTGATCGACAACGCGTTCGACGACGACGCGTTCGGGCTCACCCCCGAGCTGCTCGCCAAGATGAGCGTCGACAAGTGGTGGGACGCCGGTGGCATGAACACGATCTTCGAGGACCCGGCGTGGCCGATCCACGATCGGATCCTCGGCATCCAGGCGTCGGCCCTGACGTCGCTCATGAACCCCACGACATTGAACCGCGTCTACGACAACGAGTTCCGCACGCCGGCCGACGCGGAGGCGCTCACGCTTCCCGAGCTGCTCTGGGGGATCTCCGACGAGATCTGGCAGGAGCTCGACGGCAATCCCAACGGCCGGTACTCCGAGCGGCAGCCGATGATCTCCAGCCTGCGGCGCAACCTCCAGCGCGAGCACCTGGATCGGCTGATCGATCTCAGCCTGCCGAACCCGGCGCTCGGTGTCGCGGAGAAACCCGTCGCCAACCTCTCCACGCACCGCCTCCGTGAGCTGTCGGGCAAGATCGACAAGCTCACGAACCGTCGCAGTTCCCGGCTCGACGCGTACACGCTCGCGCACCTGTCGGAAGCGAAGATGCGGATCGACCGGGCGCTGGAGGCGCAGTACATCTACAACGCCGCGGACCTGCGCGGTGGTGGCGGCATGCCGTTCATGCTGTTCGGGCAGGGGGGTGGTTCGAGGTAGGACCTCGCTACAGTGCCGTGACCTTCCACGGAGCCGGCGTCGTGCCGGCTCCGTTTTTTCTTGGACCGGGGGACGAACGAGAATCCGGAATCCGGAACTCGAAATCCGGAATCCGCAACCCCCGATTCTTGATCCTCAACACGTCAATCCCCAATGGGGACTGGCGGACTGTGGATCAAGCACTGGGGCTTGCGGAATGTGAGTTCCGGATTGCGGATTCCGAAGTGAATATCCCTTGCACCGACTCCTGCCTCCGGTAGACTGACTGCCGGTGGGGAAGGCGCGAGGTTCACTTGATCGCCCCTTCCTGCTCGTTCGACAACACTTCCAGCTCCCGGCGTATGCCTGGAGTGTTCGCTCACCGGCCTGCCGATCTTCGGCGAGAGCCGGTTTTCTTTTGTTCACATGGTTGAGGTGGGACGCCCGACAGAGGAGACCCGATCATGATCAACGCATGGACCGCCGGCCTCGCGGCTGTCGCCGTCGCCTGGTGCGCCGCAACGGCGCCCGGCCAGTCGTTCGTCAACTGGGAGAGCGCGCACGTGCACCCGCTGGACGTCACGCCCGGTGGCGAGCGGCTGCTGGCGGTGAACACGGCCGACAACCGGCTGGAGATGTTCGTCATCACCGCGTCGGGCGATCTCCTGCACCGCCGGTCGATACCGGTCGGACTCGACCCGATCTCGGTGCGCGCCCGCACCAATGGCGAGGCGTGGGTCGTCAACAAGATCTCCGACTCGATCAGCGTCGTCGATCTCGCCGCCGGGAACGTCGTCGGCACGATCCCGACCGGCGACGAGCCGGGTGACGTCGTGTTCGCCGCGGGTCGGGCGTTCGTGTCCGTCGGCACCGCCGACGAGGTGTGGGTGTACGACGTTCCGTACGACCCGGGCGCCCCGCCGACCGTGGTGTCGATCGAGGGTGAGGATCCCCGCGCGTTGGCGACGGACGGGACCACCGTCTACGCCGCCGTCTTCAACGCCGGCAACCGCACCACGAGCCTCAACCCCGCGCTCGTCAACGACCCCGCGTCCAACCCGTACGCGGGCACGCCGAACCCGCCGCCCAACGACGGCGCCGGCTTCGATCCGCCGCTGAACCCGAATCTACCGACGCCGCCGCTGGGGGCGATGATCCTCCAGGAGGATGCCGCCGGCACCTGGCGCGACGACCAGGGCACGGTCTGGGGCGGGCCGTTCCCGTTCTGGACGATCCACGGGCACGCCCTCGCGCACATCGACGCGGGAACGCTCGCCGTGTCCTACACGAACGACCTCATGGCGCTGAACATGGCCATCGACGTGAGCCCCGTCAACGGTCACGTCGCCGTCGTGGGAACGACCGCCTCCAACGTCACGCGTTTCGAGCCCAATCTTCGCGGGACGTTCGCCGCGGTGAACGAAGCGATCGTGGATCCCGACGGAGGGCCGACGGTGATCTTCCGCGATCTGAATCCCCAGGTCGCCGAGTTCATCGAGCAGGCGGCGGGGTTCGTCCCGCACCAGGGGATTCCCCACGACGTGCTCGTGCCGCCGGATGTCGTCGCGCTCGGCATCGGCGATCCCCGCGGCGTCGCGTGGTCGCCGAACGGCGCGTTTCGCCTGATCACGGGTCGCGGATCGAACAACCTCGTGCGGGTCGGTCCGAACGGCGCGCGGCAGGGGCTGATCGCCGTGGGGCAGGGCCCGACCGGCGTGGTGTTCGCGACGAACGGCCTCGAGCGCGCGTACGTGCTGAACCAGCACGGCGCGTCGATCTCGACCATCGACACCGGCGCGTTCGAGGCCATCGGCTCGATCTCCTTCTTCGACCCCACGCCGGAAACGATCCGCACCGGCCGGCCGCACCTCTACAACACGACGAAGAGCTCGGCGTTCGGCAACGTCTCGTGCGCGACCTGTCACGTCGACGGCGCCAACGACCTGCTCGCGTGGGATCTCGGCGATCCTTCGGCTGAGATGAAGGAGTTCAACCAGACCTGCATCGGGGGCGGCACGATCTGCGACGACACCGACTGGCACCCGATGAAGGGCCCGATGACGACGCAGACGTTCTTCGGCATCATCGGCACCGAGCCCTTCCACTGGCGGGGCGATCGCGAGGACCTCGCCGCGTTCAACCCGGCGTTCGACTCGCTGCTCGGCGGTCCGCTCCTCTCCGACGACGAGATGGCCCAGTTCGAGGCGATGGTCGCCTCGCTCACGTTCCCGCCGAACCCGAACCGCCTGATCACCAACGAGCTTGCCCCGAGCCTGCCCAACGGCGGCAACCCCGCCAACGGCAAGTTCCTCTTCGACACGCCGCCGCCTCCGCCCCCGCCGAACGGCTTCGCCCCCCCGGAGATCATGGGGCACTTCACGCTGTTCGGCCGTCCGCCGGGCGGTGGCGACGGTGACGGCGGCCCCGTCGGCGGCCTCGGCTGCGCGGGCTGCCACGCGGGGACGACCGGCACGAGCACGGAGATCCTGCGTCCGTTCTTCGGGCCCGGCGCGATCACGCAGATCAACCACCTCACGAAGGTGGCCCAGCTTCGCGACCTCTACCGCAAGGACGGCTTCGACGTCACCGTCACCGAGCCGCTCAGCCGCGGCACGGGTTTCCTGCACAATGGATCGTTCGACACGCTCCTGACCTTCCTTTCGGCGTTCTTCGGCGGCGCCACGACGGAGCAGGAGCGGCTGGACGTCCAGGCCTACCTCCAGAGCTTCGCCGTGGACACCCACGCCGGCGTCGGCACGCAGGCGACGATCGGCGGGGCCGGCAGCCAGTTCGCGTTGCGTGATCAGCTCATCGCGATCGCCGACGCCGGGGAGACGGGGCTCGTCGCCAAGGGGCTCTTCGGGGGCGAGCGTCGCGGGTTCTTCTACTTCGCGGCGAACACGTTCGCCTCCGATCGCGCCGGGGAGCTGCTCACGGTGGCGCAGCTCGACGCGGGCACGACCGCGGAGTCGGCGATCACCTACACGCTCGTCGCCCTCGGCACCGAGCAGCGCATCGGCGTGGACCGTGACGAGGACGGCTTCTTCGACCGTGACGAGCTGGACATCTGCTCCGATCCCGCCGATCCGACGAGCACGCCGCAGACCGCGACGTGCTGCGGCGATCTCAACGGCTCCGGAGGCGTCGGGTTCGACGACATCCTCGTGATCATCGGTCACTGGGGACCGTGCGGGATGTGCGCCGAGGACCTCAACGACAACGGAACCGTCGGGTTCGACGACATCCTCGTCGTGATCGGGCTCTGGGGTGCGTGCGGCGAATGACGCACTGCGGGGGGCTCTCGTTCACGCGGGGGCCCCCTGCCTTCATCACGTTTCGTCCAGCGTCAGCGATCCCGAGTTCAGGCAGTACCGCTGTCCCGTCGGCGCCGGACCGTCGGGAAAGACGTGCCCCAGGTGTGCATCGCACCGACTGCACGTGGCCTCGGTGCGCACCATGCCGTGGCTGCGGTCGGTTTCCGTCGCCACGTTCGCCTCGTCGATGGGGGCGAAGAAGCTCGGCCAGCCCGTGCCCGACTCGTACTTCGTCTCGGAGCTGAACAGCGGCTGGCCGCAGCACACGCACCGGTAGGTGCCGGGCGTCTTGGTGTCCCAGTACGCCCCGGTGAACGCCCGCTCCGTACCCTTCTCGCGCGCGATCCGGTACTGCTCGGGCGTGAGGCGGGCGCGCCAGTCGTCTTCGGAACGCGTGATCTTCTCGGTGCTCATGGCGACTCCTCGATCCTCGCCCGCGCGATCTCGACCGCCTCGGAGCGCACGTCGATCCCGAGCGCCCCGCGGTCGAGGGTGGCGGTGGCGGCGAGCGTCGTCCCGCTCCCGCAGAACGGATCGAGGACGACCCCGCCGGGGGGGCAGCACGCCCGCACGAGCAGCTCCAGGAGGGCGAGCGGCTTCTGGGTCGGATAGCCGACACGCTCGGCGGCCATGTTGTTGATGGTGGGAATGTCGATCACGTCCGTCGCCTTCTTCGTCTGCCCGCGCATGCGGGCGCTCGTCGCGGGAACCCGCGGGGGCTCGAAGTAGTACGCGGCCCCGCGCGCGTAGAACAGGATGTCGTCGTGCTTGCGTGCGAACCGGCGGGGCGAGGAGCCGCCGAGACCGTACGACCAGACGAGGTGGTTGACGAAGCGTTCGGCCCCGAAGACCTCGTCGAGCATGAGCCGGATGTGGTGGCACGCGCGCCAGTCGCAGTGCAGGAGGATCGACCCGTCGGGCTTGAGCGCGCGGTGGACGGCCTCCACCCGCGCGCGGAGGAACTCGAGGTACGCGCCCATGTCCGGCCAGCAGTCCTCGTAGTCGCCCCGCGCGGCGCGGTGGCGGCGGCCGGTGTTGAACGGGGGATCGAGGTACGCGAGATCGGCGAATCCTCCGGCGCGACCGCGGAGCACGTCGAGACAGTCGCCGTGGTCGATTTCAATGGCCGGCGCCGCGACACCGCTCACCCTCAGCGCTCCGTGGCCGCGCTGTCGTCGCCCCGCGCGCGGCTGAGGGAGATGATGAGCCCCGACAGGGCGCTGATCGCTTCGCGGATCTCCTGCACGTCGAGCTCGGAGACCTGCCCGTCGCTGATCGCGGCGATCGCCTCGGCGCACTCCTTGACCGCGTTCACCGCTGCCGGTTCGAGCGCCTCGTGCCGGACGAAGTGACCGCCCATCTCCTGGCAGATGAAGTCCACCACGCGATCACCGGATTCCGCGTCGGCACTCTGGAGCGATTTGATCACGCGCTCCACCGGGTTGGGTTGCGCCCCGGCGAGGATGCGGTTGACCTGTCGCGTGGACAGGCCCAGCGCCGACGAGAAGCGCTTCACGCCGACGCTCTCCACGAGCGAGGTGAACCGGCGCAGGCATTCCTCGCGCAGGTGCTCTTCTCCAGGGGTCGGCGTCGGCATGCTGGATCCTCGTGGTCCTCGGCGACTTGGCGCGGAGAGGATACCACAGTCGAACCGCCCGTTCAGAGCAGGGGGCTCAGCGTTCCCGCGGCGTTGTCGCGGACGCGCTTCGTCCACGCCCGGCGCCCCCACGCGCGGCGGTCGACCCGTCGCGACCGGGCCAGGTACGACGACTGGAGGAACCGGAGCTGGCTCGCGAAGTCCGTGTCGTACACGACCATGCTGACCTCGAAGTTCAGCTCGAAGCTGCGCCGGTCCAGGTTGGCCGTCGAGATCAGCGCCATCGCGCGGTCGAGCGTGAGCGTCTTCGCGTGCAGGAGACCGGCCTCGAACTCGTGGAGACGGACGCCGGCGTCGAGGAGCGTTTGGTAGTGGCTCCGGCTCGCGGCGGCGACCAGCGGCGAATCGTTTCGCTGCGGCAGGACGAGCATCGTCTTCACGCCGCGCCGCGCCGCGGTGCACAACGCCGTCACCATCGCTTCGTCGGGCACGAAGTACGGCGTCGTCAGGATGATCTCCTCCCGCGCCGCATGCAGGGCCGTGACGCAGAGCTGTTTGAGCGCCGCGTTGTAGGAGTTGGGACCGGTGCCCATGACCTGCGCGGTCATGCCCTCGGAGACGATGGGCGTGGCGACCGCGCACTCGGCGTCGAGTGACTCCCCCGTATCCATGTACCAGTCCTCGACGAACAGCTCGTGGAGGTCACGCACGAGCGGCCCGCGGACACGCGCCGAGGCGTCGATCCACGGGGCGAAGCGCGGCTTGGTCGCGAACTCGGGGTCGGCGATGTTGTGGCTGCCGACGTAGGCGGTCGCGCCGTCGATGACGGCGATCTTGCGGTGGTTACGGAGATCGAGGCGAGCGAAGAGTGCCCGCAGCGCGTTGGTCGGCAGCGCGGCCACGACGCGGACGCCGGCGTGCTGCAGATCCTCGCGGAGGTTCGATCGGAGGAAGGGACGCGAGCCGACGGCGTCCACGAGCAACCGGCACGTCACGCCGCGCTCGACGGCCCGCTCGAGGGCGTCGGCGACGCGACGACCGGAGCGATCGCCGAGGTAGACGTAGAACAGCAGGTGGCAGAGGCGCTCGGCGCGGTCGATGTCGGCGACGAGGGCGTCGATGTAGGCCCCGGCCTCCCCGATGAGATCGATCTCGTGGCCGCCGAGAGCACGGTTGCCGCCGACCGACTCGGCGAGCATCGCGAGCGGGCGTTGCGCCGGCTCGATCGTCGGCTGCATCGCCCGCGCGTCGTCGATGGTCAGTGGGCGCGGCTCGTGGGCGCGTCCGCGGATCGTCGCGTGCCGCCGGATCCGGCGGCGGCCGAGACGCGTCTCGCCGACGAGGATGTACCCGATCGCCCCGGCGAGCGGGACCGCGAGGATCACGGTGATCCACGCGAGGTTCGCCACCGGCCGCGCGGTTCGGCGCCGTGCGAGAATGAACGCGATGAGGCCGATTCGGAACAGGAACTCCGCGGCGAAGACGATCAGCGGCCAGAGGCTCGCGAACATCACGCAGCCCCTGAGACGTCGAGCCGCCGCGCGCGGTCACGCCACATCGTCCAGGCGATGAGCACGGTCCACGCGGCGGCGGCGGCGGCGAACAGGAGGCTGATCCACTGCCACTCGGCCGCGGTGATCCGCGCGCCCCCGGCCACGCCGAGCGAACGCACGGCCATGATCGGGCTCAGGTTGATCAGGGCCATCGCGTCCACGCCGCGCATCACGCCGGCGACGCCGAGCGCCGGTCCGAGCAGGCACATCGCCATGCACGCGATCATCGCGAGGTTGCGCGGACCCCGGCGATCCGTGGTGATCGCGGCCGTGACGACCGCGCCGGCGAGGAG
>JAAELP010000468.1 GCA_024226535.1 Planctomycetota bacterium | reverse complement strand
GTCCCGGGATCAGGATCGGACATTCTGCCCCCCCGCTGCAGCCCAGTCAACCGGCCGGAGACCCGGGCTTCGGAGGCGTACGCTCCGCGGCGCCCCCCAGCCGGCCGCTGACCGAGCCGCGCCGTGTCCCATCCCCGAAACTCGGCACGGGGCCTACCCGATGATCGCCCGCCGCCGCTTCACGTAGTCCCACAGCACGAAGCGATCGAGGTCCTGCCCGCCGGTGAAGAATACCCGGCCCTTCGTGGCCTCGACCATCCGCTGGGCGAACTGCACGTCCTCGTGGGACTGCGACCACGTCGGCAGCAGGAAGATGTTGATCGTCATGTCCTCGCGGGCGCACATCCTCGCCTCGCGCATCGTCGCCTCCTCCGTGCGCGGGTGCGGCGGGTAGAGCAGGAAGAGCTGCTCGGCCTCGAAGTGCGCGGTGGGCAGGCCGTCGGTGATCAGGATGATCTGGCGGTTCGGCGTGTCCTGCCCGCCGAGCAGGCGGCGGGCGAGCTGGAGGCTGTGCTGGATGTTCGTGAAGTGCGGCGGCACCTGGAGCTCGCTGATCTCCGGGTCGGACATGTCCGCCTGCATGCGCACCACCGGGTCGTACACGGTCACCGGCTTGGGCATGAGGTTCGGAAGCTCGGCGATGGGTCGCTGCTTCGCGAACGTGTACATCTCGATGAACTGGATGTAGTCGCCGGGGTATTCGCGCCGGATCAGGCCGTCGAGCGCGAGGCCCATGCGCTTGCACGCGACGTAGAGCCCGCCGTAGCGCATCGAGCCGCTCATGTCCATGATCACGACGGTCGCGCACTTGGGGTTGTTGCGCGTGCGGTGGATCTCGATGTCCTCGGGACGCATGCGCACGGGGCCGCGGCGCGGCGTCGCCTCGTCACCGTCGCCCACCCCCTGCTCGCCGCCCTCGCGGACCAGCGCGTTGATCATCGACTGCGTGAAGTCCATGTGCGTCACGGAGTCGCCGAACTCGTACGGCCGCGTCGACGGCAGCTCCACGACGCCCTCGCCGGCGATCGGTCCCTGGTGACGCCCGCTTCGCGCGGCCTGGAGATCGCTGAAGATCTGCTCGAGCAGACGCGACTGGAAGATGCGCATGGCCTTCGGCGTGAGCTGGTAGCCCTCGCGCGTCTCCTCGATGCCCTGCTGACGCGCCATCTCGCGGAGGTAGTCCTGCACCTGCTGCTGGAGCGCGGTGAGCTGGTCGATGTCGCCCGGCTCGGCGAACTCGGCGAGGGCCTCGAGATCGATGACGCCGATCTGCGCCGTCTCCCGCGCCTCGCGAAGCTGCTCGAGGAGCTTGTCGATCAGCTCCAGCTCCTGCTTGATCTCGATCGCCTCGGGGATCGACATTTCCTTCCGGCCGGTGAAGTCGTACCGGGCGGCCAGCTCGTCGACCTCGTACTTCTCGCCGAGACGCTCGACGAGCCCGAGCAACTGGCGCGCGAACGTCGGATCCGCCCGCTCCACGCGATACCACATGCGCTCCAGCCCGCGCAGGTGCTCGGCCGCGGTCTCCCGGGCGAACATGTCGCGCAGCCGGCGCGGCGGACGGGCGTGGCGAACCTCGCCGGCGTACTCGCGGCGCGCCCGCTCCCGCACGCGGTCGGTCTCCCACGTGGTGAGGATCTTCCGCTTGCGCTCCTCCAGCATCTCGATGAGCGCGTCGAGGCTCGGCCCGAGACCCTTGATCTGCTCCGGATCGAGCCGAACCGCGCGGGCCAGCTCTTCGGCGGTGAGCTGCCGCGTGGATCCGTACGTGAGCAGGTGATCGAACGCCCCGGAGACCATGTCCGCCGGCGGCGCCGACGGCGGCGGAAACCGCTTCGGGTCATACCCGAGGTACGTGTGGATGATCCCCCCGAGCGGGCGTCTTCCCTCGGTCCCTCCGTCTCTTCGTCCCTCTGTCCCTTCCCCTTCAGAGCTCATACTCGATCCGTCCATGCCGCTGCGCCCGCGAGATCCGGTCCGACGCGTACAGGCCGGCAAGAACGAACTCCATGCACGAGGCGCGCACCGCGGGGCTCTCGGCCGCGTTCACCTCGAACGCCTTGTCCCACACCGGCGGCACGCGCTCGAGCCGCTCGGCGTACGCCGCCGACGGCAACATGTCGCCGACCTCGACCTTGACGCCCTTGGCGAAGATGTCGGCGATGTCGCCGAGGCCGTGCTCGTCCACGTACTCCTCGAAGACCTTCCGAACCGCCTCGGCGACGAGGGCGTCGATCACCTGCCGCTCGGTCATCTGGTGGCTGCCCATCATGTCCAGCTCGAGCTTGCCGAGGCTCGAGGAGACGAGGTGCCCGAGGTCGCTGATCCGCGGCACCGCCGGACGCTCGCCGAGCCGGATCGCGCGCTGCCGTGCGCTGGCGATCATCGTCCGGTAGTTGGCGATGCTGAACCGCGCGCTGACGCCGGACTGGTGATCGACGTAGCTGCTGTCCCGCGCCGCGATGCTGATCTGCTCGACGACCTCTTCCATGAACGGCGGCACGAGCACGGGGAACTCACCATCGAGATCGACGGCGGCCTCCTGCCGCGTGATGTCGATGCCCAGCTCGCGTTCGCGCGGGTAGTGCGTCTGGAGCGTCGCCCCGATGCGGTCCTTGAGCTGCGGGATGACCTTCCCCGAGCGGTTGTACGTCGTCGGGTTCGCGGAGAAGAGGATGAGCACGTCGATGTCGAACCGGATCGGGTAGCCGCGGATCTGGACGTCGCGCTCCTCGAGGATGTTGAACAGGCCGACCTGCACCAGCTCGTCGAGATCCGGCAGCTCGTTCATCGCGAACAGCCCGCGGTGCATGCGCGGGATGAGCCCGAAGTGCAGCGCTTCTTCCGCGGACATGCTCGTCCCCGACGCGAGCTTGGCGGGATCGAGCTCGCCGATGATGTCGGCGAACTTCGTGCCCGGCGCGAGGCGCTCGGCGTAGCGGTCGTCCCGGTGCCACCACCCGATCGGGATGTCGCGGGCCGGGTGGTTGGCGACGAGGTCGCGGCCCAGCCGGGTGATCGGACGCTCCGGATCCTCGTGCACGGGGCACATCGGGATGTCGAGATAGGGAATCCACTCGTCGAGGAACCGCGTCAGCAGACGCATGATCCGGCTCTTCGCCTGGCCCTTCTCCCCGAGGAAGAGCATGTCGTGACCCGCGATGAGCGCGTTGCTCACCTCCGGAATGACGGTGTCCTCGTAGCCGATGATCCCGGGGAACAGGTCATCGCCGGCGGCGAGGGCGCGGACGAAGTTGTCGCGCAGCTCGCGCTTGACGGGCATGGACTGCCAGCCGGTCGCGCGCAGCTCGTGGAGGTTCGCGGGAAGGTCCCTGACGGCGGGCGTGGCAGTGGTCAACGGCATGATCCCATGGTAGCGCCCCCACGTACGCGTTCGACGTCGATCGTCCGGCGGATTCGCGTCAGCGGTGATCGCCGGACGATCCAACCAAAAAAGAAACGAGGGGCCCGAAGGCCCCTCGTGTTGCGTTCATCGAACTCGTGGAGCGAAGACGCTCAGACGATGCCCTGGTCCATCATCGAGTCGGCGATCTTGCGGAAGCCGGCGATGTTCGCACCGCTGACATAGTCGCCCGGCGACCCGTAGGTCTGGGCCGCGTCGCTCGCCTGACTGTGGATGGACTGCATGATCTCCTTGAGCTTGTTGTCGACCTCCTCGCGGCTCCACTGATACCGCATGGAGTTCTGCGCCATCTCCAACGCGGACACGGCCACGCCGCCGGCGTTGGCCGCCTTGCCCGGGCCGTAGAGCACGTCGCTGGCATCCTGGAAGACGTCGATGCCCTCCGGCTTCGTCGGCATGTTCGCGCCCTCGGCGACGACCTTGCAGCCGTTGGACACGAGGTTCTTGGCGTCCACGCCGTTGATCTCGTTCTGCGTCGCGCTCGGGAACGCACCGTAGGCGGGGACGTTCCAGAGCGGGTTGTGGTCGAGCGCGTGATCGATCGCGGTGTACTCGGCGTTCTTGTACTTGTCGACGTACTCGGAGATGCGCCCGCGGCGGACGTTCTTGAGGTCCATCACGAACGCGAGCTTCTCGCGGTCGATGCCGTCCGGATCGTGGATGAAGCCGCCGGAATCCGAGAACGTGATCGGGATCGCGTTCATGTCGAGGAGCTTCTCGGTCGCGAACTGGGCCACGTTGCCGGAGCCGGAGACGATGCAGCGTTTGCCTTCGAGCGTCTGGTTGATGACACCCATCATCGCCGCCGCGAAGTACACGGTGCCGTAGCCGGTCGCCTCGGGCCGGATGAGGCTGCCGCCCCAGTGGAAGCCCTTGCCGGTCAGCACGCCGGTGAACTCGTTGGCGAGCCGCTTGTACTGCCCGAACATGAAGCCGATCTCGCGGCCGCCGACGCCGATGTCACCCGCCGGCACGTCGGTGTTCGGACCGATGTGGCGGAACAGCTCGGTCATGAAGCTCTGGCAGAAGCGCATCACCTCGGTGTCGGAGCGACCCTTCGGATCGAAGTCGCTGCCGCCCTTGCCGCCGCCGATGGGCAGCGTGGTGAGGGCGTTCTTGAAGATCTGCTCGAAGCCGAGGAACTTCAACACGCTGAGCGTGACGCTCGGGTGGAAGCGCAGGCCGCCCTTGTAGGGCCCGATGGCGCTGTTGAACTCGACGCGGAACCCGCGGTTCACCTGCACCTCGCCAAAGTCGTCCATCCAGGGAACACGGAACTGGATCACTCGCTCGGGTTCGGTGACCCGCTCGAGGACTTTCGCCGTCCGATACTCGGGGTGGCGATCGAAGACCGTGCCCAATGAGGAGATGACCTCCTCAGCGGCCTGGAGGAACTCTGGCTCGTGACCGTCGCGTTCGCGAATCATCGCGAGAGCGTCGTTCACATACGTGGAGCCGGCTTGCTTCTTCTCGGTGGTCGTCAACATGGTTTTCCTTCCTGGGTGCCGGAGGATCCGAAATGGGACGGCATGATAGCCTCGCCACGGCTGCCGGCGAGGGGGTTGATCTCCCCGTATCCACCGCCCCCGGGTGTCTCGAGGACGAACCGATCACCGGCGACGACCTCGCATCCGTCGGCGGAGCCGAGCGTCTCGACCCGACCGTCGCTCCGCACGATCCGATTGCGACCCGGCCGACCCGGCGCCCCGCCCGCTGCGCCGAACGGACCGCCACGGCGGTGCTGGGTCAGGATCGACAGCGACAGCGGCGCGGTGAAGCGGTACTCCCGCACCGCGCCGTCCCCACCGCGGTGAAGTCCGGCCCCCCCGGACCCCCGCCGGATCGCGAACTGCTCGAGCCGAACGGGGTACCGGTGCTCCAGCACCTCGACGTCGGTGATCCGGGTGTTGGTCATGTGCGTGTGGATGGCGTCCGCCCCGTCGAAGTCCGGCCCCGCCCCGCTCCCGCCGCAGACCGTCTCGTAGTAGCCGAAGGCGTCGGTGCCGATCAGCACGTTGTTCATCGTCCCCTGGCTGCACGCGGCGAGCCCGAGGGCCTTGAGCAGAGTGTCCACGATCCGCTGGCTCGTCTCGACGTTGCCACCGACGACGGCCGGACACCGGGCCGGGTCGTCGGGGAACTCCGGATCGAGCATGCCGCGCGGAACACGCAGGTCGAGCGGACGCATCATGCCCTCGTTGAGCGGCCCGCTGCGGCCCGCGCGATCGATGAGCAGGCGAAGCACGTAGAGGACGGTGGCGGTCACGATCGCCGGCGTTGCGTTGAGGTTGCCGGGATGGGTCGGCCCGGAGCCGGCGAAGTCGAGCACGGCGCCGTCGCCGCGGACGTCCAGGCGCACCTTGATCGGCGCCCCGTCGTCCAGCTCCTCGCGGGCTTCGTATGTTCCGTCGGGGAACGCCGAGATCGCGGCGCGGGCGACGGCCTCCGCCTCGTCCGTGAGGGCGCGCGTCCGGCGGATCAGTTCGTCGGCGCCGCATCCGCTCGCCTCGGCCGCGAGCTGGGCGACGCCGTGCTGGTTCGCGGCGACCTGCCCGCGCAGGTCCGCGAGGTTGTCCGTCACCGCGCGCGAAGGCCAGGGCCCGGAGCGCAGCAGAAGCTCCAGCTCGTCGAAGCGCTCCTGCCCCCGCCGCACGAGGTGCCGCGGCGCGATGACCACGCCCTCCTCGGCGAGCGTGGTCGCGTCGGGAGGCATCGAGCCGGGACGCGTCCCGCCGATCTCGGCGTGATGCGCGCGGTTGGCGACGTATCCCAGACGCGTCGAGCCCGCGAACACCGGCGTGATCACCGTGATATCCGGCAGGTGCGACCCTCCGCAACCGGGGTGGTTCGTCACCACGACGTCGCCCGGCTCCATCGGCAGTTGCTCGGCCGCCGCGCGCACGCAGGTGCCGAGCGCACCGAGATGCACCGGCATGTGCGGCGCGTTGACCACGAGACGGCCGTCGGGATCGAGGATCGCGCAGGAGAAGTCCAGACGCTCCTTGACGTTCGTGGAGATGGCGGTGCGCTGGAGCAGCCGCCCCATCTCGCGGGCAATCGACGTCAGGCGGTTGACGAGCAGCTCGTGGCGGACGACCTCGGTGAAGCGGCGCCCGCGGAGCGCGGTGCGACTCCCCGCGGGCGTGACGCGGCGTGCGATGAGCGCCAGCTCCGCGTCCACCTCGATCGCCCAGCCCGGCTCGACGACCGTCGCGCTGCGCTGCTCGAAGACGAGGGCGGGGCCGCGCAGCGTCGAGCCCGGCGGCAGGTTCCGGCGGTCGTGGGCGGGCACCTCCGTCCACTGCCCGTCGAAGCGAGCGTGGATGGCGCGCGGGGGAGCGACTTCGAGACCGGCCGTCGGCCGCGGCGGCGACGCGGGGGGGGCGGGCGCCGCGACGCGAGCCGTCGCGGCGATCACCCGCAGTGATTCGATCTCGATCGGCTTGGGCGGCGGCGGATACCCGTACATCGCCTCGTAGCGCTCCGCGAACGCCGCGCGAAGGGACGCCGAGTCGGCGGCGTCGAGCGCGAGCGATGTGTCCTGTCCCGCCAGACGCAGGTGCGCAATCCGGCGCCGGATCACGACGTCTTCGCGCCCCACACCCTCGTCACCGAGCGCGGCGGCGGCCTGCTCGGCGAGCGCGTCGATCGTGGCCTCGAGGGCCGGCTCCATCTCGTCCAGCGGCGCGAGCACCTGTCGCTCGGTGATGCGTTCGATCGACGCGGCGCCGAGTCCGACCGCGCTGAGCAGTGACGCGTCGGCGGGAATCACGACGCTGCTCATCCCCAACCGGTCGGCGACCGCGCACGCGTGCTGCCCCCCCGCCCCGCCGAACGCGACGAGCGTGTCGTCGGCGGGGTCGTAGCCGCGCTGGATCGACACCTGCTCGATCGCGCTGGCCATGCGCTCGTTGCCGATCTCCAGCAGCCCTTCGAGCACGGCGTCTCGCTCGGCCGCCGCGCCGGTCGCCTGCTCGACGTCGTCGAGCAACGCAGCAAGGGCGCGCTCGGCCGGCTCGCACTGGATCGGAATCGCGAACGACCCGGGATCCAGCCGTCCCAGGAGCAGGTTCACGTCGGTGAGCGTGAGCGGGCCGCCGGCCCCGTAGCACGCCGGCCCGGGATCGGCCCGGGCGCTTTCGGGTCCCACGCACAGACGCCCGTCGGCGACGCGGCAGATCGAGCCGCCACCGGCGGCGACCGTCTCGATCGCGAGCGCCGGGGCGACGATGCGCACGCCGGCGACCTCCTGCTCGAAGCGGTACTCGAAGTCACCGTCGTAACGCGCGACGTCCGTGCTCGTACCGCCCATGTCGAGGCTGATCATCCGCTCGAAGCCCGCGCGACTTCCCGCCTCCGCGGCGCCGGCGACGCCGCCGGCGGGACCGCTGAGCAGGCTGTCGCGGGCCGAGTAGGCATCGGCGCGGACGAGGCCGCCGGCGCTGGTCATCACGTGGACGCGACCTGCCCCAGCGCCGCGCTCCACGTCCCGCAGGTACGACGCGACGACGGGACCGAGGTATGCATCCACGACGGCGGTCTGGGCGCGGGGAACGATGCGGATCAACGGCGCGAGGGTCGCCGAACACGTCACGTGCTCGAACCCGATCGCCCGGAGCCGCTCGGCGAGACGACGCTCGTGGTCGTCGTTGCGATAGCTGTGCAGCAGCGCGATCGCCGCGGCCTCGATGCCGGCGGCCCGCAGTTCCTCGGCCCGGGCCGTCACGGCGTCGAGATCGATCGACTCGCGCACCGTTCCGTCCGGCTCCAGTCGTTCGGGCACCTCCACCACCGCTTCGTACAGCGGCGGCGGTCGCTCGATCCGGAGCGTGAACAGGTCCGGGCGCTGCTGGTCGCCGATGACGAGCAGGTCGCCGAATCCGCGGGTGATGAACAGCGCCGTCGGGGCGCCGGCGCGCTCGAGCAACGCGTTCGTGCCACGCGTGGTGGCCAGCCGCATGCGGATGTCGGGCAGCAAACCGCCGAGGTCGACGTTGGTGACGAGATGCGCGGCGAGGAGCGGCGCGGGGATGTCGGCGCGGAGTTCGAGGGGGTGGCCGGGGGCGAGATCGGCGGGGAGCGGGGTCTCGGTGCGGACAAGGCCGGTGACGGGGTCAAGGGACTCGATGACGTGATGAGCATCGTGGCCGAGGACGTGGAGACGGAGATGATTAGCGGCGCCGGCGCCGAGGCCGAGCGCGGCGGTGGTGATGATCTCGTGGGCCACTGGACGCTCGTCGACGCGTCCCCGTAACGCCGAACTGGACAGCACCTTCGCGCGGTGGATTGCACCTTGAGGATCACGCGCGACGCAATCGGTGAAGGTGCCGCCGGTGTCGATCCAGATGTCCCACGGGGTGGGCATGGGGGGAGGGTAGCAGCGGATGGGCGACTGCGCGAAGGGAGACCTACCGCTGCGCCGGCGTCCTGCCGGCTTCGCTGACGGTTGGGGGGGTGCGCGACGTAGCACCCTTGACGTTCCGGAGCCCGTGCTTCGACGCCGCGTCCTGCGGC
>JAAELP010000467.1 GCA_024226535.1 Planctomycetota bacterium | reverse complement strand
GACCCAGGGCGATCCCTTCGCGCCGCCGCATCCCTTGTTGATGCCGATCATGCCCGCCGACAGGCGACGCCCGACGGAGCAGGCGTGGTCGGTGGCGCCGAACACCGCGGCGCCGAGGCCGAACGGCGTGTCGTTGGCGAGGCGGACGGCCTCCGTCTCGTCGTCGTACCGCATCACGCACGCGACGGGACCGAACGTCTCGTCGCGCATGATCGGCATGTCATGGTTCACGTTGGTGAGCACGGTCGGCGTGATGTAGTTGTCGTGATGACCGGATCCGCCGGCGGCGACGGTCGCCCCGCGCGACACCGCGTCGTCGATCTGCCGCAGCACGTGATCCCGCTGGCGGTCGTTGATCATCGGGCCGATCGTCACGCCCTCGTCCGTGCCCGTGCCGAGCTTCTGCTCGCCGGTGAGCCGGATCATCGCTCGCTCGAAGTCGTCGGCGATCTTCTCGTCCACGTAGATGCGCTCGGTGCTCACGCAGACCTGACCGGCGTTGCGGAACGCGTTGCGCACGGCGAAGGTCGCCGCGGCTTCGACATCCGCGTCGTGCAGGACGATCATCGGGTCCTTGCCGCCAAGCTCGAGGATGACGCGCTTCAGCCCGCCGCTGGCGGCGGCGAGGATCATCTTGCCGACCTCGCGCGACCCGGTGAACGCGATGAGGTCCACGTCGGCGGCGACGAGCGCCTTGCCCTGGTCGTCGGCGCCGTGCACGACCTGGAGCACGTCGCCCGGGAGGTACTCGTTGAGCACGTCCGCGTACGCCTGCGCGATGAGCGGCGTCTCCTCCGACGGCTTGAGCACGACGGTGTTGCCCGCCATGAGGGCGGGGATCACGAGCGAGTGCGGCATCGCCACCGGGAAGTTCCACGGCGTGATCGCGGCGCACACGCCGAACGGATCGTGGTGCACGACGGAGCTGACGTTGTCGTCGGCGCGCTCCTCGGGGGAGAGGGCGGCGGCGATCTCGTCGATCTCCTCGGCGAGCGAGCCCCCGCAGTACTTCACCTCGCCGACGCCTTCCCTGAGCGGCTTGCCCATCTCGCGCGTGAGCAGCAGGCCCAGTTCGTCGGCGCGCTCCACGAGACGCGCCCCGGCCGGACGCAGGCGCTCGGCGCGACCCGCGAGGTCGAGCGCCGCCCACGCCGGCTGCGCGGCCCGCGCCCGTTCGACGACGGCGGCGATCGCGTCCGATGGCGTGACGGGGACGCTGCCGACCACCTCGCCCGTGGCGGGATCGATCGAGGCGAGCGTGCCGGGGGCGGCCGTGGTGGCGGTGGTCATCATTTTCCGGGTCTCCGTTGGGCCGTCATTCTAGTCGGGCTCAGCCCCACGCCATGTTGTCGATCAGGCGCACGGCTCCGAGACGCGCCGCAATCAGAGCCCGCCCGTGGCTCACGTCCTCCGCCAGCGGCATCAGCTTCGTCCTGTCGCGCACGACGGCGTAGTCGACTTCGAGGGCGTGTCCCTCCAGCACTGAGCGCATGCGCTCCTCGGCACGATCCGGACGCGTCTCGCTCCGGGCGGCGTGCAGGGCCTCGAACAACCCCAGCGCCCGCGCCCGCTCGTCCGGCGCGAGGTACTCGTTGCGGCTGCTCATCGCCAGACCGTCGGGCTCGCGCACGGTCGGGTGGGCGATGATCTCCAGGCCCGGCCAGCGTTCGGTCGCGCGCGCGGTCATCGCGCCGATGACGAGCAACTGCTGGAAGTCCTTCTCGCCGAAGATCGCGTGCGCCGGGCGCACGAGGTCGAAGAGACGCGCCACGACCTGGCAGACACCCGCGAGGTGACCGGGCCGGCACGCGTCCTCGAGCCCGGGATCGATCGCGACCGGCGGCAGGGGAGGCACCGCCACCTCGGCCTCGGTGGGGTAGACGGTCTCGACCTCCGGCGCGAAGACGATCTCGGCGCCCGCCTCCTCCGCCGCCGCGACATCGGCGGCGCGGCGACGCGGGTACTTCGCGTGGTCCTCGCCCGGGGCGAACTGCGTTGGGTTCACGAACAGGCTGACGACGACGCGCCCGCCGGTCTCCTTCGCGCGGCGGATCAGCGCCAGGTGCCCGGCGTGCAGCGCGCCCATCGTCGGCACGAGTGCCCCTCCGTGGGCGGGGGCGAGTTCGTCGGCGGCGTGGACGACCAGCATGCCATGAGGTTCGCCGCCGGCCCCCGAGCGGTCAAGCGACGCTCCGGATCGGTCGATGCCTACAATCCGACAACCCCCGTCCCCGGAGCCCGCACATGCCCGTCGTTCTCACCGAAGTGGCCGCCCGCGAGATCGCCACGATCATCAAGCAGCAGGAGCTGGACTCCGAGTCCGTCTGCCTCCGTGTCGGCGTCAAGGGCGGCGGCTGCTCGGGGTTCTCCTACCTCCTCGACCTCACCGAGTCCCAGCGTGACAGCGACGAGGAGTGGGCGTACACCTTCGAGGCCAACGGCGACGGCACGCCGATCACGATCAAGCTGATCTGCGACCCGAAGAGCTACCTGTACCTCAACGGCTGCACCGTGGATTTCAAGGACGAGCTGATGGGGCGCGGCTTCGTGTTCGACAACCCGAACGCGACGAACACCTGCGGCTGCGGCTCCAGCTTCAGCGCCTAGTTTGAGCGCTCCGTACGGCCCTTCGGGCCGACACTCGCTCCTGAGTGCTTCGGCAAGTCGACCTTTCCGTCGAACAGCGTGAAGAACCCGTCCTTGCGGTCGAGGAGCAGGCGGATCTCCAGGTCCAGCCGCTGTCCGTCCGGCGCCGAGTCGAACGCGCTGGCGACCTCGAGGGCGATGCTGCCGTCGGCGTCGTCCCACGCCGCCAGCGCGCCCTGGAGCTTTGCGAACTCGGTGCGGGCCTCGGGCGGAATGTCGAACAGGTACCAGTGACGGCCCTTCGGCGCTTTCGACGGATCCTTGCCGACGGATCGACCGTTGCGGAGGATGCGGAGCGGGATCGGCGCCTCGAGGAACGGCTTGCCGTCACCGTCGACGATCGTCACCTTCAGTTGCGTCGCGTCGGGCTTGATCGTGATGTCGTCGTCGATCTGGATCGCGGCCCGAAGCTGCGCGGGCTCGATGTTCGCGAAGTCGTCCGCCGTGAACGACCGCATCTTCCACATCGTGCCCAGCGGCATGCCCGAGCAGGCGGTGAGCGAGGCGAGCGCGAACGCGAGCAGGCACCGGCGGGCGATGATTACGGGTCGTCTCATGGCATCGGTCTCCAGGCCGTCGGAATGAGCGAGCGGTGCCGGGTGGCGCGGTCGAGGTCGGAATCATCGCGGGCCTCCACCGCGCGAATCCCCTCGATGTACTCCACCGGCAGGGCGTGCTGGGCAGCGCCGGAGAGCACGAGGTCCTTATACCAGCCGAAGGGCTTCAGGGCGTGGTCGATGAAGTCCCGCTCCGCGACGTACGTGGTGACGTCGAGGGGCCCGGCCGCGGTCTCGATACGCAGGGGCTGCAACGCGTAGCCGTGTTCGGCTTCGTCGAGGGCCGCGCGGTCGGCGATCGTGACGCGGACGACCGCGCCGTGCACCTGGTCCGCGCCAGCGCTCACCGGCGCGATCGTGCACTTGCCGGACCCGTCGCGCCCGCGCTTCGAGAACGTCATTCGGTGATCGCGCAGCACCGCGACGCCGGCGGCCTCGGCCTCCGGCGCTCGCTCCCGAAGCCGCTCCATCAGCAGGTTCGACCCGTAGCAGAAAAGAAGCACCGATCCCGACCCCTTCGTCGCTCCGTCGCTTCGTCGCTTCCCTACCCCCTGAACCTCTCCACGATCACCGTGTCGTTCTGCCCGCCGAACCCGAACGAGTTGCTCAGGCACGTTTCGACCACCGCCTCGCGCGCCGCGTTCGGCACGTAGTCGAGGTCGAGATCGGGGTCGCGATCGTTCAGGTTGATGGTGGGCG
>JAAELP010000466.1 GCA_024226535.1 Planctomycetota bacterium | reverse complement strand
GATAGGCCGGGCCCAGTGCGCCGCGCAACGGGAAGACCGGATCGAACCGGGCGACGAGCAAGTGAACCCGGGTCGCCGCGTCGGCGTTGACCAGTTGCAGCACCAGGTCGCCCTTTTTGTCCGGGGCGATGTCGATGACGTGCAGCGGCAGGCGGTTCGCGGTTTCCAGGATGCGACGCTTGCCTGCCGCGAAGCGGCCGATCATCTCACCGGCGGTGACGCGCACCGGAATCGCGCGGCCTTCGCGTTTGATTTTCAGGCTGTAGTCGCCCGGCTTGAGGCCCTTGACGGCGAGGAAGCCGCCGCGGACCGACAACGCGTCGAAACAGTCTCTCGTGAACGTGCTGCCACGCCGCTCCAGCAACGAGTAGTCGGCCCGCGAGACCTTTTCCGCGCCGACGTGTGGCACGTGGATCGTTTCGCCCTCGGCGGCGTGCAAGACGGCCGGCCGGCTATGAGCGTCCTCGCCCGCGGCGACGTGCCACACGACGTCAGGCACACCCTCGCTGGCGGCGGTGACCTTGCGGATGTCCGGCAACTCGCCCAGGTCGATCCGGCCGGCCTCGTCCGATTTCAACGTCACGCCGTGGGCCGACTTGAAGTCGCGGTGTTCGATCGACAGTCGGACCGCACGATCGGCGATCCGTTCGCCCGTCTTGCCGAGGACTTCCAGCACGGCGTGCCCGTCCATGCGGCTCAGGTGCAGGTCGAACGTCGCTTCCGACTTATCGACCGCGTTG
>JAAELP010000465.1 GCA_024226535.1 Planctomycetota bacterium | reverse complement strand
TGATGGCGCTGGGCGCCGTTGAGCTTTGTCGTTGGACGGACCCGGGCAGCGGATCGGGCGGTGGCGTCTTCCGTGGCGTTGGTTGCCGATCGCGTGCTCCGCGACATCGCCGGGCATCTTTGGTGCGGCGGACGCGTCGTGGCGGTTCGTCTGTCTTCTCCGCGTCGCGCGCGCACAACGTGTCCGTTCATCATGTTGGCCTCGACGCGGCAGGGTCGCCGTCCACGCCGTCGTGGCTCGCCTTCACGGCATCGGAGAGCGGAGTCGGGTCGCTTCGCGCTCGCGTCCGTTCACTCTCCCGGCGGTCACAAGCGAATGCGGGGCTGCGTGGCATGGGCATCGCAGAACCCGGTGGTTCTGCTCGCCGCGATGCGCCTTACGGCTGTAAGGGAACGTCGCCTGCCAACCAACCGCTGCAAACGGACGCCGCAGCGCCGGGCTCGCGGGCGCCGTTGTCAGAGTTTCAGCGCGTCCGCTGACTCGTCCTCACCCCTGCGCGCTGCTCTCGACGTCGGCCGTCTCGCCGAGGAGATCGGGCCTGACTTC
>JAAELP010000464.1 GCA_024226535.1 Planctomycetota bacterium | reverse complement strand
CGAGCGCACGAATCGATATTCCGGCATCCCAGCCATCCCCGCAGTCCCCGCCATCCCCGCCATCCCCGCCATCCTGGGTTACCCAGATTGACAGGGGCAGTTTCGGCTATACTCGCCCGCCCCACCGGTGTACGCCGGGGGCGGGGGGGCCGGGGCGGTCCTTCCCGGCTGCCAGCACCTATGGAAGTCATCAAGGGCATTCCGGTTGCGCCCGGTGTGGTCATCGGCCGTGCGTTCGTCCTCGAGGAGGTCCTCGAGCGCGTGCCCTATCACCCGGTTCGCCCCGAGGACGCCTCACGCGAACTCCAGAGGCTGGACGACGCCATCGCCGCGGTGACCCGGGACCTCGAGGCCGACCGCGACCGGGCGGCGGAGAAGCTCGGTCCCGAGCCGGCCAAGATCTTCGAGTTTCACCTCGGCCTGGTCAACGACCACGCGTTGCTCGATCCCATCCGCGAGCGGGTGGCTGACGAGCACATCACCGCCGCGTTCGCGGTCGCCGAGGCGTTCCGCGCGCTGGCGGCGAAGTTCCGGGCCATGGGCAGCGACGTCTTCGTGCAGAAGGCGTCGGACATCATGGACCTCGACCACCGCCTGCTCGGCAAGCTCGTCGGGCAGAGCCGGGATCGCCTCGCCAAGCTCGACGACCCGGTGATCCTCGTGGCCCACGAGCTGACGACCTCCCAGGTGGCGTCCCTGGACGTCACGAAGGTCCTGGGCTTCGTCACCGACGCCGGCGGCCGCACCAGCCACGCCGCGATCATCGCCGCCGCCCTCGGCATCCCCGTCGTCGTCGGCTGCCAGCGGATCACGCAGTACGTCAACGACGACGAGTGCGTCGTCATCGACGGGCGCGCCGGCATGGTCATCGTGCGTCCGGACGACGAGACGATCGAGCGTTTCCGACGCAGCGCCCAGCGGCAGGCCGACCGGCAGCAGCACCTGGTGGAGCTCGCCGAGCTGGAGGCGGTCACGAAGGACGGCACGCGGATCCGCCTTCACGGCAACATCGAGTTCTCGCACGAGATCGAACAGCTCGTCGCCAACGGCGGCGACGGCGTCGGGCTCTTCCGGACCGAGTTCCTGTTCCTCACCAAGGACCGGGGCTGCGAGCCGACCGAGGAGGAGCATTTCGAGGAGTACCGCCGCTGCGTGGAGCTTCTCGGCGGCAGGCCGCTGACGATCCGCACCGTCGATCTCGGCGCCGACAAGTACACGCAGGAGCGCGCCGAGGAGCCGGAGCGCAACCCGATGCTGGGCCTGCGCAGCATCCGCTACTGCCTCCAGAACATCCCGATGTTCCGCGATCAGATCCGCGCGATCCTGCGCGCCTCGGCCCTGGGACCGATCCGCGTCATGTTCCCGCTCATCTCCACGGCGATGGAGCTGCGGCAGGCGAAGATGATCCTGAACGACGTGATGCAGGAGTGTCGCGAAGAGGGCATCGAGTACGACGAGGACATCCCCATCGGCATCATGATCGAGGTGCCGAGCGCCGCCCTCATGGCGTCGACGCTCGCCCGCGAGGTCGCGTTCTTCTCCATCGGTACGAACGACCTCATCCAGTTCACGCTGGCGGTGGACCGCGGCAACGAGCGTGTCGCGAACCTGTATTCCGGGGCCAATCCCGCCGTGGTCCAGCTCATGAAGGCGGTGATCCGCGCGAGCCGCCGGATGCACGTGGATACCAGCATCTGCGGCGAAATAGCCGGCGAGCCGCTCTACACGATGTTGCTGATCGGCCTCGGCCTGCGTACCCTCTCCCTGGTGCCGTCCCAGATCCCGCATGTCAAGCGGGTGATCCGTCTGGTCGATGTGGCAGCATGCGAGCGGCTCGCCCGAAAGGTCGGCTCGTTCGATTCCGAGCGGCAGGTGATCAACTGCCTCCGCGAAGAGCTCGAGAATGTCCTCCCCGATCGGGACGATGGTTGGTCCGTCGCCTGAGCGTTTCGGGGAGATCGAACGAAGTCGGCGAGACCCGCGTGTCCCGACCTGAGCGCCCCGCACCGCGGCCCCCACTGGATCTCCAATGGGCGGATGCGAGGGGAGGCTCGGGGGATCATGCGGCCCGCCTACCGACCGGAATCCGTTCTCCCCGGAGAACCCGTTGCCCAGAATGATGCCGCGCCCGCCCCTGATCCGCCGAGCCCGCCCCGAGCGTGGCCGCGCGATCGGTGCGCTCGCGCGCGGCGGATCATGGGCACGGTGGCTCCCGAGACCGCCGGTCGGGCAACCGGAGGTTCATCCCCGTGGTATCGAAGCCCAAGTCCGCGCCCGTCGAGGTGATGGTCGTCAACGACTCACCCGGCGAGGAGTGCCGAATCGCCATCCTCGAAGATCATCATCTCGAGGAGCTGTATTCGGAACGCTCCGCGACCGCGACGAATGTCGGAAACATCTATAAGGGCCGCGTCGTCAACGTGGAGCCGGCCATCCAGGCCGCCTTCATCGACTACGGCGAGGGCGCCAACGGATTCCTGCACATCTCCGACCTGCACCCGCGCTACTTCCCCGGGAAGGAGCGAACGGAGCGGGTGGGGCGCAAGATCCCGCGCCGCGAGCGCCCGCCCATCCAGGACGCCCTGAGACGCGGCGACGAGGTCCTCGTGCAGGTGCTCAAGGAAGGCATCGGGACCAAGGGTCCGACGCTTACCAGCTATCTGTCCATCCCCGGTCGCATGATCGTGATGATGCCCGAGATGGACCGCGTGGGCGTCTCCCGCAAGGTCGAGGACGAGGAGGGCCGGCGCGAGATGCGCAAGGTCCTCGACGGTCTCGACCTGCCCGAGGGGTTCGGCTTCATTCTGCGGACGGCCGGCGTCGGGCGCACCAAGACCGAGCTGAAACGCGACGTCGCCTACCTCACGCGTCTCTGGAAGGTGATGGAGAAGCGGATCAAGACGGTCGGCGCTCCGTGCGAGCTGTACACCGAGTCGGACCTGCTCATCCGCACCGTTCGCGACGTGCTGCGACCCACGATCTCCGCGATCGTGGTGGATTCCGAGTCCGCCCATGACCGCGTGATGCAGTTCCTTCAGGTGGTGGCCCCCCGGTCGGCGCCGAAGGTCGTCCGCTATCACCGCTCGGCCCCGATCTTCCACACGTTCGACATCGAGCGCCAGATCGACCTGATCCACAGCCGCGAGGTGCCGCTGAAATCCGGCGGGCGGCTCGTCATCGACCAGACCGAGGCCCTCGTGGCGATCGACGTCAACAGCGGTCGCAGCCGCAGCGCCCGCGACAGCGAGACGAACGCCTTCAACACGAACTGCGAAGCGGTGGACGAGATCTGCCGCCAGCTCCGGCTCCGCGACCTCGGTGGGCTCATCATCCACGACCTCATCGACATGCGGGCGTCGAAGAACCGCCGTCTCATCGAGATGCGCTTCCACGAGAACCTCAAGCGCGATCGCGCCAAGAGCACGACGCTCCGGATCAGCGAGTTCGGTCTCGTGGAGATGACCCGCCAGCGCATGCGACCGAGCATGCGCAAGAGCCACTTCGTCACCTGCCCGCGCTGCGCGGGCCACGGCGAGATCAAGGCGGCGGAATCCGTGGCGGCGGACGTGGTCCGGCACTGCGGCTTCCTGCTCGACCACGACCGCGTGCAGCGCATCGAGATCGTCTGCTCACCGCGTGTCGCCTCCGTGCTCCTGAGCCGGAAGCGCCGCGAGCTCGTCCGGCTCGAGGACCTGACGGGACGCACGATCGACGTGCGGGTCAGCGACGACATCGCCGCGGACCGGGTGGACTACTACGCCTACGACGGACGCAACGCCGACATCGACGTGTCGCACCTGCCGGGTCCCAAGCGGCCGACGCTCAAGGAGCTCGAATCCGAGCACCAGGCGGCGGAGCGAGCCGAGCCGGAGTCCGACGAGCGGTCCGGCGACCCGGGTCAGCGCAAGCGACGTCGCCGTCGCCGGTCGGGACCGGCGGACGCCACGGCGATCGCGCTCGCCGGCGGCTTCGAGGACCTCGAGGAAGACGAGACCGAGGAAGAGGAGGAGTCGACGGGACGCCGCCGCAAGAGCCGGTCGCGTCGTCGACGCCGCAAGCCCGCCGAGGAGCAGACCGAGGCCGCCGAGGCTGCGCCGGAGACGGACGCGGAGACCCCCGCCGAGGAGAGCGCACCGAAACGCCGCCGTCGTGGTGGTCGCGGGAGGCGTCGAAAGGAAACCCCCGCCGCCGCGGAAGCGAGTGCCGAGCCCGTCGCCGAGCCCGTCGTCGAGCCCGTCGCCGAACCGGTCGTGGAAGGGCCCGACCGTCGCATCCACGAGCTGGCCAAGGAGCTCGGCTGCAAGTCCCGCGAGCTGCTGGAGCGGTGTCGCGAAGAGGGATCCATCGAGGTCAAGGGCTACATGTCCAGGGTGACCGCCGCCCAGGCCGCGGTCATCGTCGGATGGTTCAGCGAAGACAGCGAGGCCGCGGCGGTCGTCGAAGCCGCGACGGAGGCCGAGGCCTCGGCCGAGACCGAGGCGAGCGAGGAGCGACCGCGTCGTCGTCGTCGCCGACGCGGCGGACGAGGCCGCTCGCGACGCGGCCGTGGCGGCGGGCGCGGCGCGGAAGGCGACACCGAGTCCGAGTCGGGGGCCGAGCCCGCGACCGAGGCCAGGTCCGATGCGCCCTCCGCTGCAAAGGACGAATCGCCGGCGGCCGACACCGAGGTCGGCGAGAAGAAGGAAGGCACCCGCAAGAAGCGAAGCCGACGCAAGAAGAAGACGACGACCGCCGCCGCGTCGGACTCGTCTACCACCGACACACGCGACCCGGCTGACGAGACGCCCAAGGACACGAAGAAGAAGAGCCGGCGTCGCAAGAAGACCTCCGCGAGGTCCGGTGCCGACAAGCCCGAGACGCCGGAGCCTCCGGTGATCGAGGCGGTCTCCGAGCCCGCGGCCCCGCGCCGGACGCTCTACGGCGGACGCCGCAAGCTCACGCGGACGGCGGCGCTCGACGCGGCGGGAGACATGGATTGACCGGTATCGCTGATGGCCGGCGGCGCGTGATCGTGCTCGGTTCGACGGGCTCGATCGGCGTCAGCGCCCTGGACGTCATCGCGCATCTCGTCGATTCGGGCCACGCGCGTCTCGACGTCGTGGGTCTCGCGGCGGGAAGCCGCAGCGGGCTGCTGGCCGAGCAGGCCGGGCGTCTCGGTGTCGCGCACGTCGCGATCGCCGACGCGTCCCGGGCGGGCGACATCGCGGTCGAGAACGTCCACGCCGGTCCCGACGCCGCCCGCGAGCTGGTGGAGGCGGTGGCCGAGCCCGGTGACCTCGTCGTCGGCGCGATGGTGGGCGCCGCGGGTCTGCCGGCGACGATCGCGGCCATCGACCGCGGCTGCGACGTGGCGCTGGCCAACAAGGAAACGCTCGTCGCCGCCGGCGCGCTGGTCATGCCGCTGGCACGACAACGCGGCGTCGAGCTGTATCCCGTCGATTCCGAGCACAGCGCGATCGCGCAGTGCCTGCGGTCCGGGCGGGGGATCGACGCGGTGCGCCGCATCGTCCTGACCGCGTCGGGCGGACCATTCCGCGCGTGGTCCCCGGAGCGCATCGCCACCGCGACCCCGGCGGACGCGCTCAGCCACCCGACGTGGGAGATGGGACGCAAGATCAGCGTCGACTCGGCGTCGATGATGAACAAGACGCTGGAGGTGATCGAGGCTCACTGGCTCTTCGGGCTGGATGCCGACGGCATCGAGGTCGTCGTTCACCGCCAGTCGATCGTGCACGGGTTCGTCGAGTTCGTGGACGGATCCGTGGTCGCGCAGCTCGGACCGCCCGACATGCGCACGCCGATCCAGTACGCGTTGACCGGGGGCACCCGGCGCCCGGGCAACTCGAAGCGTCTGGACTGGCGGACGCTGAGCAGCCTCGACTTCGAGCCGGTTGATCCCGCGCGGTTCCCGGCGCTGGGGCTCGCGCGGTCGGTCATCGAGCAGGGGGGCACGAGCGGGGCGATCCTCAACGCCGCCAACGAGATCGCGGTGGAGGCGTTCCTCGACGAGCGGATTCCGTTTCCGAGGATCCACGATCTGGTCCGCGAGGCCCTCGAGCGGCTCCCGGTTGGCCCGGTCGAGACGCTTCAGGACGTGCTGGCGGCCGATGCCGAGGCCCGGGCCTTCGTGGCTAAGTCCTGTTTGACGGCTCAGGAATCCGCCTGAGCACGATCATTCCCGCCATGGCGGCGTCGGTGAACCTCGGAATATCCAGTGAATATGCCATCGGCTCACCTCCTTGCCACGACGAGAAGCATCGCACTCACGCGAATCCCTGAGCCGTCAAACAGGACCTGCCCGATGCGGGTTGAAACCGGAGGGGGCGACGGCCGATATACGGGGGGTATGATTGGCGGCCTTCGGCCGTGGGCAGGGGCCGAGAGAGATCGAGTACACGAACCAAGCCTACGGGGATCCCATGGCGATCTTTTCATCCATACCGGGCATCCTGCTGATCATCCTCGGCTTCGGCGTGCTGATCTTCGTGCACGAGCTGGGGCACTTCATCGCGGCGAAGTGGGCCGGCATCCGGACCGAGGCGTTCGCCGTGGGCATGGGCCCGGTCATGGTGGGCTGGCGCAAGGGCATCGGCTTCACCGCGGGCTCCACGGAACGCAAGGTCGTCGCGCGGTGCGGGCGTCCGGCGTCGGAGCTGAGCGGCGAGGAGCTTCTCCAGCACGGCGTGGGCGAGACGGAGTACTCGCTCCGCTGGCTGCCGATCGGCGGCTTCGTGAAGATGCTCGGCCAGGAGGACGCGCGTCCGGGCGCGATCTCCAACGACCCGCGTAGCTACACCGAGCGCCCGATCGGCAAACGCATGATCGTGGTGTCCGCCGGCGTGATCATGAACGTGCTGCTCGCCCTGGTCCTGTTCGTCTGGGCGTTCATGGTGGGCGTGCGCTTCGAGGCGCCGGTCATCGGCGAAGTTCGGCCGATGTCGCCGGCGGCGCGTACGCAGGCCATCGACGCGGCCGAGTTCGGGGTGAAGATCCCGGGGATCCTCCCCGGTGACGAGGTCATCACGATCAACGGCGATCCCGCGCGGACCTTTGCGGACATCCAGATCGCGACGGCCATGGCCCGTCCGGGCACGGCCGTCTCGCTGACGGTGCGACGCGCCGAGCTCGACGACACCCTGACGTTTCTCATGACGCCGGAACCATCGGTCGAAACCGGGCTGCTCAGCATCGGCGTCGGTCCCGCGCGGTCCGCCCGGCTGATGGCCGGACGCGACGCGGAGGTCGTCGACGAGTACCTCCAGCGCGCAGGCCTGCTCGACGCGGGCGTTCGGGCGGGGATGGACCTCGTGGCCGTCGAAGGCCAGGGCGTGCGTACGTACGGCGAGCTGGAGTCGATCGTCGACCGCTCCCGCGGGGGCTCGGTCAGCACGCTCTGGAGCGCCGTCGACGAGAACGGTCAGCGCACCGGAGCAGAGGTCGAGGCGATCCTGACGACACAGCCGCGGTACCAGCAGCTCCTCCAACTGGCGCCCGACGGCCGCGAGCTGGAGTACGACACCGGCCTGCTCGGGCTCAGCCCGCTCATGGAGGTCGCGAGAGTCCTGGAGGACGGTCCCAACGTCGGCCGCATCCTGCCGGGCGACGTGATCGTCCGCGTCGGCGAGGTGAAGTTCCCGCGTTGGACGCAGCTTCGCGCCGTCGCGGGACGGCACGCGGGCTCGTCCATCGAGTTGGCGGTGCTGCGCGAAGGTGCTCCGACCACGATCCAGGCGGACGTCAACGCCAACGGCCTGCTCGGGATCAGCACGGGACGGATCGAGTCGATGCCCGTCACGGCGACACCGGTTGAGATCGTCGTCGAGCGGGCGGCCGCGGACGGCGAGCAGGCGACGAGACGAACGCCCGTTTCGGGCCTCAACCTGAATCCGGGAACGATCGTGCTCGCGGTGGGCGACGAGTCCATCGGCGACTGGCGCGACCTGCGTCGCGAGCTGCGTGCGCAGACGCTCTCGGCGCTGGGCACCGGCCGCGGCATCGCGGTGAGCCTGCTCGTGTCCCCGCCCATGGCCGGCGCCGAGCACCAGCGCGTGGAGATGCGCCTCCAGTCCGAGGACGTCCACGCCCTGCACGACCTCGGCTGGACGACCGACCTTCACCTCGCGTTGTTCGAGCCGCTGTACCGCACGCTGAGCGCCGGGGGCAACCCCGCCCGCGCCGTGACGATGGGCTTCGGCGAGACGCACAAGACGATCATGATGACCTACCTCACCATCGATCGTCTCTTCCGCGGGAGCGTCGGCGTCAAGCAGCTTCGCGGCCCGGTCGGCATCATCGACCTCGGGGCGAAGATCCTGCCCAAGGGATTCATGTACTTCATCTTCTTCCTGGGGATGATCAGCGTGAACCTCGCGGTGCTGAACTTCCTCCCGCTGCCCATCGTGGACGGAGGCCTGTTCCTGTTCCTGGTCTACGAGAAGATCAAGGGACGCCCGCCGTCGGTGCAGTTCCAGAACGCCGCGACGATCGTCGGCCTGTTCATCATCGGTACCGTGTTCGTGGTGACCTTCTACAACGACATCGCCCGGCTTCTCTGAGCCAGAGCAGTTTCACTCCATCTGTAGCGTTCTGAGCACGATCATCTCCGCCATGGCGACGTTCCCGAATCTCGACGTATCCTCGAATATGCCTTCGATTCGGCAACGCCGCCACGACGAAGAGCATCGCACGCAGAACACTACACCTGAAGTGAAACCGCTCTAACCATGGACGACGGACCGGTCACCATCGTGACAGGGGCGGGCTCGGGGGTCGGGCGCGAGGTCTGCCTGATGCTCGCCGGCGCCGGCCATCGCCTGACGCTGGTGGGGCGCACGGAGACCCGGCTCGAGGAGACGCTGGCGTCGATCGCGCGGACCGCGGCGGCACCGGCGGCGACCCTCGTGCTCCCGGCGGACATCACCGACGCGGAGCAGGCGCGGTCCGTGATCGACGTGACCCATCAGCAGTGGGGGCGCGTGGACGCGCTGGTGAACAACGCCGGCGTCGCCCCGCTCGTGCCGATCGCCGACACCGACGAGGATCTGCTGTTCCGGACGTTCGCGGTGAACGCCTTCGGCGCCGCGTACCTGATCGCGCGAGCGTGGCCGATCTTCCTCCGCCAGCGCGCCGGTTGCATCGTGAACGTCTCCTCGCAGGCGGCGTGGGATCCGTTCCCGGGTTTCTTCGCCTACGGCGCGGCGAAGGCGGCGCTGGAGAGCTTCACGCGCTCGGCGCTGAACGAGGGACGCGACCACGGCATCCGCCCGTTCAACATCGCGCCCGGCGCCATCGAGACGGAGATGCTCCGCAAGCTCATCCCCGAAGAGCAGCTTCCGCGGGACCGGACGCTCGCGCCGGGCGACGTCGCCCGCGTCATCTGCGACTGCATCCTCGGCCGCCGCGACGCCGAGATCGGCACGACGATCAGGCTCTCGAGCCCCTGAGCACGCGGACGCGTGAAGCTGGGCAAGCTGCGCCGGTGTTCCGGTCTGCGGCGACCAGATACGACCATTCCCATTTGCACGGCGCGCAATCGAATTCGATTGTCTTTCCAGTTGCATCGCCCTGGAAGGGCCTGGTCGAGACACCGCGGAGCGGTGAGGGAATGGGGATGGTCA
Source organism: Planctomycetota bacterium (assembly GCA_024226535.1). Taxonomy (GTDB): domain Bacteria; phylum Planctomycetota; class Phycisphaerae; order Phycisphaerales; family SM1A02; genus JAAELP01. The sequence continues at coordinate 18,768 of JAAELP010000464.1, read as the reverse complement.
GAGCGGCCAAACACAACGAGGCAAGAACCCCGCGGGTTCTCATCGTGCATGCGGAAGATCCGGTACGTGAGCAGATCCTCGCCGCGCTGGAGCATGAGCGGGGGTGCGGAGACACGGAGTGCATCGGCTCGCTGCACGAGCTGTCACGGCGCGACCTGAGCGCCGTCGACCTGCTGGTGTGCGGGTGGCGGCTGCCGGACGGCACCGGTCTCGATGTGCTCTCGCGCGTGCACGAGCTGCGCCGCGACGTCCCGGTGGTCGTCGCCGGGGAGACCCGCGACGCCGGGCACGCGCTCGCCGCGTTCCGCGCCGGCGCGATGGACTTCATCCTCGTTGACGAAGGCGGCCTCGCGCTGCTGCCGGCCGTGATCGAGCGCTGCTTCGCCCACGTGCGGGTGCGCACCGAGAACGAGCGTCTTCACCACGAGCTGCGTAACGCGTGTGGCGAGCTGACCCGGCACCGCAACGAGTTCGAGGTGGTGATCGATCGGCTCGAGCGGACGGCGCGCACCGACGAGCTGACCGGGCTCGCCAACCGCCGGTGGTTCAACGCGATGCTGGCCGGATCGTGGGCGGAGGCCGAACGATACGACCTGCCGTTGGCGTGCCTCATGATCGACCTCGACCGGTTCAAGGAACTCAACGACGCGCGTGGTCACCTGCGGGGTGACGAGGTGCTCCGCATCGCCGGCGAGGTGATCCGCGAGAGCTGCCGCGAGATGGACACCACCGCTCGGTACGGTGGCGACGAGTTCTGCGTGCTGATGCCCCACGCCGAGGCGCGGGACGCGGTCGTCGTCGCCCACCGGATCCAGGTCGCCTTCGCCCGGGCCCTTACGGCCACGGCGAGCGACGAGCCGCACGTGGGGATGACCATCGGCGTGGCGGACAACCGTCTCGGGGCGCCGCTCGACGCCGGCCAACTCGTCGCCCTCGCCGACGAGGCGCTCTACCGAGGCAAGGCGGCCGGCCGGAACCAGGTCGTCATCCAGGCGGGTGCGCCGTCCTGTTGAGCGTCCGAGGACGTTCGGCCCCAGGGCATCGCGCCCACGAAATTCGGATTCCACAATCCGCAATCCGAAACCCCCGGTCCTCGATTCACGATTCGCCAGTTCAGCAATCTCATCTGGAACTGAGTGATCGGGGATCAAGAACTTGGGATTGCGGACTTCGGATTGCGGATTTCGGAATCCGAATTGGAGGGCGCTCAATCGTCGTCGAGCGCGCCGAAGCGGCGTGAGCGTCCCGCGTACTCGCGCATCGCTCCGTGGAGATCTTCCACCGTGAAGTCCGGCCACAGCACGTCGGTCACCAGCAGCTCCGCGTAGCTGATCTGCCACAGCAGGTAGTTCGAGACACGGTACTCGCCGGCGGTGCGCACGAGCAGGTCGGGGTCGGGGATGCCGGCGGTGTAGAGATGGCGGGTGATCGTGTCCTCGTCGATGCGCTCCGGGTCCAGCTCGCCGTCGCGCACCGCGCGAGAGATCGCGCGGACCGCGTCGGTGATCTCACCCCGCGATCCGTAGTTGAGGGCGACGACGAGCCGCATGCCGGTGCACGCCGACGTCGCGTTCACCGTCTCGTCGAGCTCGTCGAGGACGTCCGACGGCAGACCGAAGCGCCGCCCGATCTGGGTGAAGCGGATGTTGTTGTCGATCAGCTCCGCTCGCTCCTTGACGAGGTACTCGATGTACAGGCTCATCAGGGCGCTGACCTCGGACACCGGGCGCTTCCAGTTCTCGCTGGAGAACGAGTAGAGCGTGAGGGCGTCGAGGCCGAGACGCGCGCACTCGGTGACCACCTCACGCACCGCCCGGACGCCCGCGCGGTGACCGGCGATACGCGGCTCGCCGCGCTGCCGGGCCCAGCGCCCGTTGCCGTCCATGATGATCGCGATGTGTCGCGGCTGGCGTTCCGGCGGGACGCCGGCGATCTGCTCCTCGACGGTTTCGCTTCGGGCTGGCGGTGAGGGCGGCGTCATGGCGTCAGGCTATGGTACTCGCCGGTCGGGCCCGGGGTTCGCGCGTCGTGACGGCCGCGTTCGAGTTCGTCTCCTCAGACGGTCAGCAGCGTCTGCGCGCGACGCGGCCCCACGCTCACGATCTCGATGGGAACCTGGAGCTTCTCCTCGATGAACGCGAGGTACCGTTTCGCGTTGGGGGGGAGGTCGTCGCGCCCCGTGGTCTCGTCGATCTCCTCGGACCATCCCGGAAGCGTCTCGTAGATCGGCTCGACCGCGTCGAGCTGGTCCGCGTCGGGCACGAACCGGTCGGTCACCGTGCCGTCGGCGAGGCGGTAGTGCGTGCACACCCGCAGCTCGTCGAACCCGGAGAGCACGTCCAGGAGCATGCAGGCGAGGCCGGTCACGCCGCAGATCATCGCCGAGTAGCGCACGGCGACGAGATCGAGCCAGCCGCATCGACGCGGGCGTCCGGTCGTCGTGCCGTATTCTCGCCCGCGCTCGCGGATCCGCTCGCCGGTCTCGTTGTCCTGCTCCGTGGGGAACGGCCCCGCGCCGACACGCGTGGCGTACGTCTTCATGATGCCGACGACGCGATCGAGGCACGTCATCGGAACCCCGGTGCCGGGCGCGATGCCGAGCGTGGAGCTGTTGGAGGACGTGACGTACGGGTACGTTCCGTGGTCGACGTCGAGCAGGCACGCGTTGGCGCCCTCGAAGAGGATCGATCGGCCGTCGGCGAGCAGGTCGTGCAGGAGCCAGGTCGTGTCGGTGACGTGCGGGGCGAGCCGCCGTCCCCGTTCGGCGTACTCGTCGGCGAGGGCGTCGGGGTCGAGCTTCGCCGCGTCGTGGGCGCCGAGCGCCGCGAGCTGCGCGGACTCGAGCGGGCAGATCGCGCGAAGGCGTCGCCGCAGCCTCGGCTCGTCGAGCAACTCGCCCATGCGCAGGGCCGTGGAGCGGTACACCTTGTCCGCGTAGGCCGGCCCGATGCCGCGCCGCGTGGTGCCGATCGCGCCTCCGCTGGACGCGCTCGGGTCGCCGCCGGCGCCGCAGTCCTCGCGGGCCGCGTCGAGGAGCTGGTGGTACGGCATGACCACGTGCGCGCGATCGGAGATACGCAGGTTGCCGCCGACGTCGATTCCGCGCTCTCTCAGCCCGTCGATCTCCTCCGCGAGCTTGACGGGATCGACGACGACGCCGTTGCCGACGATGCACGTCTTGTCCGGGTAGAGGATGCCGGCGGGGATCAGGTGCAGGGCGTAGCGTTCCTCGCCCACGACGATCGTGTGGCCCGCGTTGGCGCCGCCGTTGTAGCGCACGATGACGTCGTGCTCGGCGGTGAGCAGGTCCACGATCTTGCCTTTGCCTTCGTCGCCCCACTGGAGACCGACGATGGCCGTGTGACGCGGACCGGAGCGGGATGGATCGGTCATGTCGGGGGGGTCCGATAGGAGGGTCCCGGAATCGACCGGAACGCTAGAGCCACCCGCACAGCCGGTCAAGCCGGAGCGGTCGCCGCCGCCCGTCGCTCAGGAGCGCTCCGGACGCGGTCGATGATGAAGACGAGCGCGGACGGGGGCTGGCTACGGCCCACCGCCCATGCCGGGAACCCTGGGGAGACGCCCGTGTCCGACGAGAAGATGCTCCGAATCATGTGCCCGAACCTCGCCTGCCAGCGGATCCTCACCGTGCCCGTGCACGCCCGTCGAAAGCTGGTGCGGTGCCGGTCGTGCAGCATGACCATCCGTATTCCGAGCAAGAAGCAGCCCGCGGAGAGCGAGGCGGACTGAGGAGCGTCTAGACGCGGTCCTTCGTCGGCGGCTGGGGCTTCACCTCGATCTCGGCCCCGCGGTCGTCGGGCGCGTCGGCGTGGTCGTGGTCGTCCCCGTACGCGACCCGCACGTGGAACGTCACCGGACCGATCGTCACCTGGTCATGGTCCGACAGGTCCGCCTGATCGACCGGGTGGCCGTTGTGCAGCGTGCCGGCGTCGGAGCCGAGATCCCGCAGGTGGAGCCCGTCGGCGGTGGCGACGATCTCGCAGTGGCGGGGAGCGACGGCCGGGAGCGGGACACGGACGTCGCTCGCTGCCTCCTGGCCGATGACGGTGCGGTCCTTGCTGATCGGGAAGGGACGCTCCCCGGCGGCGGTCTTCATCACCAGCCAGACGCGTCGTTGACCGCCGTTCATCCTTGATCGTGGCCCGTTCGATACCATCAGCTTTCCTTTGCTGTGTGCGGGCGGCTTCCAGGTTGCCGGCCCGGGGTCTCCGCGCGTGCGGCGACACCTTTCTCCCCCGGCGGTCTCCCCCGGCGGTCTTTCTCCCGGTGGCAGGGTCTTGCTCCCCACCCATGAAGAGCCCACCATCCAACCCGTCGGTTACCCAGATTACCAGCCGGGGGGCCCATCTCCAAGCGAAATCAGGCCCGATAACCGCTGCGGACCTGGCCCTGACGCCGCAGGACCCGCCCCGCGGGGCCTACATCCACGTTCCGTTCTGTTTCCACAAGTGCCATTACTGCGACTTCTACAGCATCGTGGACGCCCGGGATCGCCAGGGCGGCTTCGTTGACCGGCTGCTGGACGAGGCGGAGGCCGCCCGGGCCTGGGTGACCAGGCCGCTGGAGACGATCTTCGTCGGCGGCGGAACCCCCACGCTCCTTCCCCCGGCGCTCTGGGAGCACCTCGGCCGGGGCCTCGCCGACCGGTGGCCCCGCGGGGCGGACTGCGAGTTCACCGTCGAGGCCAACCCCGAGACCGTGACGACCGAGCTGGCGGCGGTCCTCGCCGCCGCGGGCGTGAACCGGGTGAGCATCGGGGCCCAGTCCTTCGACCGGGATCTCCTCGTGGCGCTCGAGCGGCACCACGAGCCGGCGAACGTCGCCCGGAGCGTCGAGCGCATGCGGGCCGCGGGCGTCGAGGACGTCAACCTCGACCTGATCTTCGGGATCCCGGGACAGACGCTCGAAAGCTGGTGCTCGGACCTCGACGCGGCGCTCGCGCTCGAACCGTCGCACCTGAGCTGCTACGGCCTCATGTACGAGCCGAACACGGCGCTGACCCAGAGGTTGCGGGCGGGAACGGTCCGCCGCATCGATCCCGACCTCGAGGCCGACCTGTACGAGATGACCGTCGATCGTCTCGGCGCCGCGGGCTACGAGCACTACGAGATCAGCAACTGGGCCCGCCCCGGTCGACGCTGCCGGCATAACTTGCTGTACTGGATGAACGAGCCGTGGTGGCCGGCGGGTCCCAGCGCCGCCGGCCACGTGGACGGGTACCGCTGGAAGAACGTGCCGCGTCTGGCGGATTACCTCGATAACGGACCGCTGCCGCCGATCACCGATGTCGAGCGGCTCGACGACGACGGCCGGATCGGCGAGGAGCTGATGCTCGGCATGCGGCTGGTGGAGGGGATGACGCGCGAGCGTCTCGACGACCTGCTGGAGCGGGGCACGCGCGGGGCCGAGCGGGCCGAGGCGCTGGCCCGGGCGGCCGACGACGGACTCGTGGCCGAGCGCGCGGGGCGCGTCCATCTCACGCGTCGCGGCCTGCTGCTGGCCGATATCGTCGTGGGCGCGTTGTTGTAGCGGTAGCCCGGGGACGCATTTTCCGAATCACGAGCGGACATGGAGCTGACGTTCATCATCCTGGTCGGCCTGCTCTTCACCGTCGCGGGGCTGGTGTGCGTCGCCACGGTCGTCGTCGGGCTGCCCGGCGCGTGGATGTTGATCGCCCTCGCGGTGGTGATCGAGGTGATCGACGGCCTCTGGCTCTCAGCCGACGGCGGGCAGCAGACGTTCGAGTGGTGGCTGCTCATCACGTGCCTGGGGCTCGCCGCGGTGGGAGAGGGGCTGGAGTTCGCGGCCGGTGCGCTCGGCGCGAAGAAGGCGGGCAGCTCACGCCGGGGGATGATCGGGGCGCTCGTCGGTGGTGTGCTCGGCGCGTTGGCGGGGGTGGCCATCCCGATCCCGATCTTCGGGTCGCTGATCGGGGCCGTCGTCGGCACGTTCGTCGGGGCGATCCTCGGTGAGATGGGCGCCCCGGAGCCCCCGACGATGCGCGACTCGCTGAAGCCCGCCACCGGGGCGACGATCGGGCGCATCCTCGGCACGCTCTCCAAGCTGCCGATCGCGGTGGCGATCTGGTGTGCATTGTCCGTCGCGGCGTTCTGGCCGTGACCACATGGAGCACGGGTGCGTGACGTCTTCGCCGTTCAGAGGTGGTCTTCGCCACGTCGTGATCTCGGTTGCGATCCTGCTCGTCGTGGGCGTGGTGCTGCGCGTCGGAAGCGGTGTCGCGAGCCTCGAAGCGTCCTTCGACGAGCCGGGCATGCAGTCGATCGTCGAGCGAATCGTCACCGAGGGGTGGAGCGTGGCGGCGGCGGTGGATTACGAGGACACGAAGGGGCCGGCGTTCTTCTGGCTCTACGCCCTGCCGGCCGAGGTCACCGGAGCCGACGTGGGATCGCTGCGTCTTCTCAGCGTGGCGTTCTTCGTGCTCGCGGGCATTCCGCTGGGGCTGATCGCCGTGCTGTGCGGTCTGCGTCCGGGACAGACGGCGGGGGCCGCGACCCTGTACGCGTTGCTTCCCTACAACGCGGTGCTCGGCCAGCTCTTCATGAGCGAGCCGTCGTTCCTCCTCGGGGCGCTCCTGCTGCTGCTGGTGTTCGCGTGGTCGATGGCGGCGGAGCCGGGCGGCGCGGCGCGGCGCCTGGGGCCGGTTCTCTTCGGCGCGCTCGTGGCGGTGCTGCTGCACCACCGGCCGCACATCGTCGCGTGCGCGGGCGCGATCGTCATCGTGGCAACGGTGCGCGACGGCGCTCGAAGCTGGCCGTGGTGGACCGCGTGCATCGTGGCCGGGCTCCTGCGCATCCCGCTGTTCGTACGCTGGGGCGGCGTCGTCTCGCCCGACTTCCAGGAGCGCGCGGGTCTCGGCCTGCGCATGGAGAGCCTGACGTACTTGCTCGTGGCGTTGCTCCCGTGCACGCTGCTCCTGCTCTGGGGCGCGGTCAAGCGGGAGGGGGGACGGGCGCGCGTCGTGCTCGTGGGGGTCGGAGCGGCGGTGGGGCTGGTCCTCGGGCTCACGGCGCTGCCGGACCTGGATGCGACCGCGGGCGGACGTCTCGTCTTCATGGGCGCGGTGGCCACCACGCTCGGCCCGCTCGGCGACTCGACCCTGGCCTGCGCCGCCTTCGTGGCGCTGTCGGCCCTCGGCGGCGCGTGTCTCGCCGCCACGCTCGCGGCGCCCGGAGGCGAGCGCGACGGGGTCGTGCGCGGCGCGGTTCTGCGTGTCGCGGCGGGCACCGCGATCCTCGGGTGGTCGATGTACGGCCTGACCCGCGGCGCGGTCTACGATCGATACCTGCTGCCGTTCGTCGCTTACTTTCCGCTGCTCTGGACGTTGCGTCTGCCCTGGCCGCTCCGCGTGGTGCAGGGGGCCGGCCTGCTGATCCTCCTCGTGAAGCTCACGATGTCATGGCTGAGTTGATGCTGAAGGATGCCGCACGTCGCTTGTACCCCGCCGGCTGGCCGCGGACGCGGCTGCGTCTGCGGCTCGTCGTGTGTCCGTTCGAGAGGCTGCTGGAACGCGTCCCGCCCCCCTCCCGGGTGCTCGACGCCGGGTGCGGCGGGGGGCTCTTCCTCGCGCTGCTGGCCGCGAGCGGCCGCCTTGAACGGGGCGTCGGCTTCGATCCCGGCGTCGGCGCGATCGCCGTCGCCCGCGCGATGGCCGATCGCCTGCCCGAGGCCTCGCTCTCGTTCGAGCACGGCGTGGTCGAGGATCCGTGGCCCGCGGGGTCGTTCGACGTGGTTTCGATGATCGACGTGCTCCATCACGTCGCGCCTCGGCAGCAGCGCACCGCGATCGAGCGCGGGCTGGAGCGAGTGGCGCCCGGCGGGATCTTCCTCTACAAGGACATGTGCACGCGCCCGCGGTGGCGCGAGCTGGCCAACCGCGCCCACGACCTGCTCGCGGCGCGCCAGTGGATCCACACCGTGCCGCTGCCGACCGTCGTCGAGTGGGCGCGCGACGCCGGCTTCGCGGCCACGCATACCGAGCGGATCAACCGGCTCTGCTACGGCCACGACCTCGCGATCTTCGAGCGCCGTGATTAACAGGCTGTTGATCAGGCTGACGGGGGCACGATGCCCGCATCGCCGGGCATGCCGCTCGCCGCGCCCGCGGCCATCTGCTGGGCGACGAGCTGGCCTACCTGGACATAGCGGGTGCGAAGCTCGGCGAGGAGCTGGGTCAGCTCCCGCGCCTCGTCCTCGTCGAGGTTGCCCTTCGTCCTCTCCTCCAGCACCGCGAGCAGGTCGATGGAGAACTGCGCGCCCTCCAGGTCGACGACGACGCCCTTGGTCTGGGGGTCCTGCATCGTCCCGAGGCCCATCAACGCCTGCGACGCGATCACCCCGACGAGTGTCTTGAAGCTGGCTTCCGGCAGAGCGTGGGCGCCGGGGGGGCCGGCCCCCGGCTCCGTGTCCTGCTTCTGCTCCGCGGCCATCAGGCGCTCCTTCTCGGCCTGGGCCTCGGCCTTCCAATCGGAGTCAACCTGGATCTTCGGGGTCGTGTCGTCCTGCGGCATGGTCCACCGTGTTGTTATGGGAAATGGCGAGCCCGCCATTGTAGGGGACGACAGGCGATACAATCCGCGGACGTCTCATGAGCCGAAACCCAGTCCAGCGACGGATCGCGACCGGGACCACGGTCACCACGGCCAAGAAGGCCTTGATGACCTTGCTGGCGATCATCGTCGCGGCGCTCGGCGCGGCGGGGTGCGTGCGGGTGCGAACGGATGACGCCGAGCGAGTAACCGCCCGGCAGGTCGATCTCGGCGTGTTTGCCCGGGAGGACGAGCCGTCGCCGGTGGAAGCGACGGCCGACGAGACGCCCGACGCCATCGCGGGTGACGATCCGCCCGAGATCGTCGCCGACGGATGGCGGTTCGGGGCTGCGTCGCCGGGCGTCGGCTCGGGCGTCGCGCTGCCGCCGAACGATGAGGGGGCGGTCGGCACGCAGGCCCCGGTTCTCGTGGATGCCATGGTCGGGCAGGTCAACGGCCGGCCGATCTTCGCCGACGATTTCTTCGAGCCGATCGAGGACCGCCTCATCGCCGAGTCGTCGCGATCGTCGACGGAGCGCGAGTACACCGACCGCGCGGCCCCGATCATCATGAACGAGCTGCGGCTCGTCGTGATCAACGCGTTGTTCCTCGCCGAGGCCCAGGCGGGCCTGTCCATGCAGGAGGAGCAGGGGATCCGGGTGTGGCTGGCGACGCTCCAGGAAGAAGTCATCGCCGAGCGCGGGGGCAGCGAGGAGGAGGCGCGTCGCCAGTTGCTGGAGGAGGAGGCGCGAACGCTCGAGGAGTACCTCGACGAGGAGCGAGATCGCTTTCTCATTCAGCGTCTGCGCTACAAGCGGATCGCTCCGCGCGTGGTCGTCTCATGGCGCGACGTCGAGCGGGAGTATCGTCGCGACGAGGCCCGCTACAACCCGCCTCCGGTGTTCACGCTCGGGCGGATCCGTCTCGCCACGGGCCGCCAGGCCGAGCTGATCACGCAAGTCCAGGAACGTCTCGACGCGGGAGAGCCCTTCCTGGAGGTGGCCGAGACGCTCGGCGCCGCGGGCGCCGTGTGGGGCACCTTCGAGGCGCCGGACGGCGACCTCTCGAAGTACCCGTTCGGCGCGGGATTGCAGGACCAGGTCGGCGCGCTTCAGGAGGTCGGCGACACCGTCGGTCCCTTCGAGCTCGGCACGCGCACGTACTGGCTGCACGTGACCGACATCGAGCGCCCGCCGTCGCGCAGTCTCTTCGACGCCGATCTCCAGCGCGAGCTGACCGCCCGGATCCGCAGCATGCGGGTCACCGAGGAAGAGGACCGCTACGTCTCGACGCTCCTGGAGAAGGGCATCTACGACGAGCTGAACGAGATGGTCCAGCGCCTCATGGGGATCGCCATTCACCGCTACGGTCCTTGAGCCACGCACTCGGACGTTCCGGGGAGCGCGTCGCCGCGCGCTGGCTGCGGCGACGAGGTTTCCGCGTGCTGGAGCGCAACTGCCGCGTCGGTCGGAACGAGGCGGACATCGTCGCCCTCGATCCCGACGGCGAAACAATCGTGATCGTGGAGGTCAAGACCCGCCGCGACGACCACATCACCCCCGAACTGCGTGTCGACGCCGACAAGCAGCGCTGCCTCACGCGGTTGGCGATGCGACTCCAGCAACGCGCGGCGTACGAGGATCGCCCGTTCCGCTTCGACGTCGTGACGGTCGTGTGCAGCGACGGCTGTCGCCCGCGCGTGCGCCACATTCCAAACGCGTTCGACGCGCTCGAGTGAGCACACGGACGCTCGCCCTCACCTGCCTCGCTGCGCGAGGCTGTCCTCTCCCGCTGCGCGGGAGAGGGGTTTCCCACCTCTCCCCGCCGCGGGGAGAGGTCGGCGAGCGCAGCGAGCCGGGTGAGGGGCGAGCGTCCTTGCACTTGCTTCACCCGATCTGCGCAACCAGATCCAGCAGCCATTCCGCGAAATGCCGCTTCGACACGTCCTCGGGCGCCGCGATCTCTCTGCCGTCGCGGAAGAACACGGTGGCCGTGATCCGCTCCGAGTCCAGGGTCCGGATCGGGTTCGCGACGATCGCGTGCACGCCCTTGCGTCGGAGCTTGCGGCGGGCGGACTCGGCGAGGCGGTCGGGCGGCTCGAGGGCGAAACCGACGAGAACCTGGTCGTCTCGCGACCGCCCGGCGAGGCCGCCGAGCAGGTCGGGGGTGGGCTCGAGCTCCAGCGTGAGCCCCTCGGCCGAGCGAGGGATCTTCTCCGTTTCGACCGGGGCCCGCGGGCGGTAATCGGCCACGGCGGCCGCCATGATCAGGACGTCGTGATCCGGCCAGAGACGGTCCAGCGACTCCGACAGGTCAGCCGTGGATCGGAACCGGGCGACCGTGAGGGGCGTATCAACCGGCGGATCGAGTGCCGTCGGGCCCAACAGAAGGGTCGTTTCGAGCCCGCGACGCGACGCGGCGGCGGCGATCTCGATGCCCAGGCGGCCGGACGAGCGGTTGACGATGGACCGAACCGCGTCGATCGGCTCGTGCGTCGGACCGGCCGTGACGAGAAGCCGTCTCCGTGCGGTCGGAATCGTGGTCGGGGCTGTCGGGCGCACGGGATCGGGCATCCGGGAACCTGCTTGCCGCGGGAGCGGCGGCGGACCATACTAGCCGGTCTCACCCGCGCGCCACGCGGCGGGGGAAGACCGCCAACGATCGGGAGCGCACGCGAGAGCCTATGGCACGCAAGCGAAAGAAGCTCGGTGAGATCCTCCGCGAGTGGGGCACGCTGACCGAGGAGCAGGTCGACCAGGCGATGGGCGTGGCTCGCGGCACGGGCAAGCGCATCGGCGAAGCCCTCGTGGAGATGGGTCTCTGCCGCGAGGAGGACGTCGCCAAGGCCCTCGCCGCCCAGTTCGACATGGAGTACATCGACCTCGACGCGGCCGACACGGCCAAGCGCATCGACAAGTCGCTCGTGCCCGACGACCTGGTCAAGAAGCACCTCGTGCTGCCGATGAGCAGCAGCGGGGGACGCATGAAGCTCGTGATCCACGACCCGATGGATCTGGAGCTGCTCGACCTCCTGCGGTTCCGGCTGAACACCGAGATCGAGACGGCGATCGCGCCGAAGTCCGCGATCCGCGCGTTCCTCGACGATTCCGGCGGCGGCGATCGCACCGCCGGCGGCATGTTCTCCGAGGAATCGCTCGTCACCGAGTCGGTGGACGTGACCGTCGACCAGTCCGTGGACTCGTCGATCGACATCGCCGCCGGTGACGACGCGCCGATCATCCGGCTCGTCCATCGGATCATCACCGAGGCCGTGCGCGGGCGCGCCTCGGACATCCACGTCGAACCGATGACCGACCGCGTGATCCTGCGCTATCGCATCGACGGCGTCTGCCACGTCCGCGACAACCTCCCGAAGCGCATGCAGTCGTCGCTGCTCGCCCGCCTGAAGCTCATGGCCGGCGTGAACATCGCCGAGCGCCGCATCCCGCAGGACGGTCGTATCAAGATGCCGGTGGACGGCGAGCAGATCGACTTCCGCGTGAGCGTCTGCCCGGCGTACCACGGCGAATCGATCGTCCTTCGAATCCTGCGGCCGGACTCCGTGAAGATCGGTCTCGTGAACCTGGGCTTCGAGCGCGAGTCGATGGAGGAGTTCAACCGGATCATCCGGCGTCCCAACGGCGTGTTCCTCGTGACGGGGCCCACCGGATCGGGCAAGACGACCACGCTCTACTCGGCGCTGGACGTGCTCAACCGCCCCGACCGGAAGATCATCACCGCCGAGGATCCGGTCGAGTACAACTTCACCGGCATCAACCAGTGCCAGGTCCGCGAGAGCATCGGCCTGTCGTTCTCGGCGATCCTCCGCTCGATGCTGCGTCAGGCCCCGAACATCATCCTGATCGGCGAGATTCGCGATCGTGAGGTCGCCGAGATCGCCATCCAGGCCGCCCTGACCGGTCACCTCGTGTTCTCCACGCTGCACACGAACGACGCCCCGTCGGCGATCACGCGTCTCATCGACATGGGCGTCAAGCCGTTCCTGGTCGCCAGCTCCATCCAGGCGATCATGGCCCAGCGGCTCATCCGCCTGCTCTGCGACCAATGCCGGGAGCTCGACCCGGATCCCGATCCGCGGCTCCTGGAGCTCATCGGCATCACCGACGATGAGCTGGCCAACACCGGGGTGCACCGGCCCGTCGGTTGCGGCAAGTGCGGCCAGATCGGCTTCCGCGGTCGGAAGGCCATCTTCGAGATGATGAAGATGAACACGGAGATCCGCGAGCTGGCCTTCACCCGCGCCCCGATCGACACGCTCCGCGACGCCGCCATCCGCGGGGGCATGCGCCCGCTCGTGGATGACGGCAAGCTCAAGGTCCTGCGCGGTGACACGACGCCGGCCGAGGTCGCGCGCTTCGCACAGGCGGAGACGCTGACGGAAGCGAATGTCGACATCTGACTTTGCCCTCGTTCCCTTCGCTCCCGACTAGAATCGTCCGGTCCCCGCCCGGAGCCCCCCATCCATGTCAACCGTTCAGATCGATCGCCTGCTCGACACCGTGATTCGCCAGGGGGCGTCGGACCTGCACCTGTGCACGGGGCGGAAGCCGACGCTGCGTCTGCACGGCTCGCTGCGCAACGTGGACACGAAGGTGCTCGACTCCGACGACTGCGTCGCGCTGATGAAGGCGATCACGCCCGAGCGCGCCCAGCAGGAGCTCCAGGAGGAGGGAAGCTGTGACTTCGGCTTCGCCTACGGCACCGAGGCCCGCTTCCGCGTGGCCGTCTTCCGGCAGCGCGGCGACGTCTCCATCGCCCTGCGTCTGATTCCGAACAAGCTCCTCACGTTCGAGGAGATCGGTTTGCCGCCGATCTGCAAGGAGCTGATCCGCCGCCCGCGTGGCCTGTTCATCGTCACCGGGCCCACGGGCTCGGGCAAGACGACGTCGCTGGCCACGATGATCGACTTCATCAACGACAACCTCGACCGGCACATCGTGACCGCCGAGGACCCGATCGAGTACTACCACTACCACAAGAAGTCGATCGTCAACCAGCGCGAGGTCGGCGTCGACGTGCCGAGCTTCTCCGAGGCCCTCAGACGCGTGCTGCGTCAGGACCCGGACTGCATCCTCGTGGGCGAGATGCGTGACCTCGAGACGATCGAGGCGGCGATCCGCGCCGCGGAGACGGGTCACCTCGTGTTCGCGACACTGCATACCACCGGTGCCGCCGGCACGATCAGCCGTGTCATTGACGCGTTCCCGACGAACCAGCAGGCGCAGGTCCGCGTGCAGCTCTCCGTGGCCCTGATCTGCGTGCTCAGTCAGGTGCTCCTCGCCCGTGTGGACAAGCCGGGTCGGGTGGCGTGCTACGAGTTCCTCGTGGTCACGCCCGCCATCGCGAACCTGATCCGCGAGAACAAGACCTTCCGAATCGACTCGGCGATCCAGACCGGGCGGAAGTTCGGCATGCAGCTCCTCGACGACCACCTCTGGACCCTCTACTCCAAGGGCATCATCTCCGCCGACGAGATGATCGATAAGGGCAAGGACCCGGGCGAGCTCACCGAGAAGGTCCATCGCGCCGGCGGCCAGGTCGGCCGGACCGAGCTCGACACGGAGGAGTAGCCCCGGCTCCGGCGGGGGAACCCCTCGCCCCCGCGGCTCGTATCGGTAAGTGGATGATGCGTCTTCGCCAGCTCGCGAATAGCGCATAATCCAGATGTCCAAATCTGCAATACCGCCGGATCGGACGACATCGTGTGGTCGGGGTTGTATTCTCGGGCATTCGTCAGGAGCTTTGGTCGATGGCCAAGACCGCCGCCACGGAACAGAAGCCCTCGGGCCCGCCGGACCCCTCGAAGCTCAAGGGTCGCCGCTTCGGGCGCGTTCTGGCCCGTCTGGGGAAGGTCACCCGCGAACAGGTGCACGAGGCGCTCGCGCTCCAGCGAAGTCGAAAGAGCAAGGGGCAGGACCAGCCCGTCGGCGAGCTGCTCGTGGAGCTTGGCTACATCACCGTCGACGACGTGATGGCGGCGCTCGCCGGGCAGGCGGGCATGCGGATGGTGAGCATCGACCCCGACGACCTCGCCGACGAGATCGTCGCCGCGCTCCCGGCGGAAACCGCCAACACCTACCAGATCGTCCCCATCGAGTTCGACGAGCGAACCCGAGCGATCACGGTGGCCATGAAGAGCCCGGACAACTTCCGCGCCGTCGACGACCTGCGCCTGCTCATGGGCTTCAAGGTCGAGGCGGTGATCGCGCCCGCGGAGCAGATCGACGCGGTCATCCAGAAGCACTACAGCGGCGACGAGTCCTCGATGGCCGAGATGATGGCCGAGCTGGGAGAGGACGAGTCGCTCGCAGCCCTCAAGGGCCGCGGCGAGTCGATCGACCTCGAGGAGCTTGCCAGCGCCGCCGAGGACAACAAGGTCGTCCGGCTGCTTAACCTCGTCCTGCTCCAGGCGATCAAGGACAAGGCCTCGGACATCCACTTCGAGCCGTTCGAGGACGAGTTCAAGATGCGCTACCGCATCGACGGCATCCTCTACGAGATGGTGCCGCCGCCGCAGCACCTCGCCTTGCCGATCGTCTCGCGTATCAAGGTCATGTCGAACCTCGACATCGCCGAGCGCCGCCTGCCGCAGGACGGCCGCATCGAGCTGGTCGTGAACAACAACCCGGTGGACCTGCGTATCTCGGTCCTGCCCACCATGTTCGGCGAGTCGGTCGTGATGCGTGTGCTCGACCGCTCCAACGTCCAGCTCAGCCTCGACAAGATCGGGCTCCGCGACGACGAGCTGGAAGAGGTCCGCGGGTTGATCCGCAGGCCGAACGGGATCATCATCGTGACCGGCCCCACCGGCTCGGGGAAGACGACGTCGCTCTACGCGGCGCTCAACGAGCTGAACGAGCCGGAGACGAAGATCCTGACCGCCGAGGACCCGGTCGAGTACGACATCGACGGCCTCATCCAGTGCCAGATCAACACTGACCAGGGCCTCACGTTCGGGCGGCTGCTCCGCTCGTTCCTGCGTCAGGATCCGGACGTCATCCTCGTCGGTGAGATCCGCGACCTCGAGACCGCGCAGATCGCGGTGCAGGCTTCGCTCACCGGCCACCTCGTGTTCTCGACGCTGCACACGAACGACGCTCCGTCGTCGATCCTGCGTCTGCTCGACCTGGGCATGGACTCGTTCCTGCTCACGGCGACGATCGAGGCGATCGTCGCCCAGCGGCTCGTGCGCCGGATCTGCCTCGCGTGCAAGGAGGAGTACGGCCCCACCGACGAGGAGCTGATGGAGCTTCAGCTCCGCCGGCCGGACGTCGAGGGACGCACCTTCTTCCGCGGCCGCGGCTGCGACAAGTGCAACCACAGCGGCTACCGGGGCCGTCGCGCGATCTTCGAGATCATGCAGCTCGACGACCAGCTCCGCGAGATGATCATGGTCGAAGCGTCGACGAACGTGCTTCGCGCCGAGGCGCGCAAGCGCGGCATGCGCAGCCTCCGCGAGGGTGGGCTCCTGTCGATCTTCGAGGGACAGACGACGATCGACGAGGTCGTGCGCGAGACGATCATCGAGGAGTGAGCGGCGAGGATCGGGGGGGCCAGACAGGGCGGGGACCGGCGGGAACACGCCGGCCACCACGGGAGACTTTCGATGCCGACCTATGCATACGAGGCGCTCAACTCCGCGGGGAAGCCGCAGAAGGGCACCGTCGAGGCGACCTCCAGCGAGGAAGCCATCCAGCGGATCAAGGGGCAGGGGTACTTCCCCACCTCGGTGCGCGAGCAGAAGGTGAAGGGCGAGGCGAAGCAGGCCCGCGGCGGAGCCACGACGACCAAGAAGAAGAAGAAGGGCACGCCGCTCTCCATCGGCGGCGTCAGCACCAACAGGCTCACCACGTTCACGCGTCAGCTCTCGACGCTCCAGGACGCGGGCCTCCCGCTCCTGCGCTCGATCCAGATCCTCGAGACGCAGCAGAAGCCCGGCCTGCTCAAGTCGATCCTCGGGCAGGTCGCCGAGGACGTCGAAGCCGGCTCCACGCTCTCGGACGCGATGGCCAAGCATCCCAAGGCCTTCGACCGTCTCTACTGCAAGATGATCAACGCCGGCGAGATCGGCGGCGTGCTCGACGTCATCCTCCAGCGTCTCGCGCAGTTCCTGGAGAAGGCGCAGCGTCTCAAGCGACGCATCGTCGGCGCGATGATCTACCCGATCACCGTGATCTTCATCGCGGTGGTCATCGTCACCGGCATCATGTACTTCGTCATTCCGAAGTTCCAGGATATCTTCGAGGACTTCGAGGTCGAGCTGCCGGGGCTCACCATCTGGCTCACGAACACGAGCATGTGGGTCGCGGGCAAGGGTTACGAGAACCAGGCGATCCCGGGAGCCATTTGGATCCTCGTCTCGCCGATCGTGGTCTTCCTCGTGTTCAAGCTGATCCGGCTCACGGATCCCGGTCGCGCCGTCACGGACATCGTGCGCATCAAGATCCCGGTCGTCGGCACGTTGATTCGCAAGACCGCGGTGGCGCGCTTCACGCGCACGCTCGGTACGCTCATCTCCGCCGGCGTGCCGATCCTCGAGGCGATCATGATCACCCGCGACACCGCGGGCAACTACGTTTACGAGAAGGCGCTCACGAGCGTGCACGACTCGATCCGCGAGGGCGAGTCGTTCGCGGGTCCGCTGCGCGAATCGAAGGTCTGCGATGCGATCGTCGTGAACATGATCGACGTGGGCGAGGAGACGGGTGACCTCGACTCCATGCTCATGAAGATCGCCGACAACTACGACGAGGAGGTGGACGTGGCCGTGCAGGCCCTCATCAGCCTCCTCGAGCCGTTCCTCGTCGTCCTGCTGGGCGGCGTGGTGGGCACGATCGTGCTCGCGCTGTTCCTGCCCCTGGTGAAGATGATCGAGTCGGTCTCCGGCGGCAAGCTCTGAGCCGGCGGCCGGGCGGATCCCCGGCGGTTCGCCCCCGACGGTTCGCCCCCCCAGGGCCCCGGCGCAGGGACGAGCCCGGTTCGCGTATCTATAGCTATGAGAGGGCTTTGATGCATCGACCCAACCAGCCGCAAGACGGACCGCTCCCACCGCCGTGGGGCGGGCGCCCGGGCTTCACCCTGGTCGAGCTGTTGATCGTCATCGCGGTGATCATCATCCTGCTGAGCATTCTCGTGGTCGGTCTCAACATCGCCACGAAGACCGCCCAGTCGGCGAACACGCAGACGCTGCTCAAGACGATCTCCCAGGGGCTGATCCGCTTCGAGGGCGATATGGGATACCTGCCGCCGATCCTCGACCTCGACCGCAGGCTCGTCGAGGCGCCGCTCCCGGGCACCGAATACGAGGCGGAGATCCAGAACTGGTTCTCCCTGACCAGCCTCGGCGAGTACCTCGTCGGCTACGGCCACCACAATCACGACGGGTACGGTTTCGTCCCTCCGAGCCAGGGTGGCGGGGGATCGGGCCTGTACTCCGATGAGATCCCGCCGACCGGGATCCGGCACCCGGGGCTCGACGGCGTCTGGGGCGCCGGGATCGGTACGCTCGCCAAGCGCCGGCCGGTTGACCAGGGGCGTGTGTACGGGCCCTACATCGAGTTGGACAATCCCAAGCTGATCGCCATCCTCCACAACGACGGCGGTGGGAACTACACGATCTCCCGACCCGGTGATCGCTCCTTCGAACAGTTCGATGCCGCCGGCGATCCGAAGGTGATCCTCGACTTCTGGGGCGAGCCGCTCGCGTACTACCGCCGGCCGTATCCGCCCGGTGTCATCACGCAGTCGTACCGCGCCGGCACGATCGACGAGGTCCCGACGCTGTCGGACTTCATCCGCCTGCGCCCGTACGACCTCGACGGCACAGCGGCCGTCAACGGCACCATCCTCGACGCCTCGACCTACAACGACGGCGCGGGTGATCCGTCCACGACCTACACGTTGGAGAGCGGCGAGTTCGCCTTGTTCTCGAGCGGTTCGGACAAGACGTTCTCGGGGAGGATCCGACACGACAAGCCCGACGATCTGAACGCTGACAATCTCGTGGAGGTGGGACCGTGATGAAGGATTGCTGGGATGGCTGGGATTGCGGGGATGGCTGGGATGGCCGGGATGGCCGGAGGGGTGGTCGGCGCGGGTTTACGCTCGTCGAGATCGTGGTGGCGATCGGGATCGTGCTGGTCCTGTTCGCGCTGACGGTGACGGCCACGGTCGTCGTCGT
>JAAELP010000463.1 GCA_024226535.1 Planctomycetota bacterium | reverse complement strand
CTCGGCGATCTCCTCGGCGACGTCGATGTGGACCTGCTCCGTCGTCACCTCGGTCCGGCGACGTGGGAGATGACGGCGACCGACCAGGGGTTCCTGGTCAAGTCGTACATGCTCGACGCCGTTTCAGGTCGGTGAGGGACGTCCTCGTCAGTTCAGTCCCAGCGAATAGAAGAGCTGCGTGAACAACAGGTCCGCGACGATCACGATCAGCACCGTCTGCACGACGGTGTCGGTCGTCGCGCGGCCGACCCCGGCGGCGCCCCCCGAGACGCGAAGACCGTTGTAGCAGGCGATGCCGCTCAGGATCATGCCGAACACGGCGGCCTTGACGAGGCCCGTGAGGAAGTCGGCAAGGACGACCTGGTTGAGCGTGTTGTTCTTGTAGAGCTCGTAGGGAACGCCGAGGAAGCCGACGGTCATCGCGCCGCCGGCCACGACCGCGGTGAGATCGCCGAGCACGGTCAGGGCCACGAGGCTGAAGATCGTCGCGATGACCCGCGGCACGACGAGGAACCGAATCGGGTTCAGGGCGTGCGCCTCGAGCGCCTCGATCTCCTCGCCCACGACCATGGTGCCGATCTCGGCGGCGATCGCCGCCCCGGCGAAGCCGGTGAGCACGATCGCGGCGACGAGCGGGCCCAACTCGCGGAGGATCGCCACGCTGATGATGTTGGCGATCTTGTCCGTCTGCCCGAACGTCGCGAGCGGGGGCTCCATCTGGAGCGCGAGGATGAAACCCACGCATCCGGTCACGAGCATCACGATCCCGGTCGAGCGGACACCGACCCGGACGATCTGCGTGACGAACGCGTTGTGTCCGAGCCGCACTTCCTTCGTGAACGCGGCGCGGAACAGCCAGAAGGCCACATCGCGGAGCAGCCACGACACGCCGCCGATGAGGGCGAACGCGCGGTTCCACATGCCGCCCCACGCGCCCAGAGCCTGGACGAGGATTCCGGGCTTCGATCTCTCGTCCGCGTCCGCCACGACGGCTCGGTCTCCTCAGGGCGATTCCGGGGTGCCTACGAGGTCAGCGCCTCGTCCGTGTTGCCACGAATCGTGAAGACCATGTCCAGCCGCGCGATCTCGAAGATCGAGCGCACACGATCCTGGAGACCGCACAGGATCAGCTCGCTCCCCGCGCCGCGGGCGCGCTGCATCGCCTCGACGAACGTGGCGACGCCGGAGCTGTCCATGTAGGGGACTTCGTTGAGGTCGACGATCAGCCGCTTCGGCGCGTTGCCCAGAGCCTCGCTGAGATGCGTGCGCAGCGCGGGCGCGCGGGCGAGATCGATCTCCCCGATCGGGCGGAGGATCATCGCGTTCTCCGCCGTCTCGCACTGGACCTCGATCTCTTCCGAGTCACGCATGCTTGCCTTCACCCCCGCGGTTGCGCGATCCGGCGCTCGCCGACTCGTCACGCGACGGGATGCGCTTCAACATGCTCAGTCGCATGCCGCCGTCGGATCGCTTCTCGTACTGTACCTCATCCATGATCTCCTGGATGATGTAGACACCCAGGCCGCCGGGGCGGATGTCCTCCAGGTCGCGCGAACGGATCTGCTCCGGATCGACCTGACGCGCCCGGTCCTCGATGACGATGTGCATACCGGGGCCCGCGGCCGGATCCGGGTTGCCCTCGTCCCCCCCCAGCGCCCAGAGCCGGAGTCGGATCTCCCCGTCGGGCCGGCGGTCGTATCCGTGGTTGATGATGTTGCAGATCGCCTCGTCGATGGCGAGGCTGATCTGGCCGCACTGGATCTCGTCGAATCCAAGCCGGTTCGCGAAGCTGCCCACCATCGCCCGGGCGGGCGCGAGCAGGCGAGGCTGGCTGAACAGCGTCAGCGTGAGTTCCGGCGGGGTCGTCGGTTCACCCATGGTCGGCTGCTCCCGCGTCGGAGTCCGAGTCGTCCGTGTAGGGCTCGAGCTGCGCGGCCACGCCGCGGATCCTCGTGCGCCGCTCGGCCGGCTCATCGTGATGCTCGTACACCAGCTCCTCGTCCGTCAGGCGTTCCAGGGCCGCGATGGCCATCATGCGCACGGCGGGATCGGCGGAGTCGAGCTGCTCGACGAGCCGCCGGATCGTCTCCGGCGAGCGGTCCTCTTCGGCGACCGCTCGCGCGATCGCCCGCATCCGATCCCGCGGCACCGCGGACTCGAATCCTCGGTCCGGGGGCGGCGCGCACGCCGCGAGCAGTCCGGTGGCAATGACGCAGATCATCATCGAGGGATGGGTGGGACGCGACCTCATGGTCGGATAGAGGATAGGATTTCGTCTTCGCCGGAGCAAAGCGACCCATGAACACCGTCCAGACTTCCGGGGTGCAGGCCCGAGATCTCCTGCCACCCGGACGTGTCGAGGTCATCCCGATCCTCGACTTCGGCAGCCAGTACACCCAGCTCATCGCCCGCCGCGTCCGCGAGGCGGGGGCCTACAGCATGCTGGTATCGCCGGATATTCCCCTTGAGCAGCTCGCGGGCCTCGAGCCCAAGGGCATCATTCTCTCCGGTGGTCCCGCGAGCGTTTCCGAGGACGCCGCGCCGACGTGCGACGAGCGGTTGTTCTCCCTGGACGTGCCCGTGCTCGGGATCTGCTACGGCATGCACCTCGCCTGCCGGCTCCTCGGCTGCGAGGTCGAGGCCACGGCGGCCCGAGAGTACGGTCGGGCCCGCCTGACGATCGGGGAGCCCAGCGACCTCCTCACGGGGCTCCCCGCGAACACGGCGGTGTGGATGAGCCACGGCGACCAGGTCACCGGCCGGGCCGACGACTTCGCCGTGCTCGCCTCGACCCCGACGTGCCCGATGGCGGCGGTGCGGCACCGGAGCATGCCGTTCTACGGCGTGCAGTTCCATCCCGAGGTGACGCACACGCCTCACGGCGTGGACCTGCTGCGCAACTTCCTCTACGAGATCTGCGGGTGCACCGGCACGTGGAAGATGACCGACTTCCTCGAGGCCGAGTGCGAGCGTGTCCGCGCCCGCGTGGGCGAGGACCGGGTGATCTGCGGCTTGAGCGGGGGGGTGGACTCCTCCGTGGTGGCGGCGCTGCTGAGCAAGGCGATCGGACCGCAGCTCTCGTGCATCTTCGTCGACAACGGGGTACTCCGGAAGAACGAGCGAGAGTTGGTGGAATCGACCTTCCGCGATCACTTCGACGTGGACCTTCGGGTCGTGGACGCGGCGAAGGAGTTCCTCGGTGATCTCGCCGGCGTGATCGAGCCGCAGGAGAAGCGGCGCCGGATCGGACACCGGTTCATCCAGGTCTTCCGCGAAGCGGCGGGATCGGTCGGGTCGGGCGGGAGCGTGCGCTTCCTCGCCCAGGGAACGCTCTACCCGGACGTGATCGAGTCCGGTCACGGCCACGCCGGCACGAGCGCGAACATCAAGCTGCACCACAACGTCGGGGGCCTGCCGGAGGACCTGGGCTTCGAGCTCGTGGAGCCGCTGCGCGATCTCTTCAAGGACGAGGTTCGCAAGCTTGGCGATGTGCTCGGGCTCCCCGATCACCTCGTCTGGCGCCATCCGTTCCCGGGGCCGGGACTCGCGGTGCGGATCATCGGCGAGGTCACCGAGCCGCGGCTGAGCCTGCTGCGCGATTGCGACGAGATCCTGCTCGAGGAGATCATCGCCAACAACCTCTACCGCTCGACGGACCAGGTGTTCGCGGTGCTGCTGCCGATCCAGACGGTGGGGGTGATGGGCGACGGGCGCTCCTACGAGTCGGTGATCGCCCTCCGCGCCGTCGAGACGCAGGACTTCATGACCGCCGACTGGGCGCGGATCCCGTTCGACGTCCTCGCGACGATCAGCAACCGCATCATCAACGAGGTTCCCGGCGTCAACCGCGTGGTCTACGACATCTCGACCAAGCCGCCGGCGACGATCGAGTGGGAATGATGGGGCGTCCCGGGTTTCTGCTGCGCGATGGCGCAGACCGGGGGTAGCCACCCTGGACGGCTCATCGCCTGATTGTCCCGGGTGACTACCCCCGGTCAGCTTCGAGCAGGGACGATCGAATCAACGATGATCGAGCGGGAGGGCGGAGGCGAAAACCCGGGACGCTTACGGTTTTCTACTGCGCGATG
>JAAELP010000462.1 GCA_024226535.1 Planctomycetota bacterium | reverse complement strand
GACCTCGCCACCGACACGCACCGACAGACGGTCGTCGATCGCGAGGCGGGCCAGTACCTCGGGCACCCGACGACGGTGCTCCTGGAGGACGGCCGCACGATCCTCGCCGTCTACCCGCGCGGCCACGGCCGCGGGGCGATCGTGATGAAGCGCTCCGACGACGGAGGCCGCACGTGGTCCGACCGCCTCCCGGTTCCCGAGAACTGGGCGACCTCGCTGGAGACCCCGACGATCCACCGCGTCGTTGATCGCTGGGGCGTCTACCGGCTCATCGTCTTCTCTGGCCTCAACCCCGTTCGCCTCGCCGTCTCCGCGGACGACGGCGCGATCTGGACACCGCTGGAGCCGGTCGGCGACTGGGGCGGGATCGTCACCATGGCCTCCGTGCACCGCGTGGGACCGGGGCGCTACGTCGCGCTCTTCCACGACGACGGCCGGTTCATCGGCCCCGGCGGCAAACGCACCGGCGTGTTCACGCTCCACCAGAGCTTCTCCAACGACGGCGGCCTGACGTGGGGCGAGCCCGAGGCGATCCACGCCGCGTCGGACGTGCATCTCTGCGAGCCCGGCATCGTGCCCTCGCCGGACGGGAAGCGCCTGGCGATCCTCCTCCGCGAGAACAGCCGCACCGCCAACAGCCACGTGATGTTCTCCGACGACGGCGCCGCGACGTGGTCGGCGCCGCGCGAGCTGCCCGGCGCCCTGACCGGCGACCGGCACGTCGCGCGCTACACGCCGGACGGGCGACTGTTCATCTCCTTCCGCGACACCACGCGCGAGAGCGAGACGCAGGGCGACTGGGTCGGCTGGGTCGGCACGTGGGAGGACATCGTCGCCGGCCGTGAGGGACAGTACCGCGTCCGGCTCATGGACAACCACCACCGGTGGGATTGCGCGTACCCGGCCGTGGAGCGGCTGCCGGACGGCGAGTTCGTGGTCACGACCTACGGTCACTGGACGGAGGGCGAGAAGCCGTACATCGTGAGCGTGCGGTTCCGGATCGAGGAGCTGGACGCGCTGGCGGAAGGGGCGGGGCGGTGACGGGGGGGCGCGCGATGATCATCGCGGTCGCGCTGCTGCTCGTCACCGGGTGCACGACGCGTCTGCAACGGCACGAGTTTCGCGAGATCCACATGGGCTCCGAGGCCCGCGTGGTGCTCTACACCGAAGACCTCACCGTCGCCTCCGAGGCCGCGCGGGCCGCGTTCGACCGCATCGCCGAGCTGGACGCGGTCATGAGCGACTACCGCGACGACAGCGAGCTGATGCGGGTCTGCCGCGAACAGACGCCGGGCGAGATGATCGAGGTGAGCGAGGACCTCTACCGCGTGCTGTGGCGGGCGCGGGAGATCTCCGAGGCGACCGACGGCGCGTTCGACGTGACGGTGGGTCCGATGGTGCGCCGGTGGCGCGAGGCGCAGCGCACGGGCACGCCGCCGTCGGCGGAGGAGCTGAAGGAGCTGCGCGCGCTCGTGGGCTTCCGCGCGATCACGTTCGCTCCGGACCGGCGAGCGATCCGCTTCGACCGCGCCGGTGTCGGCGTCGATCTCGGCGGCATCGGCAAGGGCTTCGCCTGCGACGAGGCGCTGGCGCGGGTGCGCGATCGCGGCGTGGAGCACTGCCTCGTCGAGCTGGGCGGCGACCTCGTCGCCGGCGCGCCGCCGCCGGGCGAGAACGCGTGGCGCGTGAAGGTGGAGGCCCCCGGCGGCCATCGCATCATCACGCTGGCGAGCGGCGGCATCACCACGAGCGCCGACCGGTTCCGGTACGTCGACGTCGGCGGCAAGCGGTTCTCGCACATCCTCGCCCCCGGCACCGGGTACGGCGTGACGTCGCGTCTCGCGGTGACGGTCGGCGCGCCGGACGCGACGACCGCCGACGCGCTGGCGACGGCGATCAGCGTGGTCGGCCCGCGGGAGGGCACGTGGATGCTGCGCCGGTTCCCCGGCAGCGCGGCGCTCATCGAGCGCGCCGACGCGCCGGGGTCGGCGCTCGTCACGGCGGGGTTCCCGCCCATCGTCGAGCAGACGGTCGCCCCGCCGCGGCCGGCGCCGGTCGTCGATCCCGACGCGCCGCCGGCGGGCTTCCGGCCCCTGTTCAGCGGGCGCGACCTCTCCGGTTGGCAGGGGCTCGTCGGCGGGCCCCCGAAGATCCGCGCGATGGACCGCGACGGCGAGGAGCTTCGCCTCGCCCAGGCCGAGGCCGATCGCGTCATGCGCGAGCATTGGTCGGTGCGCGACGGCGTCCTGTACTTCGACGGGAAGGGATCGCACCTCGTCACCGTCCGCGACTACCGCGACTTCGAGCTGCGCCTGGACTGGAAGATCACCCCCGGCGGCGACAGCGGCATCTACTTGCGCGGCGTGCCGCAGGTGCAGATCTGGGATGACGCCATCGGCTCCGGCGGCCTCTACAACAACCAGAAGAACCCGTCGAAGCCGCTCGTCGTCGCCGACCACGCGCCGGGGCAGTGGAACACGTTCCGGATCATCGTGCGCGGCGACCGCGTACGGGTCTGGCTCAACGGCCTGCGCGTCGTCCAGGACACGCCGCTGGAGAACTACTGGCAGCGCGACCAGCCGCTGTACCGCGCCGGCCCGATCGAGCTCCAATCCCACGGATCGGAGCTGTGGTTCCGGCGGATCTGGATCCGCGAACTAGGGGAATGACGCACGATACCGCGTCTCGAACGCCCGTCAGAACGCATCGCACGCGCGGTACGCGTCGATGACGGCCCGTTCGCCTTCCTTGCCGCCGCGGCTGTTGCCGTGCTCCATGCCGACGATGCCGGTGAAACCCTTGCCGTGGATGTGCTTGAAGACGTTGCGGTAGTTGATCTCGCCGGTCGTCGGCTCGCGGCGGCCGGGGTTGTCGCCGACCTGGAAGTAGGCGATCTCTTCCCACGCGCCGTCGATGTTCGGGATGAGGTTGCCCTCGGTGATCTGCTGGTGGTAGAGGTCGTCGAGGATCTTGCACGACGGGCTGTTCACCGCGCGGCAGATCATGTGCGCCTGGGGAATCTTCGTGAGGAAGAGCCCCGGGTGGTCGCGCAACGCGTTCAGCGGCTCGAGGACCATGACGAGCCCCGCCGGCTCGCAGGTCTCGCAGCAGCGCCGGAGGTTCTCGATGACGTTCGCGGTCTGGTACTCCCACGCGAGGCGCTGGTCGTAGCGGCCGGGAACGACGGTGCACCAACGCGCGTTGACGCGCCTGGCGGTCTCGACGGCGCGGTCCATGATGCCGCGCAGCGTGTCTCGCATCTCGCGCGGAGGCTTCGCGAACGTCACGTTGCCGAAGTCCGCGTGGGCGACGAAGACGCCCATCTCCATGCCGAGGCGATCCATCTCTCGGGCGATGCGCTCCTGCGTCTCGACGGGCCGCCCCGCCATCCCGTTGTCCTCGAGCGCGGTGAACCCCTCGTCGGCCATGAACCGGAGCTGGTCTACGAAATCGTCGCCGGCGTGGTGCCGGAACATCCCGAAGTGCGGCGCGTACTTGAGCTTGAATGCCCCCGGTCCCGGTTCAACAGCCACGCTGGCGGCTCCCAGAGTCACCGCCGAAGCGGTGCCCGCGATGAACTCTCGTCGATCCATGGCGCACCTCACACCAACGGCGTCTTGCCCGGCACCGCGACCGGCGGCATCGGCATCGGGCCGAACTCGTACGCGGGCGGGGTCAGGTCGAGCGTGCTGTTCATCGCCTGCTCCCACGTGACCTCCTGGCCGGTGTACGCCGACATGCGGCCCATGATCGCGGTGAGCGTCGACTCGGCGACCTGGCGACCCTCGTTGAGACGTGGCCCGCTGCCTCGAATCGACGCGTGCAGGTCGCGGTGCTCCTGCACGTAGGGGCTCGGGTTGTCGGCCTCGAAACGCCAGGGACGCGCGCCGGTGACCACGGCGTGGCTCGGGCGCGTGACGAGCCGGCCCGCGTCGCCGAGGATGACCTCCTCGACACGCGACGGGCAGCCGTCCTGCTGGCGGCACATGCTCATGAGGAACTGCCCGTCCGGATACTCGTACTCGATCGCGAAGTGGTCGAAGATGTTGCCGTACACCGGTTGCGTCCGCGCCTGGCGTCCGCCGAGACCGAGCGCGCGGACGGGGTGCGCCCCGATCGCCCACGCCACCACGTCGAGGTTGTGCACGTGCTGCTCGACGATGTGGTCCCCGCTCAGCCACGTGAAGTAGAGCCAGTTGCGGAGTTGCCACTCCATGTCCGTCCACTCGGCGCGGTGCTTCTTCGACCACAGGCCGCCCATGTTCCAGTAACAGCGGGCGGCGACGATTTCCCCGATCGCGCCGTCGTGGACCTGGCCCATCGCCGCGAGATAGCTCGCCTCGTGGCGGCGCTGGGTTCCGGCGACGACGCTCAGGCCGCGGCGGTCGGCCTCCTCGGCCGCCGCAATGACCCGGCGGATGCCCGCGGGATCGACCGCGACCGGCTTCTCCATGAACACGTGCTTGCCGGCGCGCACCGCGGCCTCGAACTGCGCCGGGCGGAAGTGGGGGGGCGTGGCGAGGATCACCACGTCGACGTCGGTGTCGAGCACGGAGCGGTAGGCGTCGAAGCCGCTGGTGCAGCGGCGCTTCGCCGCGGTGCCGCGCTCACCGAACCCGCTGAGCGCGCCGCGCGAGGATTCGAGCCGATCGGGGAACACATCCGCCATGGCGACGATCCGCGCGTTCTCCGACGCCATCAACGCGTCACGCGCCGCGCCGGTGCCACGTCCGCCGCACCCGATGACGCCGACGTTCAGCGTCTCCGCCGCGGTGCGCGACGTCGCCCCCATCAACGCCGGGCTCGCGGCCATCGCGGCGCCGGTCGCCTTCACGAAATCACGCCGGGTGACGCTGAACGTCTCTTGCGTTGTCATGCCGTACTCCTCAGGAAGCGATGATCCTGTCCATCCGGTCTGCCACGTCCTTGAGCCACGCCGCGTCGCCGCCGGCGAGTTCGGCGGTGGCCCAGCCGGTGTAGCTGATCTCGTCGAGGGCGGCCATCACGGCCGGCCAGTTGCAGTCGCCTTCCAGCAGCTTCACGTTGAAGCCCTTCCAGAGGCCTTCCTTGTCGCGCTTCGTGCGGCTGAACTCCTTGACGTCGAGCTTGACGATGCGGCGTCCCAGCGTGCGCACCCACTGCTCCGGCCATCCGTAGTTCACGACGTTGCCGACGTCGAAGTACCAGCCGATCCACGGGCTCTCCAACTCGTCCACGAACCGTGCCGCTTCCAGCGGGCTCAGGAGGAAGTGGTTCCACACGTTCTCGATCGCGATCGTGACCTCGTGCTCGGCGGCGACGGGCAGCAACCGCCTGATCTCCTCCTGCGAGCGCCGGTAGGCGTCGGCGTAGTCGATCGAGCCGTTGACGACGCCGGCCACGAGCAGGGCCGTCGTGCCGCCGTAGACGCGGCAGTCGCGGATCGCGGCCTCCATCGCGTGCCGGCAGCGTTCGCGCTCGCTGGCGTCGGGATGCGACAGCGGGTGCTTCCAGTGCTTCGTGCACACGACGCCGTGGATGACGAGCCCGGTCTCGTCGCGGGCGCGGAGGACCTCGTCGCGGTCGAGGTCCGACGGGCTGCCCAGCTCGACGCCGTCGTAGCCGAGGTTCTTCAGCAGCCGGAACTTCTCCAGCACCGTCAGGTCGCCGGCCACCATGCCGAGCTTGACCGCCTTGCGGATGTTCCGCGGCCGGCGCGGCGCCGCACTCGGCTCCTGTTGCGCGAGCGCGTGCAGCGCCGTCACTCCCACCGCGGCCCCGCCCGCGGACTGGACGAACTCGCGGCGCGTGATTCGGCTCATCGAAAGCACCTCCTGGTTCAGGTGAACGGCGTCGTGCCCGGCTTCGCGATCGGCGGCACCGGGATCTCGCCCATGTCGTACCGACTCGGCGTGAGATCCTCCGTGGAGTTCATCGCCTCGTCCCACGTGATCGTCTTGCCGGTGTACGCGGCCATGCGCCCGAGGAGCGCCATCATCGTGCTGTTGGTCATCCACTCGCCGTCGTTGATCGGCGTGCCGTTGCGGATCGACGCGAACAACTCGTCGTGCTCGACCTGGTACATGTTCGGACGCGGCCCGTCGCTGGGATAGCGCCACGGTTGCGCTCCCTCGATCTCGTGCCGCGGAGCCCACCCGTTCACGAAGCAACGTCCGTCGGCTCCGAAGATGTAGTCGGAGTTGTCGTTCGAGCATTTCGGCTGCTGCCGGCACGTGACGAAGCACCGCGCACCGTCGTCGTACTCGTAGATCACGGCGAAGTGGTCGTACGAGTTGCCCGACTCCGGTCCCTGCCGCACGCCGCGGCCGCCCATCGCCGTCGCCCGCACGGGCATCACGCCGTTCATCGCCCAGTTGATCTTGTCGATGGAGTGACACGCCTGCTCGACGATGTGGTCGCCGCTGATCCAGGTGAAGTGGTGCCAGTTGCGAAGCTGCCACTCCATGTCCGTCCACTCCGGGCGACGCGGCTGCGTTCCGATCGGGCCGGTGTGGTAGGTGACGTGCATCGCGCGGATGTCGCCGATCGCGCCGGCGTGGATCTTCTCGTACGTCGCACGCTCCGGCATGCTGTACCGCCAGCAGAACCCCGAGACGAGCGAGAGCCCGCGACGCTGAGCCTCGGCCGCGCTGCGATAGATCGACCGCGCGCCGGGCGCGTCCACGGCCATCGGCTTCTCGCAGAACACATGCTTGCCCGCCCGCACCGCCGCGTCGAGGTGCGCGGGCCGGAAGTGCGGCGGCGTGGCGAGGAGAACGACGTCCACGTCGGCGTCGATCAGTTGCCGATACGCGTCGAAGCCGACATAGCAGCGCGAGGCCGGAACCTGGACGCGGTCGGCGGCCGGGTGCTTCGCGAGCCCCTTGCGGCATCGTTCCAGCCGGTCGGGGAACATGTCGGCGAGCGCGTAGATCACGACGCCGTCGTCAGCCTTGAGGGCCTGGTTCGCGGCGCCGGTGCCGCGCCCGCCGCACCCGATCAGCCCAACGCGGAGCGTGTCGCCGCCGCGGCGCCGAGCGACGGCCGGCGTGGACAGCGCGCTGACCGACAACGCCGCGGCCGAGGTCCGAACGAACTCGCGGCGCGTGATTCGATCGTTCATGGGGTGCCTCCTCTTGTTCCCCGGCTAGGTCCTGTCTGACGGCTCAGGAATCCGCCTGAGCACGATCATTTCCGCCGTGGCGGCGTCGGTGAACCTCGGAATATCCAGTGAATATGCCATCGGCTCACCTCCTTGTCACGACGAAAAGCATCGTACTCACGCGAATCCCTGAGCCGTCAGACAGGACCTGGTCAATCCGACACGACGCGGAACCCGACGAACCCCGCGTCCGCGTACCACCAGACGCTCTGGGGGAACTGCGGGTCGCTCTCGTTCCACGCCAACGTGGGCACGTCGCGCGCGGAGCAGCCGATCTCGTCGGCCGTGGTCAGGTACGACCCGCCGCGGGCAACGGACGTGCCGTCGGTGGTGACGCACCACTCCGCGGCGTTGCCGATGAGGTCGACGAGACCGAGCGCGTCGGGGGCCTTGGAGCCCACCGGGTGGGTGCGCCGTTCGGCGTTCGCGTCGTACCACGCGTGTTCGTCTACGCGAGCGCCGCTCACGCCGCCGAGGCGACAGAGATGCGTCCACTCCGCCTCGGTCGGCAGGCGGAAGTCACGACCGGTCTTCACGCTCAGCCACCGGCAGAACGCATCGGCGCCCTTCGCCGACATCGACAGCGCCGGGAAGCCCGCGTGGCCGAAGCCGCGGTCCATCGCGATGTACGGCTTGCTCGGCCGGGTGACGGCGTCGACGTCGGCGGTGTCGTCGGCCTCGCCGTCGAGCCCGTACACGAACACGTCGTAGAGGTCCCAGGTGATCTCGGTGCGTGAGATCCAGAGATGCGTGGATCCGCCGGGGGCGGGTACGGCGACGAGCTCGAGCGTGAGGGCGGTGCCGGAGATGGCTTCGGTGATCGGCTCGGGCAGGGGCGGTGGGGCGGGAGCGGGCCTCGCGGCGGGCGCCGTCGCCGGTTGCGATTGGATTGCGTCGGCGTTCTGCGCGTTCGGGGCCGCCGGCGTGCAGCCGGCGCCGGCGAGCAGTGCAAGCGCGAGGGAGACGCGGCGCATGACGGTCAATGCCTCCGGGAAATCACGGACTCTGCCATCGCCTCCATCAGCGTGCGACCGGTACCCGGCGGGAGGATCGCGAACTCGGCGCACGCCTCGTCGACGAACCGGCGGGCGGCGGCGGCGGCGTAGGCGATCGATCCCCGTTGCTCGAGATGCTCGCGCAGGGCGACGGCGTCGCCTCGCTCGATGAGCCGCAGCGCCGCGCCGCGCTCGTCCTGGCCGGCGGCGCCGAGGCAGTGGATGACGGCGAGCGTGAGCTTGCCCTTGTCGAGATCGCGCCCCAGCGTCTTGCCGACCTCCGCCTCGTGTCCGACGAGATCGAGCAGGTCGTCCTGGATCTGGAACGCCACGCCGAGCGCGATCCCGGCGCGGTGCAACGCGTCGCCGACCGCGTCGTCGGCGCCGGCGAGCTTCGCTCCGAGCCGGCAGCACGCCCCGATGAGCGAGGCGGTCTTGCGCTTGATGATCTCCAGGTACGTCGGCTCGTCGAGCCCGAGGTCCATGCGGTGATGAAGCTGGGCAAGCTCTCCCTCGCAGAGCGTGTTCGTGACATCGCCCAATGCGAGGTTGATCGCGGGATCGCCGACCGTCGAGCACAGGTGAAACGCGTTGGAGATCAGGTAGTCCCCGAGCATCACCGCCGACTCGTTGCCCCAGAGATGGTTCACCGTCGCGCCGCGGCGACGAACTTCGGCCTCGTCCAGCACGTCGTCGTGCACGAGCGTGGCCATGTGGATCATCTCGCAGACCGCGGCGATCGCGCGGTGCTGGCCGGTGAGGGCCGAGCCGTCGCACGGATCACCGCCGGCGGCGAGCCCCGACAGCAGCACGAGCGTCGGCCGCAGCATCTTGCCGCGGTACTTCTCGATGTGCACGCAGAGCCCGTTCACCGCCGACAGCTCGCTGGCGAGTTGCCGCTCGAAGATGATGGTGACCTCTTCCAGCTCCCGCGCGAGCAGGTCGGCGAGGGGGCGATCGATGGCGGCGAGGTCGAGCATGGGGCGGATTGTAGGGGAGAAGGCACGAGGGCACGAAGGCACGAAGGGGTGGTGCTTCCGGGCCCTTCGTGCCTCCTCTTCAGCACGGCCCCCACTGCCCGATGACCGCGAGAACGTCCGCGAAGTTCGCGACGCCGTCGCCGTTGACGTCCTCGGGGCAGGCGGGGCAGTCGCCCCACGCGCCGATGATCGAGAGGATGTCGCCGAAGCCCACGTCGCCGCTTCCGTCCACGTCGGCGGGGCACGCGACGGGGAGATTGCGCATCACGATCACCACGTCCGCCAGCTCGTCGATGAGCGCGAGATCGAGATCGCCGTCGTTGTCGATGTCCATCGGCACCGAGCACGACGCGGCGATGGGGGCGAGGAGTTCCTGGTCGAACGTGAAGTTCCCGCTGCCGTTGTTGCGGAACACCGACCAGTCGCCGTTGAAGCTGCTGTTGACCCAGTCGAGGTCACCGTCGCCGTCGAGGTCGCCGAGGTCGGTGGCGAGCGGGAACGGGTCGGTGGGATGCGTGACGGGCGCGCCGAGCCCGCCGAGCCCGTTGCCGAGGATGATCGCGCCGTTGTTGTGCGTGCTGTTGGCGGTGGCGACGTCTTCGTGGCCGTCGCCGTTGACGTCGCCGCAGACGAGCATCCAGGTGCCGCCGCCGCTCGGCGCGAAACCGGTCTGGGTGAACGTCGCGTCACCGTTGCCCGCGTAGACGAAGATCCGCTGGTTGCCGAAGGCGCCGATGACGAGGTCGAGGATCCCGTCCTCGTTCATGTCCGCCGCGGCGAGCGAGCGCTCGCCCGATCCGGTCGTCGTGTCGAAGAACGTCGGCGGCCCGAAGACGCCGTTGCCGTCGTTGATGAGGACCGAGAGGTTGCCGCTGCCGCCGGCGTTCGTGTTCACGATGTCGATGTCGCCGTCGCCGTCGACGTCGAGCACGGCGATCCCGCGCGGGGCGTCGCCGACGTTGACGATCTGCTGCGGTGCGAACGTACCGTCGCCGTTGCCGTGGAGGATGGACACGGTGTCCACCGCGATGTTCGCCACGCAGATGTCCACGTGACCGTCGCGGTTGAAGTCCGCCGGCTCCGAGGGGCTCGCCTGCTGGCCGATCGGGAACGTCGGCTCGGTGAACGGGAGGAACTGCCCGTCGCCGATCCCGCGGTTCAGGAGAACGCGCAGGTCCGCCGAGTCCTCGTTCACCACGGTGATGTCGAGGAAGCGGTCGCCGTTCAGGTCCGAGCCGATGCCGCCGTAGGAGCGTGTGCTCACCTCGGGGTCCGAGCGGGTGGTGAGCGTGTTGACCTCCTCGAAGGTCATGCTCGCGCGGCCGGCGCGCGTCCAGAACTGAAAGCTGTACCCCTCCGGACGCAGCGACGAGCCGTCGGCGCCGCGGAGATCGTGGGAGAGGACGACCGACACCGTCTCGCCCGCGGAGAACCACTCGTTCGGCGTCAGCATCGCGGTGCGGCCGTCCGGCGAGAAGCTGATCGCGCCCGTCGCGGTCCCGCTCCATCGTCCGAACGCCCAGAAGGAGTCGCTGTCGAACGACGCCGGCTGGACGGGCCGGTCGAACTCGACGGCGATCGTGCCGTTCGGAGCCGCGTCGAGGGAGCGGGCGGTCGGCGTGGTGGACACGACGGTCAGCGGGCCACCGGCGAAGGCCGGGCCGCCGATCGCCAACGCGGCGGCAAGAGCAAGGCTTCGGAAGGTCATGGTGCCAGCATATCCGGGGGCCCCGCGCGGTCCGATCGCCCATTCGACGGGAAAAGACGGACCTTCGCCTCCTCTGAACGGCGAGAGCACGTTGGCCCCTTCTTTTTGGCACCGGGGGCGAATCGGGAGAGCCACCAGACGCTATAAACTCACCCCCCTCCGCGTCTGTATGGAGATCCGCATGCCACGTTCCCCGCTTGCCGTGCTGGCGATCGCCGGCTTCGCTTCCCTTCTGCTCGCTCCCGTCGCCCCGGCCCAGCAGGTCGAGGCCGAGGAGTTCGTCCTCGACAACGGGATGACGTTCCTCCTCGTGCCCCGCTACGAGGAGCCGAACACGATCTCGGCGGGCTGGGTCGCCAAGGTCGGCTCGGTCAACGAGCGCCCGGGCATCACCGGCATCAGCCACTTCTTCGAGCACATGATGTTCAAGGGCACGACGACCATCGGCACCGACGACGTCGCCGCCGACCAGGAGTTCATGTCGCGGCAGAAAGAGGTCAAGGACCGGATCAACGAGCTGGTCTGGAGCGGGCAGTACCAGCGGTACCTGCGCGGCGAGATCGAGGATCCGTGGGACGCCGCGAACGACACCCAGGAGCTGAAGCTCCTCCGCGCGGAGCTGCGCGACCTGATGGAGCAGCACCGCGAGATCATCGTCAAGAACCAGTTCGACCAGGTCTACACGAACGCGGGCGCCTCGGGCATGAACGCGTTCACGTCGAACGACATGACCTTCTACTTCATCAACGTCCCGAGCAACAAGTTCGAGCTGTGGGCGTGGATGGAGTCCGACCGCCTCAACGACTCCGTATTCCGCGAGTTCTACGCCGAGCGCGACGTCGTTCACGAGGAACGGCGCATGCGGTTGGAGTCGAGCCCGACCGGCGAGCTGGACGAGCAGTTCGACGCGATGTTCTGGCAGGCGTCGCCCTACTCGTGGTCGGTGATCGGCTGGCCGACGGATCTCAACAGCTACTCGCGCGAGCAGTTCGACGCGTACTTCAACATCTACTACCGCCCGAACAACCTCGTCGGCATCGTCGTCGGCGACTTCCAGCCGGAGGAGGTCAAGTCGCAGATCCGCGAGTACTTCGGCCGGCTCCGCCGCGGCGAGAAGGAACCGCCACCGGTCGTGACGCTCGAGGTCGAGCAGATCGCCGAGAAGAGGATGTACGGCGAGTGCGACTGCCAGCCGCAGGTCGAGGTTCGGTACCACAGCGTCGGCTTCAACCACCGCGACAGCTTCGCTCTCGACATCCTCTCGGAGGTGCTCAACGGGCGCACCGGCCGCCTCTACAAGTCGATGATCGAGGGCGCGGAGATCGCCTCCTCGGCGCAGGCGTTCCAGAACAGCATGAAGTACGCCGGCTACTTCTCCTTCCGCGGCGAGGTCAAGGGCGACGCGACGCCCGAGGATCTCGAGCGGGGGTGGTACGCCGAGCTGGAGAGGCTCAAGAACGAGCCCGTCGACGAGCAAGAGCTTCAGAAGGTCAAGAACCAGGTCTCCGCCGATTCCTATCGCCGTCTCCAGCGCAACACCGCGCTGCTCTTCCAGCTCGGCATGTACGAGGCGATGGGGGAGTGGGAGTACATCAACGATGCTCCGGAGAAGATGCTCGCGGTGACTCCCGAGGACCTCATGCGGGTGGCCAACACCTACTTCGTGCCGACCAACCGCAACGTCGCGGTCTTCACGCGGCGGGCGGGTTCGACGGCGACGAGCAACGACTTCCCCGACACGATTCCGGTGGAGATGCACGATCAACTCCGCATCTTCCTCGACGAGGTCTCCGACTACGACGCGGACAGCCTCGGCAAGCTCGCCGAGCAGCTCGAGGGCCAGATGGACATGGTGCCGCCGGCGTACAAGCCGGCCCTGGAGTACATGCTCCAGAAGGTGAAGGAGCGTCTCGCGGCGCTCGAAGGCGCCGAGTAGTGATCGATCGCGCATGACCCAGAGAGGAACAGACTCCATGACCATTCGAACCACCCTGTGCGCGAGCGTCACCGTCACCGTCATCGGGCTGACCGCGCTCGCGCCGCCCGCCGCGGCGATCCCGCCGCACCCGGAACAGCTCGTCTTCCCGCGGCTCGACTTTGCGCCGCCGATGCCCGCCGAGTACCGGAGGACGCTGCCCAGCGGCGTGCCCGTGTACCTCATGCCGAGCCACGAGTTTCCGCTGGTGACGATCTCCTTCGCGTTCCGAGGCGGCGAGTACCTCGAGGACGCGAGCGAGGCCGGCCTCGCATCCGCCCTCGGCAGCCAGATGCGGCGCGGCGGCACGATGCTCACCGGCGCCGAGGAGATGGACGAGCGCTTCGACTTCCTCGCCGCGAACGTGTCGAGCTCCGTCGGCGCCGATCAATCCGGGGCCAGGATCAACTGCCTCGTGAGCAACTTCGACGAGGCCTTCCGCCTGTTCATGGAGATGGTCCGCGGGCCGGGCTTCGACGAGGAGCGACTGCGCGTCTACAAGGACCAGACCATCGAGGAGCTGAAGCAGCGCAACGACTTCCCGATGTCCGTGGCGATGATGAACATGGGGCACCTCATGTTCGGCGACGACCACTACGCGGGCCGGCAGCCCACGCAGGCGACGATCGAGGCGATCACGCCGGAGCGGCTGCGGGCGATGCACGCGCGCATCTTCCATCCCGGCAACCTGATCATCTCCGCGACCGGCGACTTCGAGCCGGACGAACTGATGCGGATGCTCGAAAAGGCGATCCAGGGCTGGCCGCGCGGCGAGACCGCCGGTGATCCGCCCGCGCCGGACGTCGAGCGCGTGCCCGGGCTCTACCACGCCGATGTCAACCAGGAGGACCTTCCGCAGGGCACGACGCTCATGCTCACGGAGGCGATCACGCGCGATCATCCCGACGCGATCCCGTTCCGCGTGATGAACGACATCCTCGGCGGCGGCGGCTTCACGAGCCGCATCACGAACCGGGTGCGCAGCGACGAGGGGCTCGCCTACTCGGCGCAGTCGTTCTTCCAGCCGCAGGTCTACTTCCCCGGCGTGTTCGGCGCGTTCTTCCAGTCGAAGAACCGCACGGTCGCGCTGGCTACGAAGATCATCATCGAGGAGATCGAGCGCATCCGCGCCGAGCCGGTTGACGACGAGGAGCTGAGCGTCGCGAAGAACGGGCTCATCGAGTCACTGCCCAAGCAGTTCGCGTCCAAGGACGACTGTCTGCGCCGCTTCGTCGGTGACGAGATGACCCGTCGCGATCCCACCTACTGGCAGTCCTACCGCGACCGCGTCCGCGCCGTGGGCCAGAGCGACGTTCAGCGCGTGGCCCACACCTACCTCGGCGGCGATCGGCTGATGATCCTCGTCGTGGGCGACTGGGAAGAGATCTACGAGGGAGACCTGGAGGGTCGCGCGAGCATGAACGACTTCTTCAACGGCAACGTGCAGCACATACCGATGCGTGACCCGCTGACGCTGGAGCCGATGAGCAACTAGTGGTGTCCGCCAAACAGCTTGTGACTTATCGGCGCGAGATCGTCGTCGCTGGCAAGGCGACGCGACGCTGGCATATCCATGGATACGTCGAGGAGCGGCAACGCAGCCAGCGGCGGCGAGGTCCGTCGATATGTT
>JAAELP010000461.1 GCA_024226535.1 Planctomycetota bacterium | reverse complement strand
GGCGCCAATCTCAAGATCGTGGGCAGTCACTGCGGCATCAGCCTCGCGGCGGACGGCCCACCACGCTCTTCCGGCAGCGATATCGCGACACCGACGTTCACCCGACCGTGCACGAGGATCCGGTCGCCGGCCCAGCTCGCGTTGAACATCGGATGTTCGGCCATCGAGAGCGCGCAGGCTCGAACGATGAAGTCGTTGACGCTGAGCTTGACGCCCTCGCCCGAGAGCTTCTCGTTGAGCGATCGACGAAGGTCCATGAGCGCGTCCATCGAGAACCGCATCTTCACCTGATAGTGCGGGATCGTCGCCTTGCTCTCGACGAGGCGACGGGCGATCGTCTGCCGCATGCCGGAGACCGCGACCTCGGTGCTCTCGAGCGCCGGCACTTCATGGACCACGGAACCGGGCGTCGCCGCAAGGGCCTGGTCGGGCGCCGTGGTCGCGGGCATCGGGATCGCGACCGGGGTGACCTCGCCCGAGGCCCCTTCAACGTTCGCACCCGCCGTCTCGACCGCCGCCAGCACGTCGCGCTTGATGATCCGTCCGCCGGGGCCGCTGCCGACCAGCGAGCGAAGTTCGATCCCGTGTTCCTCCGCGAGTCGGCGAGCGACGGGACTGACCCGCATCCGGGCGGCGTCACCGGATGACCCGGCCTGGGCGGGCGTTGCCGGAGACGTCGCCGGGGGCGGCGTCGACGCGGATGGCGATTCCTCCGCGGGGGCTTCCGCGACCGGCTCGGGGGTTGCCACCGCACCGGACGGGGCGGCGGCATCGAGTGCGGCGGGATCCTCACCCTCCTCGGCGATCATCGCGATCGGCGTTCCCACCGGTACCTGGGTGCCCTCACCGACGAGGATCTTCGCGATCACGCCGTCGTCGTAGGCCTGCATCTCCATCGTCGCCTTGTCGGTCTCGATGTCGGCGACGATCGCGCCGGAAGCGACCTCCTCGCCCTCCTTGACGTTCCATCGAATGATGGTTCCCTGCTCCATGGTGTCGGAGAGTCGGGGCATGGTGAGCGTGATCGACATGGTGTGCTTCTCGGCGGTTTCGTGACGCGGGGGCGGCGTGAATTGACGGGGCGATCAGGCGACGTAGAGCGAGCTCCGAACCGCCTCGGCGATCCGCCTCGCGTTCGGCAGGTATTCCTGCTCGAGGTTCGACGCATAGGGCGTCGGCACGTCCGCACTGTGGACACGCATGACGTGGTTGTCGAGATCATCGAAGCAGTGCGCGTGCACCTGGGCGGCGATCTCGGAACCCGGGGAACCGAAGCTCCACGACTG
>JAAELP010000460.1 GCA_024226535.1 Planctomycetota bacterium | reverse complement strand
CAAGATTCGATTCTTGAATCGTGAACCCACTCATCGAGCAACCACATGCACGCTCGACCTGCACCGATCTCGCGATCGTCGGCAACGGCGCCGTCGCGATGTCGATCGCGATCGAACACCGTCGCCGGGTCCCGGACGCCCGGATCGCGGTGATCGGGCCCGAACGGCGTCCCGGTTCCGCGTCGCTCGCGGCGGGGATCATGCTGGCGTCGCATTCCGAGATCGAAGCGACCACCTTCCGACACGCCGCGGGCCGCGCGAAGTTCGATCTCATCCGGGCCGCCGTCGCGGACTGGCCCGGGTGGCTCGACGTACTCGCCGCGATCGCCGGCCTCGAGCCTCCGAAGATCCGCGCGGGGACGGTGATCCTCGACAACCCGAACGTGAGCGGCTTCGATCCGCCCAACTTCGATGCGATCCTCGACGCACTCCGCCGCGACGGTTCGGATCACGAGCTCGTCGATCCCGCGGACATCCGCGGATACCGACCGACCCCCCACCTTCGGGCCACCCGTGGCGTCCGCGTTCCGAGCGACGGCGCCATCGACGCCTTCGCGGTGATGGAACTGCTCGACGAAGCCGCCGCCGCGCTCGGGATCGAACGAATCGACGGTCGCGCGGCGTCGGTGCGTGACGGAATCGTGCATTGCGATCGAGGACGAGTCGTGCACGCGGAACGCATCGTCGTCGCCGCGGGTGCCGCCAGCGACGGTCTGCTTCGTGGGATCCCCGAACTCGACGGTCGCGTCCCGCGCATCCTCCACGGGACCGGGGTCGGTCTTCGGTGTCGCGCGACGCCCGGCCTGACCACCCCCGATGAAGTCCTCAGGACCCCCAACCGTGGCGCGGGGCTCGGCGTCTATCACGTGCCGTTCGGATCCGATCGCTTCTACCTCGGCGCGACCAACGTGGTGTCCGTCGAACCGCGCGAACACGCCCGACTCGGATCGCTCCATCTCGTCCTGCAATCCGCGATGGACGAGATCTCCTCGGAGCTTCGACACGCCGAGTGTCGGATGGTGACCGGACATCGACCGATCGGCGCCGACGGATTTCCGTTGCTCGGTCGGACGAGCGTGCCGGGACTGTGGATCGCGACCGGAACCCGACGCGACGGCGTGACCGCCGCCCC
The DNA here is from genome assembly GCA_024226535.1 of Planctomycetota bacterium. GTDB lineage: Bacteria > Planctomycetota > Phycisphaerae > Phycisphaerales > SM1A02 > JAAELP01. The sequence goes on along the minus strand of JAAELP010000460.1, from coordinate 2,186 downwards.
CGAGATCGCCCGCCGCTTCGTGAACGAACTCCTCGGAATGGACGACGGCCTGCCCGCGTGCCTGTCGCCCGAGCGGAGGCCGATCACGGTGCTCGACCGCGACCAGGGCATCGACGTGGCGGTGCGAAGTCGCCTGATCGGGCCCGGATCGAGCACCGGGGTTTCGGCCGGACGCCTCGAAGACGAGGTCCGTCGCCAGGTCGTCCGTCTGTACGATCGCGCCGGCCTCGATGTCGGGGTGCCCGCGGAACTGCTCGACCTGTATGCCGACGGAAGACTCGACGCGTCGAGGCTCGTCGCCTCGACGAACGTCGATTGAAGACCGGGAGTCAAGACATGTCCGACCCGAAGAAACAGATCTGGCTCCTCCGACACGCCGCGACAGAATGGTCGAAGAACGGTCGTCACACCGGGGTCACCGATCTCCCCCTCCTCCCCGAGGGTGAAGACGTGGCCCGACGACTTCGACCCGTCGTCGACGCCCACCACTTCGACCTCGTGCTCTGCAGCCCGCTTCAACGAACGCGACGGACCGCGGAATTGCTCGGGCTCGGCGATGGTGCGGTGATCGACGCCGATCTCCATGAGTGGAACTACGGCGACTACGAAGGCATCACCACGAAGGTGATCCGCGAAACGGTCCCCGGCTGGACGGTGTGGTCGCATCCCTGTCCGAACGGCGAGACCGGGGCGGAGGTGGCGACGCGAGCGCAACGCGTGATCGACCGGGCCCTCGCCGCGACCGGTGACGTCGCCCTGGTCGCCCACGGTCACTACCTGCGGGTGCTCGCCGCGACCTGGCTGGGACTTCCGCCCGAGGACGGTCGCCTGTTCGACCTCGGCACCGGGACCTACTGCGTGCTCGGCTTCGAGCACGAGTACCGCACCGTGATCCGGTGGAACGCGCCGGGTCCGGAGGAAACGTCGTGAACCGGACCATCGAGGTCACGGGGCACCGACGCGGGCTGCACGAGATCACCTCGATGGTCGCGGACGTCGTCCGGGACGCCGGGCTCGAGGAAGCCCTCTGCACGGTGTTCGTGAAACACACTTCCGCCGGAGTCTGCATCCAGGAGAACGCGGATCCGTCCGCCCGCCGCGACATGGAGGCGTGGTTCGACCGCGTCGCCCCCGAAGACGAGCCGTGGTACACGCACGTCGACGAAGGTCCCGACGACATGCCCAGCCACCTGAAGGCGATCCTGACCGGGACCGCGGTGTCGATTCCGGTCGTCGACGGGCGGCTCGCGCTGGGTACCTGGCAAGGCGTCCATCTCTGCGAGTTCCGCGATCGTCCGTCGACCCGGCGGATCGTCGTCATGGTGCGGTGAGTCCTGCGCGATTCGATCGACGTGCCACCGATGGCGACGGATGGTGACGACTTCGTCATACTTCACCGCATGCCCGAGACCCACGACATGCCGGCCAAGGCCCTGGTGCGATTCGACCCGCCGATCGCGACCATCGCCCTGAACGATCCGGATCGACGCAACGCCCTGTCCCACGAACTCTTCGACGATCTCGAGCACTGCCTCGCCGAGGCGGAGCGAGCGGCCGATTCGAAATCCTGCCACGTCCTGCGGATCCGCGGCGAAGGCCCGGCGTTCTGCGCGGGCTTCGATCTCGGCGCGATGGCCGACGGCGCCCTGACTTCGTTTCTCGAACGCCTCGGCGCGATCTGCCGGCGACTTCGCCACCTCGATGCGGTGGTGGTCGCCGAAGTCCACGGGCCGGCGCTCGCCGGTGGCTGCGCCCTGGTCTCGGCGTGCGACATCGTTCATGCCGGTCCGGACGCCGCGTTCGGATACCCGGTCCATCGCCTCGGCATCTCGCCCGCGGTGAGTCTCGCGACGCTCGTCCCCGGCACCTCGCCGGGCGCCGCGCGGGCCCTCACCCTGTCCGGCGAATTCCTCGATGCCGACGCCGCGGTCGAGGTCGGACTCGCCGCCGCCGCGCACCCGGATCGCAGCGTCCTCGAAGAGGCCGTCATGACCTTGTGCGATCGGCTCGCCGCGATGGACGCCACGACGCTCCGCGAAACGAAGCGATTCCAGAACGATCTTGACGGCACCATCGACCCGGACGTCTTCGCGAGATCGCTCGCGGCCAGCCTCGCGACGGCGGAATCCGGGGAGTTCCGGGCCAGGATCGACGCGGTGATGGCGAAGAAGCGGGCGGCCGAAGAT
>JAAELP010000459.1 GCA_024226535.1 Planctomycetota bacterium | reverse complement strand
CGCAGACGTACATCGTTCTCGTGTGCAGATCGACGCCGGCGTAGAACTGGTGCTTGCCTTGATAGAACCTCATCGCGGTGCTCCCTGGTCAGAGGACGGCCGGCGACGCCCGCCACGGCGGCGAGAACACGTCACCGGCGGGGCCATGATGAGTTTCAACTCGCTGCAGTTGACGGGCCGCCGCCGCGCGCATCACGCTCAACCGCTCAGAGGTCCGGCAAGATCACGCCCGCGCCCGACGCCGAGATCGCCCGCGTTGATCTTCTCCCATGGGGGAGGGGGCTCCCAATCCCTGTGACCTGACGCGAGGAAACGGCCCCGCAGGCTCACTTCCTTGTCACGGATTCCCGCTACGGCCAGCCCGATGCTAACGGGATATCTCGCCGAGGAGGAATGCTCGCGCGAGCGCGATCCACCAATACAACGGCCTATCGCCTTGGGGTCCCTTAGGTGTCCTTGGGGCTCAACCGGTGCATTTGGTTGCACCTCGGCGCACTTCGCTGCGATTGGTTGCTAACCACAATCGACAGCGAATGACAGGCGTGTGCGTAGCCGAATCGCCGAGTGTCCAATGATGCTGTGAAACGAGCAACGAAACAGCAGCGGGAAGGATGTGGATTACATGCCGGGATCTACCGGAACGCGGCAAAATCCCGTAATCCTGTGATAAGTTACGCTTCGTTTGTCGGAGTGGCGCTGCCAAGGACGGGGCACGCCACGGGGAAGGAAAGGAAAAACGCCAGCGTCGTCTAGCACACGACACTGGCGCTTCTGGTCCGTCCCGAAAGATGAACCATCATGGAAAATCCAATGTACCGAGACCGGAACGAACTGGACAGCCCCCCGTGTCTGTCCACATCGGATCCCCTCACGCTGACGGCCGGTGAGGCGTCGGCGCTCGTCGGGGTCTCCGTCACCACTTTTCGCCGCCTGGTCCGTTCCGGCGATGCCCCTGCCCCGGTGCGGATCGGGCGTCGCTGGGTGTTCCGGCGCGCCGACATCCTGAACTACGTCGAGGCCCTCGCGCCTCGTCCGTCCTGAAGGCGAGGACTGACGATGAACGCGAAGAACCCCTCGGCGGGGGGCGACGGTCATTGTGCGCCCACGCGGCCCTCTCAGCTCGCCATCGGCGCTACTGAAGCTGCGAGGCTGCTGTCGATCAGCCCTCGACATCTTGCCGCACTAACGGCAGCAGGCGCCGTCCCGTCCTTAAAGCTCGGGCGTCGCCGCCTCTACCGCGTCGCTGACCTCGATCAGTGGCTGGCGGAGCGGGCGCGGGAGGGGCGGTGATGGGCAGGAACGGACCACCACCTCGCCAGTGGACAGCGCAGGATCAGGCGGCGGCGGAGTCGTTCGTCCTTGCCAATGCGCTGTTCAATCCGGAATGGGGGCAGGAGCATCGTCCCTTCATCGAGGAGGCCATGTTCCGCGACAACACGCGGCGGGCCATCTGCCGCGAGGTCCTGAGGCTCGCAGACGACGGCTTGCTCAACGCCGAGACCGTTGCACGACGAGTGATGGAGAGCGGGGCCCGCCCCTCCGAAGTGGATCACGAGATGGCGGAGATCCAAGGATTCCGGTCGTTCAAGCCGGAGCGTGCGACGGAGGCAATCGCTGACCTGCGGCGACCGCTGGAGCGGACCCGCCTGATTGCGGCGCTCAAGCAGGCTCTCCAGCGTCCGGCTCCCGAGGAAGCGATCGTCGCGCTCCGGCACGCCGTCGATGAGGCGGAGGTTCGTGTTCGCGCACCTAAGGGTGGGGGCTTGCAGGAATCGAATCTGTGCCCGAGACCCGCCTCGGCGCTCGGGGATGGCGAGCCCGTGGACTGGATCCACGAGGGGTACCTTGCCGTCGGTTCCGTGACCCTCCTCGTCGGGCTCTGGAAGGCGGGAAAGACCACATTCCTTGCGCACCTGCTGGCTGCCACCGACGGAGGCGGCGTTGTTGGCCCCCCGGTGAGCATGGCCGATGTGATCGTCGTCACCGAGGAGGGCGACAAGCTGTGGGCCGCTCGGCGTGACGAGATCGGAATCCGTGACAACGTGCGCTTCATCACGCGACCGTTCAAGGGCAGACCTCGCCAGCGCGAATGGGAACGGCTCGTGGACAGGATCGCGGCAGAGGTCCGCAACGGGAACACGGCGCTCGTCGTGTTCGACACTTGGCAGTCGATGAGCCCCTCCGAGGACGAGAATGACGCCGCGAAGATGATGGCTGCGCTCACCCCGCTCCACCGGATCACCGAGGCCGGGTCTGCCGTCCTGCTCATCCATCATCCCCGAAAGGGTGACGGTCAGGAGGGAACCGCCAGCCGGGGAACCGGCGCCCTGCCGGGGTTCGTGGACATCATCGTCGAGCTTCGACGCTTCGACCGGGAACGTCCGGACGACACGCGGCGCGTCCTGAGGGGCTTGAGCCGATTCGATGAGACCCCCGCCGAGGTAGTCATTGAGCTTCGGGAAGACGGGTACCACACGGTGGGCTCGAAGGCTGACGCAAGCCGTCGAGATCGAATGGAGACCATCAGCGCGATCCTGGCCGACGCCGACGATCCTGTGACCGTCGAGGGTGTGCGAGAGGTATGGCCGGAGGGCGGCGTGCCGAAGCCGGGGAAGCGAACGCTCGCGGGTGATCTGGCGACCGGGCACGTAGACGGAAGGTGGGGACGTGACGGTAAGGGAGCGCGGGGAAGCCCGTTCCGGTATTTCGATTCGCGCAAGCCTCCACCCTTAGAAGCACGAAACGGAATCGGTCCTGAGGTCGAGGAAGGGCTGCTTGATAATGAGACAAGTATCAAATAGGATGTGGAGTCGATGTGCCGACTCTTCGACGAACTGCGGGCCGCCATCGAGCGCAGCGACATGAGCCGCTATGCGATCAGCAAGGCGACCGGGATCGACCAAGGCCAGCTCAGCCGCCTGATGGACGGGACGGGCGGCCTCAGCGTCGAGCGGCTCGAACAACTCGCCGACGCGCTCGACTTGGAGATCGTCGTCCGGCCACGACGGAAACGGAAGGGCAGGTAGTCGGTATGGCCAGCATCTCCAGCAACAAGAAGACCGGACGGCGCGTGATTCAGTTCATCGCCGCCGACGGCAGGCGCCGGTCGATCCGGCTCGGCAAGGTCGCGATGCGGCAGGCGGAGAAGGTCCGGACGAAGATCGAGGACCTCGTCGCCGCGTCGATCACGGGCCACGCCTACAGCCGCGAGACCGCCGAGTGGCTCCGCGATCTGGACGACACGCTCCACGACCGCCTCGCCGCCGTCGGGCTGGTCGAGCCTCGACGCCGGGCAACGCTCGCGGCATTCGTGGACGAGTTCATCGCCGCCAGAACCGATGTGAAGCCCACCACGCTCGCGGTATACGAGCGCGTCCGGCGCCACCTGCTCGGGTTCTTCGACGCTGACCTCGCCCTCCGCTCGCTCACCGAGGGCGACGCCCAGCGTTGGCGGCTGCACCTGCTGGACAAGGGGCTCGCTGAGAACACCGTGCGGAAGTCCTGCGGCGTCGCGAAGCAGATCCTCTGGGACGCCGTTCGTCACCGCCTGATCGCTCAGAACCCGTTTGAGGGGCTCAACGGTGCCGTGAAGGGCAACCGGGAACGATTCCACTTCGTGAGCCGTCAGGACGCCGACGCGGTCCTCGAAGCCTGTCCGGACGCCGAGTGGCGGCTGCTGTTCGCGCTCGCGCGGTTCGCGGGGCTCCGTGTTCCTTCGGAGGTCCTGCGCCTCCGCTGGCGCGACATCGACTGGGATGGTTCACGGATGACCGTCACGAGCCCGAAGACCGAACACCACGAAGGTCACGGCTCCCGCGTCGTCCCGATCTTCCCCGAGCTACGCCCGTACCTGATGGCCGCCTTCGAGGCCGCCGAAGACGGCGCCGAGTTCTGCATCACGCGCTACCGCGATCCCGCCGTGAACCTGCGGACGCAACTGCACCGCATCATCAAGGCCGCCGGACTCAAGCCCTGGCCGAAGGCGTGGCAGAACCTCCGCTCCACGCGGCAGACCGAGCTTGCCGACCGCTTCCCCGCGCACGTCGTGTCCGCGTGGATCGGCAACAGCGAGCAGGTCGCCGCCGAGCATTACCTCCAGATCACCGACGCCCATTTCGACCTCGCGATCGGCGGCGCCGAGGCGCTGCAGAATCCGGTGCAGCGAGCGGCTGCATCGGATGGCACCGAAGCGCACGGACGACAGAGGCCCCGAGCCAAAACCGCTCCCTGCGCTTCTGTGCGCAAAGACGCGGCTCCCTGCGGAAACAGGGAGCCGCGTCCAGTGGGCCAGAGAGGACTCGAACCTCCGACCTCACCCTTATCAGGGGTGCGCTCTAGCCAGCTGAGCTACTAGCCCGATCAGTGGGTCGCCATTCTAGCATCGGTTCGCGGTGGCGGGGCGTTGAAGGGGGGGTGTCAATCGGCGCCCAGGTCCGCCTCGCGGAGGCGGTGGTTGGCGGTGTCGCCGATCACGATGTCGCCGGACGGGAAGGCGGCCACGCCCTGCGGGGCCTGGAGGTTCGCGTCGGTCGCGGGGCCGCCGTCGCCGCCGAAGCCCGGCGTGCCGTTGCCGGCCACCGTCTCGATGATCCCGCTGGTGAGGTCCACGCGGCGGATGCGGTGGTTGTTCATGTCGGCGATGAGCAGGTCGCCGAACGCCGTGACGGCCACCGCCACCGGCCGGTTGATCTTCGCCGCCGTCGCCTGGCCACCGTCGCCGGAGTAGCCGCCGGTGCCGGTGCCCGCGATGGTCGTGATGATCCCCGCCCCGTCCACGCGTCGGACGCGGCTGTTCAGGCGGTCGGCGATGAACAGGTTGCCGGCCGCGTCGCGGAACACGTCCTCGGGCTTGTTCAGCTTCGCCGTCGTGGCCTGAACGCCGTCCCCGTTGTAGCCGCCCGATCCGGTGCCGGCGATGGTCGTGATGATCCCGGTGCCGGCGTTGACGTACCGCACCCGCTGGTTGTCCGTATCGGCGATGGTGATGTTCCCGGCGCCGTCGACGTACACGCCCTGCGGCTTGCGCAGGGACGCCTGGGTCGCGAGGCCGCCGTCGCCGGAGTAGCTCGAGCCGCCGTTGCCCGCGACGGAAGTGATGATGCCGGTGCCCGCGTCGATGCGGCGGATCCGGTTGTTGTTGCGATCGGCGACGTAGATGTTGTCCGACGCGTCGACGAACACGTCCTCCGGGCTGTCGAGCTGCGCGCTCGTGGCGGGACCGTTGTTCCCGAAGAAGCCCGCGGTGCCCGTTCCGGCCACGGTCGAGATGTTCCCGGTCGCCGCGCTGATGCGTCGGATGCGGTGGTTCAGGGAGTCGGCGATGTAGATGTTGCCGGCGGAGTCGATCGCCACGCCGTCGGGCGCGTTCACCGCCGCGTTCACGGCGGGTCCGCCGTCACCGGAGTAGGTGGCGACGCCCGTGCCGGCGATGGTGTCGATGAAGCCGGTGGGGCAGGTGATCGATCCGCAGGTGACGCCCGTGCCGTGGAAGGTCCCGCCGGCGGCGATGCAGTTGAGCTCGTCGGTGAACGAACAGCTCGCGTCGTCGAAGCAGCAAGCGCCGGGCGGACCCTGCGGGCAGAGGACGGAACCGCAGTCGGTGCCGTCACCCTGGTACTCGCCGCCGACGCCCGAGCAATCCGTGACGAGACCGTCGATGCAGGCCCCGCTGGGCAGACAGCAGGCGCCGGGGCCGAGTCGGGCGGCCCACTCGATGCTCTGCCGCATGATCGTCACGCCGTCGGCCGTCAGGGAGTTGATGTCGAACGCGCTGCTTCCCCAGGGGAGGATCACTCTTCGTCCGGCGGCGCCGCCGCCACCAAGAAGCATGTCGCCGGCGTCGAGGACGCTGAGCGTCGGCAGCGGCGCCCCGCCGTTGTCGGCCTCGGCCAGCACCTCGGCGCCCGGTGCCACGCTGCCCGCCACGACGAGGTCCTGCGCCGGCGTGACGATCACGTGCAAGCCGGTCGCGAGACCCGCGGTCACGGGGTGCGTGTCGTCCAGGACGTCGATCGTGTTCGTCGTCACGACGGCGGACCCGCCGCCGAGTGACAGGCGGTGCAGCCGATGGAGTCGAAGATCGCCTCGCCGGTCATGCCCGAGCGCGGCGTCTGCGGCGGCGCGGCGAGGTAGCGCAGGAAGAAGGAGGCGCGGTCGGTGAAGTACAGCAGCGTCTCCGGGTCCTGCGGCAGCTCGGGATCGAGGATCGCGTCGTCGCAGGCGGGATCGTTGTTGCCGTTGGGATCGTTGTCCGTGCCGAGCTGCTGGTTGGTCAGCCCCATCTCGTTGAGCTCGGCGTCGGAGGTGAAGGACTTCATCGTCGGAAGCACGCTCTTCCAGCCGAAGCGTCCGACCCGCGGCGGTCGGGGCTCTTCATCCTCCAGCGCGAAGACAATGTGCGCGCGTCCGCTGATTCCGGGCAACGGCGGATTGGTCTCGTAGAACTGGATGTCCGCGTCGGGGATCGCCTCGATGAGCCCGTAGCCGAGCGCGCCGGGGGTCGCACGCTCGATGACGACGTTCGCCTCCCGGCGGAACCTGCTCCTCGCACATCCCTTCCAGCGCGAACCGCTGAAGCAGGGGACCACCGAGATCGACCAACGGGTCGAAGACGCCCTGGTCGAACTGGCCGAAGCGCGTGACCGTGGTGGATCCGGCACCGCCGAGCGGCGAGCTGTGGCACGCGCCGCAGGAGACCTCGTTGAAGATGGGTCCGAGTCCGTCCTCGACGGCGAAGGGGGCGGCGAACTCCGACTGGCCCTGGAGGAACATCGCCAGCTCGTCGGGGGTCAGCCCCTGGATCGGCTCGCCCATCTTCGGTTGCGGGTCGATCACCGGAGGACCCGCGAACGCCGTCAGCGCGGAAACCGCGAGCAGCGTGGCCACCGCGGGCGTGCCACCATCCACCGCCATGAGGATACCGGCGGTGGGTGGGTTGGCTACCAGAAAACGCGGCCCGGTTTGGGGGACCGCACACCCGGACCTCAGTCTCCGATGACCCATTCCACGTGGAGCCGGGGCGCGCCGCTCGTCGAGCCGTCGTAGAATTCGGCCGTCCGGGTCCCGCTGCCGGAGAGGATGATCGCCAGCGCGTTGCCGCTCTGCCAGCCGGGTCGGTTGACGATCTCCTGGATGATCGAGGCGATCCTCGGCGTCCGCTGACTGGGGCCGGCCTGGCCGACCGAGCTCCACGAGGGTGGGCTCCACGCGACCGACGCCGAGGTCGTGCTCCGCGACGTGATGTCGAACCCGCTGCTCGCGAACGCCGCGGCGTGGTTGTTGTCCTCGCCGACGATCAAGAAGTTCACGGAGCCGCTGCTCGTCTCGTCGACCTGGAACTGGACATACGCATCGAGGATCGTCGCCCCTTGCGGGATCTGGAGCCCGGTGAACCGCACGCCGACGGTGTCGGACACGAGGTCGCCGCCGTCATCCTCGTCGTCGATCACCAGCTCGAGGTCCGAGCTGGTCCGGCTCATGGACCCGCTGCTCGAGTTCTGCTCGGCGTCGTCGTTGCTGCCGGAGACCTGCGCGTCCGCCACGCCGATCCACTCGATGTGCAGGAGCGGCGCGTCGTTGGCGCTCTCCTCGTAGGAGTCGGCGATGCGCTTGCCGTTGGGATCGTCCGAGTCCACGAGCATCACCATCGAGTTGCCGCTCGCCCAGCCCGAACGATCCACGATCTCCTGCACGATCGCCGTGAGATCCGGCGACGAGTAGAACTGGCCGGTCGACCAGTTCTCGACGTCGATCCATGGCGCCGACTCGCTCGTGCGCGAACGGTTGGAGATGTCATTGCTCGACGACGTGAACGTCGAGGGGTTGTCGGCGTCCTGGCCCTGCACCGTGAGGTCGGTGTTCTCGCCGTTGGAGTCCTGGGCGCGGAAGACGATCCAGGCCGCGGTGATCTGCGCGCCCGGCGGCACGTCGATCCCGTTGAAGCGCAGCCCGATCGTGTCGAGCTGACCCATCTCGAGCTTCTGATCGGGCAGCGACATGCTGCCGTTGTCCTCGGTGGCGTCGTCGCTGCCGGTGGCCACGCGCGACTCGGTGATGCTCACCTGGACCGTGCACGTGACGGCCGAGCAGAGGACGCCGATTCCCTGGAACGTGCCGCCGCTCGCGAGGCACGACGTCTCGGACACGCTCACGCAGGTGCCGTTGCCGAAGCAGCAGGCGCCGGACTGCAAGCAGTTGACAGTGGCACAGCTCACGCCGTCGCCCTGGTAGGTGCCACCGGCGGTCCCGCAGTCGGCCTCGGTCAGCACCGAGCACGACCCGTCGTCGAAGCAGCAGGCGCCGGTCGGGATGTCGCAGAGGCCCGGCGTGCAATCGATGCCGTCGCCCTGGAACGTGCCGGAGGCCGCCTCGCAGTCGGGCTGCGGCAGGACCGCGCACGTCTGATCGATGAAGCAGCACGCACCGACGGGGATGATGCACAAGCTCGCCGTGCACGAGATGCCGGAGCCCTGGAAGGTGCCGCCGGTCGCGGTGCAGTCCGCCGGGATCAGGTCGGCGCAGGTCTCGTCGGGGTAGCAGCATGCGCCGACGACCGGACCGATGTCCGGGCACGGGCAGGTCACGTCGAGCGTGATCACGCCGGGGCTGGAGCTTGCCCAGCCGCCGGGGTTGCCGAGGACGAGGGTGTAGGTGTTGCCGGGGACCAGGCCGTCGTAGCAGATCCGCGAGCGGTAGTCGCTCGTGTCGCCACACTCGTCCTCGCCGCAGGCGAGCTCGACGAGGCTTCCGCACGATCCGTCGTACAGGGCGATGATCGTGTCGACGTTGGTCGCCGTCGCGCACGTCTGGATTTCGACGCTCGTGTCGCCGGCGACGAACGTGTACCACAGCGTGTTGTGCGCGTCGGTGGGCACGTTGTTCCACTGGCACGAGGGGCTGCCCGCGGGCAGGTCGGGGTCGCCCGGGCCGCCGTCGTTCTGGGCCGGCGTGGCGAGCGTGTTGTCGATGATCGTCGTCGAGTTGCAGTCCAGCGGCAGCGGCGACGAGCAGAAGTCGTTGATGAGCGAGGGGCAGGTCGTGCCGGCACACGTGGTGCCCGCACCCTGGTAGACGCCGCCGGACGCGGCGCAGTCCGCCGGCAGCCCGTCGGTGCAGGCGCCGCCGTCGAGGCAGCAGGCGCCCGGCTGCGGGCAGTTGGCCGATGCGCAGTCGATGCCCTCGCCCTGGAACGTGCCGCCCGCCGCGGCGCAGTCCGCCGCCATCTCGAACGTGCACGATCCGTCGTCGAAGCAGCACGCACCCGGCGCCGAGCAATTCGCCACGGCACAGGCCACGCTCTCGCCGGCGAACGTGCCGCTGGCGGCGGTGCAGTCGTCGAGGAGGACGAAGATGCAGGAACCGTCGTTCAGGCAGCAGGCGCCGGGCTGCGGGCAGTTTGCGGCGGCGCACGTGACGCCGTCACCCTGGTAGGTCCCGCCGGACGCGGCGCAGTCGCTGGCGAATCCGAAGGTGCAGGAACCGTCGGCGAGACAGCAGGCACCGGGCTGCGTGCAGTTCGCGGCGGCGCAGGTGACGCCGTCACCCTGGTAGGTTCCGCCGGACGCGGCGCAGTCGGTTGCGAACCCGAACGTGCAGGAGCCGTCGCTCAGGCAGCAGGCGCCGGGCTGCGGGCAGCTTGCGGCGGCGCAGGTGACGCCGTCACCCTGGTAGGTTCCGCCGGACGCGGCGCAGTCGGTTGCGAACCCGAACGTGCAGGAGCCGTCGCTCAGGCAGCAGGCGCCGGGCTGCGGGCAGTCTGCGGCGGCGCATGTGACACCGTCACCCTGGTACGTTCCACCACCGGCGGTGCAGTCGGTGTCGAGCACGAAGGTGCAGGATCCATCATCGAAGCAGCACGCGCCCGGCTGCGGGCAGTCTGCGGTGACGCAGTCGATGCCTTCGCCCTGGAAGGTCCCGCCCGCGGCGATGCACGCCGGGTCGAGCACGAAGGTGCAGGATCCGTCATCGAAGCAGCACGCACCCGGCTGCGGGCAGTCCGCCATCGCGCACGTGACGCCGTTGCCCTGGTACGTTCCGCCGGCCATCGCGCATCCGGTGGCGACCTCCAGCGTGCACGAACCATCGTCAAAGCAGCACGCACCGGTCGGCGGCGGACAGTTGACGTCTGGGCAACTGGTGTTGTCACCCTGATAGGTGCCGCCGGCAGCGGCGCAGTCATCTTCGGTGAATTCGATGCAGAAGCCGCTGGGTGGGCAGCACGCACCGACCGGCTGCGGACAGTCGGCGTCGCCGCAGGT
>JAAELP010000458.1 GCA_024226535.1 Planctomycetota bacterium | reverse complement strand
GTGCCGGCGTAGCCGTCGGCGTGGCACGAGAAGCAGTCCACCCCCTGGTGGGCGCCCCGGAGGAGGAAACCGGTCTGGTTGTGGTCGAAGTTCGCCGGCGACCAGCCGCTCACCGTGTGGCAGTCCTCGCAGGTCGTCACGAAGCCCTCGTGACTCGGCTCCGACGCGCCGTTGTAGTCCGACTCGTGGCACGAGAAACAGTCCGCCGGAGTGCCGGCGTAGCCGTCGGCGTGGCACGAGAAGCAGTCCACCCCCTGGTGGGCGCCCCGGAGGAGGAAACCGGTCTGGTTGTGGTCGAAGTTCGCCGGCGCCCAGCCGTTCACCGAGTGGCAATCCTCGCAGGTCGTCGGGAAGCCTTCATGCGGCGGCGTTGCGTCTCTGAGATCGGCGTCGTGGCATGCCACGCAGTCGGCCGATGCTTGCGAGAAAACGAGTGTCCCGTGACACGACCGGCAGACAGCTTCGGCGTGCGCCGCGGCCAGCGCGAAGCCGGTCTCGTCGTGATCGAAGGGCAGCGGGTCGCGGAGCGGGCTCCAGGCGTCGACCGTGTGGCAAGCGTCGCACTCGAGGGACAGGTCGCCGTGAGGCTGCGCCGCGATGTCCTGAGCGCCGCTGTGCGGCGCGAACACGATCGCGGCGAGTGTTGCAACGACGAGCAGCGAAAGGACTCTGGTTCTCCGGCGCGCGATAGCCATGCTGCAAACATAGACAGATGCGCATGAATACAAGATGAACGCGGTGGTTCCCCACGGACCCGGAGGCCCTCGGGCCCGGGCAGTCCGCAGCATCACTCGTCGTGGAGTACCGCGAACGGCTCCACCCCGGCGTCGTACGGGCACGAATCTCGGCGATGGCAACAGACGGTGTGTAGGGGCGCACGGCGTGCGCCCGCGGGCCGGGCAACCACCGAGCGATGGGTCCCGGCGCGGCTGCAGGGAGGCGGGAGTGCGGTACGGTCAGTACCGATCCCAGCATGATCGGCGTGCCGGACGCGGGC
>JAAELP010000457.1 GCA_024226535.1 Planctomycetota bacterium | reverse complement strand
CCACCGGCTCGTTGCACGTGTTCGACGATCTCGCGTCGCCCGGCGCCGACTGCAACGAAAACGGTATCTGCGATGAGTGCGACGTGATCAACGGGACGAGCACGGACTGCAACGGCAATCTCGTTCCAGACGAGTGCGACATCCTGGAGGGCATCGTCGAGGACTGCAACGGCAACGGCCGGGGAGACGAGTGCGAGTTCGCGTACCAGCTCGACGACGGCTGGTGGGAGTACATCATAAACCCCGTTGACGTCCTTCAGATCAACCAGTTCACCGTGCGCGAAGGCGAGGAGACGATCCACGGTATTCGCGTGTTCTGGCGCGGGAAGTTCACGCTCAGCATGCCGGTGACGCTCGCGCTCTACGACGATCCGAACAACGACGGCAACCCGGAGGACGCCGTCGTGCTGCGCACGGTGGCCGCGACGAGCGTCGCCCTCGGCGGGTTCTATACCGTGCCCATCGAGCCGACCGTCGTCGGGGCCGCGGGCGACAGCTTCTTCGTAGGCGCACTCTCGAGCCTGGTGCGGGTCGCCGCCGACGGCACCGCGCCGACGAGTGGCCGAAGCTGGGCCGACCTCGGATCGCTGGGCACCCTGCAGATAGATGATCTGTCCGGCGTCGTCGCGATCACTGACATCACCTGCGGTGGGCGCTGCCAGTTCGACTTCATGATCGGCGCGGTCGCCGGTCCGCCCGTGATCTGCTCGTGCTCGGCCGATCTGAACGGCGACGGCGACGTGGGCTTCGCGGACATGCTGCGGATCATCACCGCCTGGGGACCGTGCGGCGCGCCGTGCCCTGAGGATCTCAACGGCAACGGCTCCGTTGACTTCGCCGACATCCTTGTCGTGATCGGCGCGTGGGGGTCGTGTTCGTAGCCCTTCAAGGGCACGGCCCCCACCCCTGAATCACGCGCAGGAGGTCGGCGAAGCCGACGGAGCCGTCACCGTTGAGGTCCGTCGGGCACGGACCGCCACACCGCCCCCAGGATCCGAGCACCAGGAAAATGTCACCGCCGTCGACTTCTCCGCTGTCGTTGAGATCCGCCGGACACGGGGGTGCTGGGCATCGGCTCATGAAGACCGCGACGTGGTCGGCGATGCCGACCGGCATGGCGATATCCAGTTGATCGTCGCCGTTGAGTTCGCCGAGCACCACCGCTCTCGGCGTCAGAGCGAGGTTCAGGAGCTGAGTCTGGGAGAACGTCCCGTCGCCCGCGTTCCAGAGGATCGTCGCTTCTTCGCGCCAACTGAGCCGAGAGGTCACCGTGATATCGGCATCGGCATCACCGTCCAGATCGCCGACGGCCAGGCCACGCACCGGCCAGCGCGCGTCATACTCGACCGGGTCGATCAGCGACCCGGTTCCGTCGTTCAGGAACACCGCCACGATGGGGTCGAAGCTGCTCGCAACGACGACATCCTGATGGCCATCGCCGTTCACGTCACCCAAGCCGATCGCCTCGGCCAGATCCACGGCGTCGTAGGAGTCGACGCTCGGAAAGCTACCGTCGCCCGCGTTGCGGAAGATCATCAGACCGTCGCCGATCCGGTCTGACACGACGAGATCGAGGTCCAGATCACCATCGATATCTCCAATCGCCAACCTCCACGGTTGGATTCCGTCATCGAACGTCGCCCCCGGAACGAACGAACCGTCACCCTGACCAAAGAGGATCGAGACATCGCGACTGGTCTTGTTCACCACGGCAAGATCGAGCTTTGTGTCCCCGTCGAGGTCCCCGACCTCCACCCAGAAAGGGTCAACACCCATCGGGTAAGTCGCACCCGATTCGAATGTCCCGTTGCCGTTGTTCAGCATGATGTGAGCGCTGTCCGTTTCCTGGCTCACCATGACGAGATCCGGCGACCGATCCCCGTCCAGATCTCCCAACGCCAGATTGTTGGCCTTCACCGCATCGACGTCGAACCGCGGCATGAAGAGGCCGTCACCGGCGTTCAGGTAAACCCAGACCGAAGGCCCCCACCAACTCACTGCGACGATGTCATTGAGTTGGTCAGCGTTGAGGTCGCCGATCGCCACGTCCGCTATGCCTTCACCGGCCTCCAGGACCCGGTTGCTGGACAGTGACCCGTCACCGAGATTCAAGAGGACAGACACCGTATCTGCGAACTTGTTCGCCACGGCAGCGTCGGATCTCCCGTTGCCATCGGCATCGAAGAGCGTTGCGCCCACCGCACCATGTCCCGCGCCGTACGTCCGTTGCGTTGAGAACCGACCATCACCGTCATTCGTGAATACCGCGACGGAGTTCAGGTTCGCCACGAGGGCCATGGCATCCAGATCGCCATCACCGTCCATGTCGCCGACGCTGATGCTGTGGAGCCAGCCTGTGGCTTCGAAGACCGAGGGCGCCGCAAACAACCCGTTCCCTGTGTTCTCCAGAACGGCCAGGATGCCGTATCCACGCGAGACGATCAGATCGGCATCGGCGTCGCCGTCGAGATCGCCGATCGCGATGCCATTCGGTCCTGCACCACATGGGAAGAAACTGCTGCTGAACGTGCCGTCGCCGCTGTTCAGGTAGACGGTTACATCGCCGCTCGCATTGTTAGCGACCGCCATGTCGAGGTGCAGATCATCGTTCAGGTGGCCGACGGCAATCCCGAACTGCACGCTTCCCGCTTCATAATCGACTCTGTCGGTGAACGCGCCGTCGCTATTGAACATCACTGAGACGTCGGGGCCGATCCGGGTCGTAAGCACGAGATCGGCATCACCATCGCCGTCGAAGTCCCCCGACGCCATGTACGAAGGCAACTCGCCGACCGGATACGTCATCTCCGCTCCGAATGTGCCGTCTCCCGCACCAAGAAGAACGGAGATGCTGTCGTCGTTCTCATTCGCGACAACGAGATCCTGTACGAGATCTCCATCAACATCGATGATCGTCACAGCAATCGGCTTGTCGCCCGTTTCATACTCAACATGCGAGCCGAACGACCCGTCGCCGATACCCAGAAGGACCGACACGGTATCGTCGTCGACGTTGACGACCACAAGGTCATCGGCACCGTCGTCGTCGAGTCGCGCCGCCGCGACTGCGCTGGGCCGATCACCGGTGGTGAAGACGCTCGAACTGGGAAACGTGCACGCCCCTTGATCATCACCGCGGGCCTGAACGGTGGACGCTCCCAGAACCACCGACACGACGATCAACGCGACACGCGACAGGTTGATCCGCACTGCACCGACCCTCCTCGTTGGTATCGATGATACTCACGACCCGCTTCAGCACCCGCAAAAACCACCTCACGCGATGATGTCGGACACCACGTGCCCGTTCACGTCGGTCGATCAGACCCTCGCGCAGGGCAAACGCCCGCGCCCCGATCTACTCCAGCACGATCTGCTCCACGTCGAAGTCCGGCTTCGGGTACGACATGTTCAGACCCTCGAGGGTGTCCACGAGGATGCGGGTCACGAGCAGGTTGCGGTACCAGCGGCGCTCGGCGGGGATGACGTACCACGGCGCGTGCATCTTGGAGCAACGGCCCAACGCCTCCTCGAAGGCGCTGCGGTAATCGCCCCACCGGGCGCGCTCGACGAGGTCGTTGGGGTTGAACTTCCAGTGCTTGTCGGGCCGGGCAAGACGCCGGCGGAAGCGCTCGAGCTGGTAGTCCTTGGTGATGTGCAGGTAGAGCTTGACGATCGTCGTGCCCTCGTCGTGCACGAGGCGTTCGAAGTCGTTGATCTGCTCGTACCGGCGCCGCCACCGCTCCTCGGGCACGAGCGACTTGACGCGCACGACCAGCACGTCCTCGTAGTGCGAGCGGTTGAACACGCGGATCGTCCCCCGCGGCGGGCACTGGTCGTGCACGCGCCACAGGTAATCGTGCTTCAGCTCCAGGCTGCTCGGCGCCTTGAAGCCCGTCACCTGGACGCCCTGGGGATTCAGCGGACCGAACACCGCACGGATCGTGCTGTCCTTGCCGCCGGCATCCATCGCCTGGAGCACGACGAGCAGGGAGTGCTTGCCCTGCGCGTACATCATGACCTGAAGCTCGTCGAGCCTCGCCAGGAGCCGACGCAGCTCCTTGCGCGCGGCGGATTTCTCCAGCCCGCCGGTATCGTCGGCGGGGATCGCGTCGAGGTCCGGCACGATGCCGGGAAGGACGCGATGACGATCGGTGTCGAGGTTCATGGGGTCTCCCTGGTCTTACACAGCCACGAGTGCATCCGCGGCCCGGGGGTCTGTTTCTGGATGATCGCCGCTTCCAGCTCCAGCATCTCGCGCCAGCGGTCCTGCACGGCCTTCGCCTTCTCGACCTTCTTCGCGAGGTCGACGAACACGCGGTAGTGGCCGTAGTCGGCGACGATCAGCTCCTCGTAGAGATCGGCGAGCTCGCGGTCCTCGCAGACGCGGGCGAGCAGGACGAACCGCTCGCACGAGCGGCACTCGATGAGCGAGGCGACCATGAGACGATCGACCAGCTCGTCGTTGCCGCGCCCCATGCGTACGTGACCGTGCAGCTCGCGGGCGTACGGGTTGCGATGGTGACGCGTGAGATGGCCGCCGCGACGGGCGAGCATACGCGTGACGACCGCGAGGTGGTCGACCTCGTCGCGGGCGAGGTTGGTCATCGCCCGCACCCAGTTCTCCGGCGGGTTCGGGTCGGGCCAGCGGTGGAGCAGTTCCAGCGCCGTCGTCGCGGCCTTCTTCTCGAGGTGGGCGTGGTCGTTGAGCAGCGAGAGCGGGTCTTCGAGCGCGTGACGCGCCCAGGCCAGGGGCGTCTTGCACGCGAGCGGCAGGCGTGGTCGGCGGGGACCGGTCATGCGCTCCACTCCCCGGCGTAGTCGGTGCGGTAGCCGGCGCCGTCGCGTGCGGCAAGCTGGAACAGACGCTTGGCGACCTGTCGCAGGTGCAGCGTGTCGTGGGCGGTCCACGAGGTGAGCAGGTCGCCGGCGCGCATGGGGCCGAACCGAGGGTGGACGGCCTCGCGGGACCAGTCCGGCGCGTCGAGGCCGCGGAGCCAGGTGATCGAGTGGCGGCGCTCGCGCACGAAACGCTCGACGGTGTCGGCGAGGTCGGCGTCGCGGTAGTTGCGCTCGACGGCCCAGCCCTCGGGGTCGATCGGGGGCCACGGCGCGGTCGGATCGGTCAGGGTCAACTCCAGACGCACGCGGAAATCGCGCTCCTCTTCGTCGGCAAGGTGCATGGCGACCTCGACGATCGACCAGGCGTCGTCGGGCGGACGCCAGCGGGCGTCGTCGGGCGTGATGCCGGCGAGGAGCGCGGGCAACGCCGTGCCGAAACGTTCGAGGGCGTCGACGAGGGCCGGGGGGTTCATGACGCGCATTGTACGTGCAGGGCGGTCCGCGCAAGGTCGCTCGCGCGCCAACGAAACGGGCGGCCCGTGGGCCGCCCGTTCGTCAACTTGCTGTTGCAAGAGGAGGAATCAGTTTCCGCCGCGGCCACCACCGCCGCCGCCGCCACGACCACCGCCGCCACCGCCGCCGCCAGGGCCGCCGGGGCCGTGGAAGCCTTCGGGGCCGGGGGCGCGGTCGCCGAAGCGTTGTCGCATGACCTCGCGCATCTTCTCGTGCTCGGCTTCGTCCAGCTCGCCGTCACCGTTCGCGTCGAACTCCTTGATCATCCGAGCGAGGCGCTCGGCGCGTCGGGCCTCGCGGTCGGCATCGTCGCCGCCGCCGCGACCGCCTCGCTCACCGCGCTCACCCCTCCGCTGGCGATCACGCGGGGGTGGCGGGAGCTGCTCGATCTGCTCGGGAGTCAGAAGCGACTCGAGCTGCGTGCGGTACCGCTTCTCCATCTCGGTGCGCTCGGTGAACGCGTCACGGACCGGGTCCTCGCGTTCCGCACGGTCACGCCGCCAACCGCGCCCCCGCTCGCGCTCCGAGTCGGGACGGCTGCGCCACTCGATGATGCGATCCATGCGCTCGGTGATCTGGCCCGGCTCGTGTTCGCGGGTCAGGCGACGCAGTTGGGCGTTTCGGGTCGTCAGGTCGACGAGGAACGCCTCCTCCAGCCCCACGATCCCCGTGAGCTGATCGTCGTTGAGATCCTCGAAGCCCTTGGCGGCTTCGAATGACCGCTGCATCGACGTTCCGCGGTGGATGCGGCCGAACGCCTCGCGGCGGTACGAGGCACGCAGCTCGTCGCCCTTCACCCGGGCCACGCTCTCCTCGATCGCCACGATGAACATCTCGAGGTGCTGTTCGTTGATGGATCGGACACGGGTGCGAAGCCCCGCCTCCCGACGAACGACGGAGCGCGCCTTGTCGTAATCCTGGTCGCGCATCGCCTTCATGACCTCGTCCTGCGCCGCGTCGAGGTGCGTGTTGCGAGCACGCAGGGCCTGGTCCATCGTGATCGAGTACTCGTCGGTGATCGGGCTCAGCTCCCACATCTGGTCCGTGCTCAGCGCGAGTTGCCGGAGCATCAGCACGAGATCGACGCCCTCGCCGGACAGCCGCCCGCGGCTCATCGACTTCTGCCGCCGCAGGAAGCGATCGAACGACGGCCACTGCGCCGCCTGCTGCTCGCTCAGCACGGACTGGAGGTTCGCGAGGAACTCGGTGCGGAGCGTGCGCTTGGTGGAGTTCCAGTCGCGGCGGATCTCGGTCACACGATCCATCAGCTCCTCGAGCTCCTCGCCCTGCGGGCGCTGCGGGCGCAGCGAGCGGGCCTGCTCGCGGAGCGCGTCCATCTTCGCGCGGACCTTCGCGACCATCTCCTCGTCGACGCCCTCGCCTTCCGTCGCGTTGCGGCGCGCGTCCCGAAGCTCCTGGCGCATCTCGCGCATCTGGCCCCACACCGTGCGCATCTTCTCGCGTCTGACCTCGTCCTCAGGGGTGCTGGGACGAAGCTCGGTGAACCGCTCGCGGCTCGCGTCGGCGGCCTCGGCGAACGCGGCCTCGTAGTCGAGCAGCAGCGTCTCGACGACGGCGCGCTGGCCCTCGTCCAGGGTCAGCTCGTCGACCATCAGGGTCAGGTCGCGACGCAGGAACTCCGGCTCGTACATGCGGCCACCGCCGCCCATGAAGCCGCCAAAGCCGCGCTGTCCGCCGCGACGTCCGCCGCCGGGCTGAGCCAGGGCGGGTGCGGTGGCGAGCACGAGAACGGCCCCGATGGCGAGAAGTCCGATGGTCCTGGGACGAAGTGGGATGCGGATCATGATCTGGGGGCTCCCTTGGTGAGGAGGCGCGCGGTTCGGGCGCGGCCTCCAGTCCTGCTCTACGGGTCGGCGATCGGACGATATCCCCGTCAAGACCCACATTCCCCCCTTCGAGTCCCCCCAACGGCCCGGTTGGGCAACAACACCAGCGGTGGTACGTTGCGCGTGCCCGCTCACTGCCCTTGCTTCCCCCTCACGGCGGCCTCTTGCCCGGAACCGGCGCATGGATGTTGATCTCCAGGCCTGCATCGACGGCGACAAGCGGGCGTGGGATCTCTTCGTCGAGCGGTGGTCGGGCCTGATCGTGGCCGCCGTGCGACGCACCATCCGGACCCGCGTCGGGGAGACCGCGGAGATCGACGATCCCGTCCAGGATGTCTTCGTCCGGCTCGTCAAGGACGACTACCGACTCCTGCGGACCTATGACCCGCAACGGGCGTCGCTCTCGACGTGGCTCACCCTCGTGGCGAGAAGCACCACGATCGACCACCTGCGACGCAAACGCCTCGACACCGTGCCGCTGGAGGTCGACGCGATCGCGCCGCCGCCGGAGTCCCGCGAGGGCGCGCCACCCGCCCTGCCCCTGCACCTGCTCACGTCCCGCCAGCGGCTGGTCCTCAAGATGCTCTTCGACGAGGGACTCACCGTCCCCGAGGCCGCTCGGACCCTCGGCGTGGACGACCAGACGATCCGCAGCACCAAGCACAAGGCGATCAGCCGCCTCCGGGAGCACTTATCGGCCCCCTGAGCGCCAAGAAGGCCCGAACCCGGGGATGGCCGGACCGCCAGCCCCGTACAACGAAGTGAGAAGCTCTATGAGCGACCAGCCTGACCATCACGACGAGCGAGCCCTGTGGCGACGCATCGCGGCCCCGCCGAACGGGAGCCGCGGTGACTGCCCGCCGCTGACGGACCTCGCCGCGTTCATCGACGGCCGCCTGGCCGACAGGGAGCGGGCCGTGGTCGAGACGCACCTCGCCGAGTGCCCCGAGTGCCTCGCCGCCGTGCGGGAGACGCAGGCTCTTGCAAGCGACGAATCGGCCACGCGCACGTTCGCGAGCCCGGCGGTGATCGAGCGCGCGAAATCGCTCGTGCCGGCCGGTCTGCCGCGGCTGGCTCCACGCCGGCGCGAGCCCGGCCCGCGCGTGACGCGTCGCGTGTCGTGGCGACACGTCGGACGCTGGGGCGCGGTCGCCGCGTGCCTGGTGGCGACGTGCCTGCTCGGGTACACGGCCGGCGCGGGCGCGGTCGCGGATACCACCGAGTCGCTGGACCTCGCGATGGAGATGTCCTTCGGAGTCATCAACGGCGACGAGGCGACACCGGAGCTGGACCTGTTCGTCGTGGATGACGGGACCGCCGCAGAGGAGGTGCAGCCGTGAAGCGCAACCTCCTGCTCCTGACCCTGGCCCTGTCGCTGTTGTTCAACGTCTTCTTCGCGGTCGGTTACGTACGAGCGAAGATGCAGGCGAAGCTGAACGAGGACGCCCCGAACCGCGTGTCCCGCGACGTCGCGCGCGAGCTGGAGCTGGACGACGGCCAGCGCGAGGTGTTCCGGCAGCTCCGCCAGCGCATCGGCGAGGAGACCGCGGTGTACGACGAGGGCCTCGCCCTCGCCCGCGAGGAGATGATGACCGAGCTGGAGCGGAGCGAGGCGGATCTCGATCGCATCGACGAGATCTCCGAGCGCATGGCGGAGCTTCACCGCGAGAAGCGTCTCGCATCCGTCGACGTGTACGAGGAGTTCAAGAAGGTGCTGTCGCCGCGACAGCGTGAACGGCTAACACATCACATGCAGCGCGGCCCGCGCCACCAGGGCCCGCCGCGAGATTTCCTCCGCCGGTACGACCACGACGCCAACGGGAAGCTCGACGAGGCCGAGCGGGCCGAGTACGAGCGCGACCGGGCCGAGCGGTTGGAGCAATGGCGCGAGAAGCGCGAGCTGCGTCGCCGCGAGATGCTCGATCGCTACGACACGAACGGCGACGGTGAGCTGGACGAGCAGGAACGCGAGCTGATCCCGCCGGAGGAGCGCCGGCGCGGTCGCCGCGGCGGCGGCCGGTTCGGCGGGCGTCGTGGAGGTGGCTCGGGACCGCCGGACGGTGGCCGCGGCGGCGGGCCGGGCGGTGGACCCGGCGGTGGGTTCTGAATCACCGCGATCACGAGACCAAAGAACAAGGGCCCCGGTGCATCCCGGGGCCCTTGTCGTCGATTCGGTGGGTGTCGTGTAGCGGTCACTCGAGGATCGGGGTGGTCATCGAGTCGTCGGCCCCGGTGGACGTCGACAGCATGCGGACGTCCTTCTCGACCATCTGCATGAAGCGACAGGTCATCCTGGTCGGGTTGTTGGACGTGCCGGCGAGGACGAACTGGAGGTCCATCCGGGCGGCGTCGGACAACGACGGGAGGTGCGCGTCCTTGGGCAACGTGCGCTGGATGGTCATCGTCATCGAGCCGTCCTCCAGCTCGAAGCCGGGGGGAACGGAGTTCAGGCCGGGCACCGCGTTCTCGGACGTGATGCTCGAGTGCAGGACGAGGCACGGATAGCCGTTCTGCGTGGTCACGCCCGCGAGCGTGGTCGCGCCGGCGATGTCATCGGGCGAGATCGGGTTCGCCGACTGCTGCTGGAACTTGCGGGCCATCATCGCGCGGTTGACGGGCCAGCTCTCGCCGATCACCCGCGGCCGCTCGGTGCCGAGCATCTCGTCGTCGGTCATCTGCTCGTTGTCCAGGCCGGCGACCATCTTCAGGGCCTTCCGGGCGTCCTTGCCAACAGGGCGACCGTCGATCTCGAAGACCGTCTGGCTGCCCTTGTCCTCGCGGGCGACGATCGTCGTTCCCGGCGCGGCGATCTTCGTCGTGTTCCCGTCCCGGGTCATCTCGCACTTGAGGACGCGATACGACACGTGGATCGGTCGCCCGAGGGAGTTGACCGCGACCACGTTCGCCTCCGCCTCGAAATCGACGTGAAGCTTGCTCTCCTTGGTCCTGCCGTTCGTGCTCGCCGTCGTGGACTGCTCCTGCATGCCGAAACCCCGGACGTGCATCCGCTGTCCGACCTTGGCCGGGCGATGCATGCGGATCTCGTATTCGTCGATCGTCGGCTGGACCTGCGACGCCGTGACGGTCTCCTGACCGGTCGTCGTGTTCGAGTCCGCCGGTGGCATGGTGAGGAGCAGACCCCCGACCCCCAGGCTCAGAAGCGTGTTCATCGTTGCGTCCTTCCAGCGAATGAATAAGGTTGCCGCCGGACTGCGAGGATCCCGCGCGATCACACCGCTCGCCGACGTTGCCACAGTTATCGACCGGAAGAACGCGGCGATTCAGGGACGCTGACGAGGCAGTTCCGGTTGCGCGGGCACGTCCCGTAATCCCGGCGCCAGCCACGCGCGAGGCTCGGATCACGGCCCCGCGCGGCGCGTAACACGCGGGTCGACGTCGGGGACGTCCGCACAGCAGCGTTAAGCCGGTGAAGGAGACGAGGTGGTCACGGGCCCGCGCGTGATGCGATGCCCGAAGGCGACGGTACGGGCTTGCCTCGCGGGTGATCCAATCGTCCGATGGGGCCCCGCGGTACACGACGTTCGCCGCGGTTCGCCCGACCACCATCCCGTCCCGTCTCCTCCCGCCTTTCACGCCATGGTCCTTTCACGACGGAGCCATGGCACTCAGGGAAGGAGGCGGGGACCCCTCGGGATCCGGCAGCCCCTGCCGTGATCCGAGGAGCCCACGAGAGCTCCGTGCGTGCACGGGGCTCTCTGTTCTTGGAATGGACCGTGATGACCGGCGAGGCGTTGGGTACGATCGCAGTATGTTGATCAGAACCGCCTTCGCGTCCGTGCTGCTCGTTGCGTCCCCGGTCGTCGCCCAGGAGACCGGCGCCTCGCCGCCGATCCCCGAGGAGCTTCGCACGTTCGTCGACGGCATGCGTCTGCCGATCGAGGGTCCGGTGGCCGCGACCGCGGGTCCGACCGTGGACGCCGGGCGCGGACCGGTCGCGGTGCACGTGCCGCCGTCGTACGAACCCGGCACGCCGATCCCGCTCATCATTCTGCTGCACGGGTACACGAACACCGGGCCGGAGGTCGAAGCGTGGTTCCAGCTCACGCCGCTGGCCGACGAGTTCGGGTTCCTGCTGCTGTACCCGACGGGAACGGAGGACTTTCTCGGTCCGTTCTGGAACGCGACGGACGCGTGCTGCGGGTTCGGCAGCCCCGATGACTCGGGGTACTTGCGAGACCTCGTCGAGGCCGTGCAGGCGCAGTACGACGTCGACCCGCGGCGCATTCACTTCGCCGGCCACTCCAACGGCGGGTTCATGTCGCACCGCATGGCGTGTGATCACGCGGACATGATCGCGTCGATCGCGAGCTTCGCCGGGGCGACGTTCCTGAATCCCGCGGACTGCACGCCCAGCGAGCCCGTGCACGTGCTCCAGATCCACGGGACCGCGGACGGGACGATCAGCTACAACGGCGGCTGCATTCCTTTCGGAGCCTGCTACCCGAGCGCGCCGGTCACGGCGTCGACGTGGGCGACCTACAACGCGTGCACGCTCACGCCGGACACCTCCGCCCCGCCGATCGACATCGACGCGTCGATCCCCGGCACCGAGACGACCGTCTCGCGCTACGCGGCCGGGTGCAGCACCGGCGGCTCAGCGGAACTGTGGACGATGAACGGCGGCCCGCACTCGCCGACGTTCGCCACGGACGCCACGCGGAAGATCGTCGAGTTCCTCTTCGCGCACCCGAAGCCCGCGCCGTGCCCCGCCGATCTCGACGGCTCCGGCGACGTCGGCTTCGGCGACATCCTCGCGATCATCGGCGCGTGGGGACCGTGCGGGGTGCCCTGCCCGGAGGATCTCAGCGGGAACGGCAACGTGGACTTCGCCGACGTGCTGGCGCTGATCGCGGCTTGGGGCAACTGCTGACGGCCCCAACCGCGCGAGGGGACGGCGTCCTTGTGGTGGGGACAGTGCCGCCCTCGCCGCCGAGACCGTCCGGACTGCGAGGGTGTCTGGCGAGAGCGGGGCTGTCCCCCTGCGCGCGAACGTGGTGAGTTCATACCCCCAACTGCAAACACGTGGGTCCCGTTCGTGCGCGTACCCCGCGTGCGTGCAGGTGGCACAACCACTCAGCACGTTGGCCAAAGGGCGACAGCCCCCGTCTTCGCAACAGCTCAGGCAAGCACCCTAAGGCGCCCGACGTTCCGGCCGCTCGACCACCCGGCCGTTCTCCGCGACATAAACCGGCAGGCCCAGGCGTCTCCGCCTCTCCACCTCGCGGCGGATGCCCTCGCGCAGACCCCTCTCGATCTCGTCGAGCCGCCGCCTGCGGATCTCGCGTTCCGGGTCATTCTTCTGGGGCATCGGCTGCTCTCCGAATCGCATCCCACCGCTCCGCCTCGACCACCGTCGCCGGCGCCCCACGCTCTGCCCGAGCGACCACGATCAGCTCATCACCGGAGTTGTCACCGGCTGTCCACGTGTCGCACAAGGGCAGATACAGCTCGAACAGGTTCCGGAGCCCTCGATGATAGCGCCTCGCCACGGTCGCCGCCGGAATGTCGTGCCCGCCCTGCTCGACACGAGCCCGCACGCGCGAGAGCGCGAGATCCACACTCGACAGCCAGATGAAGACCAGGTGCACGACGTAGCCGGCCGCCTGGGCGTCCCGCAGGAACGGTACGTATGACCGCGTGGCGAGGGTCGTCTCGAAACCGAAGCTCTCACCGCGCGCCCGCAGTTCATGGATCCGCTCCAGCATCAACCGCCCGGCCCGGAACGCGGACCGCTCCGGCGCGAACGGCGACAAGCCCTGCGCGATGAGATCCGCGTTGACGAACTGATGCACGTGCAATTGCTCGGGGAGCATCACGGACGCCGTGGTGGTCTTCCCAGCTCCGTTCGGTCCGCTCAGGACAAAGATCTCAGGGCTGGACGGTGGCATCCGATGCACTCACGTAGCGCGCCCATATGAGGCCGTTCCGCCGGGAGCATACGAGCGGCTCGGTGAGTCTGAGCTCCGACCTGCAGAAAATCAACAGATGTGTATGGTACGGTGAAAACGCGGGCTCGGCGGCTCGCGTGCGTTGGCGGCAGTCTCGTG
>JAAELP010000456.1 GCA_024226535.1 Planctomycetota bacterium | reverse complement strand
TGGCGCCGCGGCGGACAAACAGCACGCCGCCGCGGCCCGCGCCGTCGGTGACACCCGGACCGTTTGGAATGCCGGCACGGGCAGGATGTACGCGTCGCAGGGAGCGACACGCCACGGGTCGTGGAGATCTGGCGCCGCCGCCCATCCGGCGGGGGCATACGCGCCCCCTTCGGAAATGGCGTTGGCTTCCGAAGCGGGTCCGAGCAGGGCGCCGACCGCGACGATCGTGGTCAGCGCCCGCGTCGGTACGAGTCGTCGAAGGTCCTTGAACATCGGCGGGTTCCCGCGGCACGTGCCTCCGACATCGCACCGGCAACTTGGGTATTCGGACCGTTGGCGGTCGTCGCTGTGAAGTTCCGTACCCGCCCGCCGTCGTCCGATAACCAGCAGGTCCCCTCTTGAGGCCCCGGTGACGGTCGCGTAGTCTGCCCCGGCCCTCTCGGAAGGAGGCCTCCATGGCGCGCTGGTACGTGGCCGGACCCAACGGCGAGCCCCACGGCCCATACGACGCGGACTCGCTCCGTGGGTACGCCGCGGAAGGCCGGATCGACGGCTCGACGCGGGTCTGCGTCGAGGGCGCGACCACCTGGGTGCCGGCCTCGTCGGTCGACGACCTCGGCATTGCCCCGCTGCCCGCCGGCAACGACGCCGCCGCCTTCATCGTGCCCATCGGCGTGCCGGTGTCCGCGGTGATCTCCTGCTGGATGGGGATCGTCTCCATGATCGTGTGCTTTCCCCTGGGCCCCGTCGCCCTGATCCTCGGCATCGTCGGGCTCCGCACGATCAAGCGGTCGCAGCCGGAGGCCGACCCGACCACCAGCCGGCCCCTCGGTATTGCCCGCGCGTGGATCGGCATCATCACCGGGTCGATCGGGACGTTGATCGCCGTTGCGTTCGTCGTACTCATCGCGATCGGGGAAATGACCTGATCGCGTATTCTCCGCCAGCCACCAGATCGCTGAACCGATGACATCCTGTAACGAGGAGCAGCCATGCGTTACTACCTGACCGATGGATCGGGCGGCTACGTCGGACCGTTCGAGGCGGACGCGGTACGCGGCAAGTTCCAGGCCGGCGAGATCACCGCCGACTCGCTCGCGTGCCCCGAGGGAGGCCAGGAGTGGCTGCCCCTGACCAGCTTCCCCGAACTTGGCGCGGTCGCGGCGCCGGCCCCCCCGCCGATGACGGGCGCCCCGCCGATGATGGGAGCGCAGTTCGGCGCACCGCCGCCCTACGTCGCGGGCTCCGACGTCCCCAAGCTCAGCTACGTCGCGCCCGTGCTCGCGGCGCTCTTCTGCTGCCAGATCGGCGGCATCATCGCCATCATCTACACCGCCACCGGCAACACGGCCGCGGTGCAGGGCAACTTCGAGCAGTACGAGAAGCACAAGTCCGCCCGCAACGGCTGGCTCATCGCCAGCGTGGCGATCGGGGTGATCGTGACGCTGGGATGGATCTTCATGGTGATCGCGGCGGAGGCGGGCGGCTACTGAGAGACGCGTGCAACGAGATCCGGGTGCCGTGGTCTTGCCCCGCACGGCAAGGCCGCGTGCCATGGGCGCCCAACGCACGCGGCCTTGGCTGCGCCAAGACCACGGCACCCGGTCGAAGACGAGACCGGGGGCGGGCGCAGGGAGTCGAACCGCTCGCCGGGCAGGTTCCTCGCGATCATGTACACCACCAGCGCGACCGCCAGCGCGATGCCGAAGCCGCGTCCGAACACGACGAGCACGCGTCGACCCGCGACGATCGTCGAGACCAGGTCGACGAGAAGGATCGCGAGGAACGGGAGCCCGGCGACGATCATCGCCGGGTTGTGTCGCCACGCCTCGTTCAATCGCCCGTTGAGCAGATGGTGCGACGCCCGCGTCGAGCCGCACCCCGGACACTCCAGGCCGAGGAGCTTCGACGGACACGTGGGCATCAGCGTGAGCGATTCCGGGTGATAGCGGGCGAGCACGACACCCGCGACCACGATCGCGAGCAGGACCGCCCCGGCGACGATCCGCGCCCCGGGCCGCGCCCGGCTCGTCGCGAAGCCGGGCACGCCACGCCGATCGTTCACGACGGCACGAGCCCCAGGCTCGCGCCTTGCGCCCGGATCGCGTCGATGCACGTCTGGATGTGCTCGGTCGGATCCACGCCCAACTCCTCGATCCCGGTGGCGATATCGGCCCTGTTCACCGCGGCGGCAAACGCCTTGTCCTTGAGCTTCTTCTTCACCGACTTCGGCGCGAGGTCGCCGATGCCGTTGGGCCTGACCTTCGCGCAGGCGACGATGAACCCCGCCAGTTCGTCGACGGCGAACAGGGACTTCGACATCGCGCTCGCGCGCGGCGTACCGCTGTACTCGGCGTGCCCGAGGATCGCCTCGATGATCTCTTCGTCCGTGTCCGTGTGCTC
>JAAELP010000455.1 GCA_024226535.1 Planctomycetota bacterium | reverse complement strand
TGCCCACGTGCGGCGCCGGCACGAGCCCTGACTTTGGGTGCGGCGACATCCTGACCGTGATCGGCAGTTGGGGCCCGTGCCCGATCGGCCGGGCCTATCCCGTGCTCTGCATGGCTGCCGCGAGCGCGTTGACGCTGAGCATCGCCAGCGAGTGCAGCTCCGCTCGCTCCGATTCCGGTGCTTGGCGCCAGCGCTCCAGCAGCTCCACCTGCAGCGCGTTGAGCACGTCGGTGTCCGGGTTGCGCTCCCGGATCGACTGCTGGATCACGCGGTTGTTGTCGAGGAGTGCGACCTGGCCCGTGATCGCCAGCACGGCGCGCTCGGCACGGGCGAACTCGTCCACGAGCCGCTGGTGGAAGTCAGCGCCCGTCTCGCCGGCGTACCAGCGCGCGACGTCCAGCCGCGCTCGGGCCATCTCCTGCTGGGCGTTGTCGATGATCGCGCGGAAGTGCCCGCCGATGCCGTACGCGCGACGGCACTGCTCGACCCGCTCGTCGTCGCTCATCACCACCTCCTCGAAGGCCGCGCCGAGGCCGTACCACCCGGGGGCGCCGTAGCGCATCTGCGTCCACGCGAAGACCCACGGGATCGCGCGGAGGCTCTCGAACGTCACGTCCCCGCCGCTGCGCGAGACCGGCCGCGAAGCGATCGGCAACTCGCCGATGTGCAGCACCGGGGAGCGATCGACGAAGCGGGGCCAGAAGCTCGGATCGTCGATGAGCGCCCGGTAGGCTGCACGGGAGCGATCTGCCAGGTCGTCCATGAACGGCAGCGTGTCGTCGGGCGACACGTCGGTGAACGGGGCGCCCGCCGTGGCGAGGGTCATCGCGTTGACGATCTGCTCGAGGTGCCGCCGCGCGAGGGCGGGCATCGCGTAGCGGAAGGAGATCACCTCGCCCTGTTCCGTGAAGCGGATGCCGCCCGGACGGCTGGAGCGCGGGGAGGCGAGGATCGCGCGGTGGGCGCGGCCGCCGCCGCGGGCGACGGTGCCGCCGCGGCCGTGGAAGAAACGGAACGACACGCCGGCCTCCGTGCACGTGCGCGCAAGCAGGTCCTGCGCCCGGTGCAGGCGGTGGTTGGCCGCCCAGTATCCGCCGTCCTTGTTGCTGTCGGAGTAGCCGAGCATGATCTCCTGGAAGTTGTCACGGGCCGCGAGCTGGGCGGCGTACGCGGTCTCGGCGAACAGCGCTCGCATCACGTCGGCGGCTCGGTGCAGGTCGTCGACCGTCTCGAAGAGCGGCGCCACGTCGATGGGGCACCGGGCCGTGCCGTCGGTGATCGTCCACAACCCGACCTCGCGCAGCAGCACGAGCACCTCGAGCACGTCGCTGGCGGTGCACGCCATGCTGATCACGTACGAGCCCACGGATCCCGGCTCGTCGCGCACGGCCTCGGCGAACACGCCGAGCGAGTCCAGCAACTCCTGCGTGCCGGGTTCGCAAGCCGCGCCGCGTGTGAGCAGCGGCCGCGAAGTGGCCAGCTCGCGGCGCAGGATGGCGAGGCGTCCGGGCTCGTCGAGACGCGCGTAGTCGTCCTCGACGCCCGCCGCACGCAGCATCTCGGCCACCGCCCGCTCGTGCACGCGGCTGTGTTGCCGGATGTCCAGCGCCGCGAGGTGGAAGCCGAAGGTCCTGGCGCGGATGATCGCGTCCGGAAGCGGACCGCGCGAGGCGACCTCGTCGAGCCCGGCGTTGCGCACCGCGCCCTGGAGCCGGTGCAGGTCGTCGATGAATCGCTTCGACGTGTATCCCCGCTCGCCGAGGCGGGCCTGTATGTGCCGGATCTTCACGCGCAGGGGCTCGTGCTCGAGATGCCGCACACGCTCCGGGTCGAGCGGTCGCTCCTGCTCGTCGCGGCGGATCGACTCGCGCAGGTGCGGGTCGATGTTCACGCGCCGGTCGGACAGGCTCAGCTCGCGATGCAGGCGGTCGAGGTCGGCGCGGTGGCGGTCAACGGCGGCTTCGCGCATCTCGGCGAAGGCGCGCTGGGTGAGCTCGGCCGTCACGCTGGGGTTCCCGTCCCGATCGCCGCCGATCCACGAGCGGTAGCGCACGATGATCGGCAGCGCGGGACGCGCTCCGTAATGCACTTGCAGGGCGTCGTCGAGATCGCGGTACAGCAGCGGCACCGCCTCCCAGATCGCGCCGCCGAGATAGCGGATGCCGTTGCGCACCTCGTCGATCACCTCGAGCCGCCGCGCGCGCACCTCGTCGGTGGCCAGCAGCAGCGACAGCGTGCGCCGCACCGCGCTCTCGGCGCGGGAGACGTCGGAGGGCGTGGCGTTCGCGTCGTCGTTCACGGCCAGCAGGTCGGCGATGCGGAACTGCTTCTCCATCACGCTGCGGCGGCGGGACTCCGTCGGGTGCGCCGTAAGCGTGGGTCGGATGTCCAGCGATCCGAGCACCTCGAGCACCTGCTCGAGCGGCAGCCCGTGCCGGGCGAGCGTCCCGATGGCCTCGTCGATCGACTCCGGGCGCGGCGCGACGGCGGTCGAGACGCGCTCTCGCTGCCGGTTGACGCGAACGATGTGCACCTGCTCGGCCTTGTTCCGCAGGTGGAAGCGGATCGTCAGGTGCTTGAGGATGGTGTGGATGCGATCGGCGTCGAGCGCCGCGAACGCCGGGTGGACGCGGCCGGTCTCCAGCATCTCCCGCGTGGCGGCGCGGATGCCGTCGAGGTCGAGCGGGCCGGCGGCGCGCGCGACCTCGTCGAATCGTGCGTACAGCCAGTCGATATCACGGCGGAGGGGGGAGGTCACGGGGGACGAGCGTACCCACCTCGGCCGCCGCGCGTCGAATCGCTCGCGGGGGCAGTTGGTGACAGTCATCATTTCGACGTAAGTCCGCTGCGTCTGCCAGTTCCGCCACGGGCCCAACAGAACTGGTACGGACTTGCGACGATCCGGGCGAAGACCCTGCCGAGCGACTCGGCGGATTGCTGGGCGCTCCTGCCCGTCACCGGCGATCGCGATGCTTCGCAATCAGGACGCGTCCTTCTTCGTCGATTGTGACAGCAGAGACCGGACGAAGCGGGATGGTCAGGTGGTAGCGCGCATGGCGACGTTCCCCGGTTCTCTCGAAAGCACCCTTCTCGACGAGATCTGCGAGGTCCCGGCGCGCTGTCGCCGGAGACGTCTTGGCGATGCGCTGGTAGTTCCCCGCGCTGAGTCCGCCCTCGAATCCTTCCGGTCCCTCCGCGAGCACACGAAGCATCACTTTCTCTTGCCGCAGGTTCAGTTCATCGCGTAGCCTGTCCATGAGCCTTGCTTTGTCGATCAGGAACTCGACTTGAGCGTGCGTGCGCTGCTGGGCTTCAAGAGCGACCCCACCGAACCACGCGAGCCAGTTGCCGATGGCGTTCCGCTTGTTGCTTGCTTCGAGCATCTCGTAGTAACTGCGGCGACGAGCGAGAATCGTTGTTGCAAGTGCGGTAAGCGTTGGCCCGCCGAGTGCTTGCGCAAGTGCTTTCTCGGAGATCGCTCGGCCGATTCGCCCATTGCCATCTTCGAAAGGGTGAATCGACTCGAAGTACAAGTGTGCGATGCCCGCACGGGTGAGGGCGGGGAGTGTTTCGGATCCAGTTGGACTCGTGTTGTTGAACCACTCGATGAACGTCGTCATCTCGCTTGGCACACGCGACGATGGTGGCGCTTCGAAGTGCACAGTCGGGTCGTAGATCTCTCCCGACACAACCCGCATCGGTTCTTCGTGCGTTCTGTAGGCGCCGATCTCGCGGATGTCGCGCCGACCCTGCATCAGCATGTTGTGCCAGGAACAGAGCATCTCTTCACCGAGCGGTTTTGCCGAGGTGCGATAGAGATGCACCATCATCTCCGCCACGCCCTGCTCAGCGGGCGTGGCCCGATGTGCAGCCGCTTGAAGTCCAAGCTGGCGTCGAACGGACGACCGCACGCTATCTCGGTTCAGAACCTCGCCTTCGATCTCGGACGTGGTGACGGCTTCCTCGCTCATGGATTCAACGGTCAATTGCTCGCGACTCTCCCCGTCAAGGTGGCTCACAGCCCCCAGGATGACACCGCCGCCCACGAGGAATTGCTCCTCGGCTTGCTTGAGCCGGTCCTCCTGCCAGGAGAAGTGGGGCCAGTCCGGTTGTTGCCAGTTCCAGGTCATGAGCGATACCCCACAGCTCTATCGATCAGAATAGATGATTGAATGAGCGATAGCAATCAACTCTATCGCTCAGGTGGTCTGATGCCGGGCAAGTGGTGTCTGACTCTCGGGGCCCGTCGGGAAGGAGAAGGTGCACTTCCAGGCGCCCGCGGCAGAGCGTCTGGGACACGAGGATGGGGCTGTTTCTCGATTGGTTCGACTCGGCGCCGGCGATCGACCGGGTGCTCGAAGCGGGCATCGCGCACTTCTGGTTCGTCACCGTCCACCCGTTCGACGACGGCAACGGGCGCATCGCCAGAGCGATCGCCGACATGGCGCTCTCGCGAGCCGACCAGACCAGGGACCGCTTCTACAGCATGTCGTCCGGGATCGAAGCGCAATCTGGTGCGGGTCGACGCCGAGCGTGACGCAGTCCCCCCGGGGAACAGCGCCGCCCGGAACGGGGTGAAGTGACCGTAGATTGCGCGCCACCGCCCGGGGCATAATCAGGATCGGGGGAATGGGGGCACGCCAACGTATCGGTCCGGAAAACTCCAGAACGAGGAGCTGGCCATGCATGCGCTCATCATCTCATCCTCGATCGTCATGGGCGTCGCACTCGCGACGTCCGCTGTTCACGGGCAGTCGTTCGCGCTGGACGACAACCCGTCCGCACCGGTCATGGGGCCGGTCGGGCCGATTCCCGGCTACGGCGCGGAGAACCCGTACGGCCTCCCGGGAGCGTCGTTCCCGCCGGGGCTCGCGCCCTCGCCCACGCTCGCGGCGATGCCGTGCTTCGATTCCGACATGCTGAAGCCGGGGCCCGTCATCGACTCCCTGTGCACCAACGGGGACTACGAGGATTCCGTCTCCGGCAACGCCTGGGGGCTCATGCCCAACCCCAACCGGTGGGTCCGGTTCCGGTTCAGCGTGGACCGGCTGAGCGTCGGGAAGCTCAACACGGCGGTGTACATGCAGTGGACGCGCAACCAGCAGCCGGGCGACATCTTCTTCTCGTCGGACTGGTTCGCGATCCCCGAGTCCTACCCGGGCACGATGCCCGCGACCGGCGGCTACGGCGGCCCGCTGGTGCCGATGCCGCACTTGGGCTCGCCCTTCCCGCCGTCGAACATGCTCCTGTACGACGATTCGTTCCTCGGCCTCACCTGCGCCGGGGCGATCGTGCCGCCCAACGTGACGGCCGCGCCGATCGGCTTCGGCACGCATGACAACGTCGATCAGTACGACCATCAGCCGTTCGACCTCGACGGGGATCAGAACAACGACGTGTGGGAGTACTTCACCGTCTATCCCGACGAGGCGCAGGCGGTCGGCGAGTCGGCGACCAGCATCTTCGACGTCGCGCCGGGCGCGCAGCCGGTGTGGCCACGCCAGCCGTACGCGCAGTGGTGGACGATGGGCGTGGACTACGACCTGGACTCGATCGACGCGCTGATCGTGTACGACCTCGGCCCCGTGGGTGGCCCCGAGTTCGGTGGGCCGGGCGCCCAGCCGGGCATCGACTTCGCCCTGTTCAGCCTCGCCCCGGGCTCGACGTCCCTGGCCCAGTACGGCCTGAGCGCCGCCGACGTGTTCTTCACCGACTACCGTGGAACGTTCTGGCTGTTCGCGACGGCGAGCCAGCTCGGCCTGGACCGGCAGCCGGGCGGCGAGCCGGAGGTCGGTGACAACGTCGACGCCCTCGAAGTGATGCCGTGGTGCTACGCGGACCTCGATACGAGCGGGGACGTCGGATTCGGCGACATCCTCACCGTGATCGGCAGTTGGGGTCCGTGCCCGCCGCCGCCGAACCCGTGCCCCGCCGACATCAACGGCAACGGACAGGTGGACTTCGCGGACATCTTCGCGATCATCGCCAACTGGGGCCCGTGCGCGTAACGACGAATGCCGTTGACTTAGGCGACGACTCCAGACTGACGATGGGCTTGCGCTCGCCTCGCGGTACGTTGTCGCAGATCGTTGTCGTGATTCGTGATCGTTCTCTGCCTCTCCACGAGAGGAGGCGGAGGATCACGACAACGAAGACGGATCACGAATCTCGATAACGTACCACGAGAGCGGTGGTGATAACCATCACACGGGTCGAGGGTTAGACCCTAACTCAACCGCATTCGCGCGTAACGACATGACTGCCGGCGCGCGGCGGTGATCGTGCGTGATGCTCGTTCGCCGTTCGGGCTCAGGACGGGCACGCGCCCCAGGCGCCGATGATCACCAGGATGTCGGCGAAGTCGACGGCGCCGTTGTCGTTGAGATCCTCGCGGCACACTCCGGCGCAGGGTCCCCAGGCCCCGATGACGTCGAGGATGTCGCCGAAGCCGACGTCGCCGCTGCAGTCGAGGTCGGCGGCGCACCACCGGAAGTGGATGATCGCGAGCCAGTTTTCGGTGGAGATGACGTCGAACTGCCCGCCATCGGGCGTGCACACGCGTTCGGCGGCGTTGTCGAACACGCCCTCGTGGGAGTCGAACATCAGGATGATGTGCCCATGGCCTGGATCGGGCACGAAGCCGTTGGCGAGGCTGACTTCGAGCTGCCCGCCGAGCGTCGCATGACCGCTGATGATGAGGCCGTCCCACGTGCCGGTGTTGTATCCGCCGATCTCGAGAGCAAGCGAACCGCTGGTCTGCGTGAAGTCGCCGTTGACGTCCATCACGCCGAGCGGATCGCCCGGAGAGATCGTGCCGCCGATATTCACGAGGTCACCTTCGTACGTGCCGGCGGTGAGCGTGCCACCGGTGAAGTAGATGGGGCCGATGAAGGTGCCGACGTCGACGATGCCGGCGCCGAGCATGAACGCGCCCTCGTTCTCGATGACGTTGGCGGTGAGACGGCCGGTGGGCTCTTCGTCGCCGGCGGGGGCGGGCGACGGGCCGAACGTGCAAGGCGTTACGACGGTCCCGAATATTCCGATGTGGATGGTGTCGGCGGTGACGTGCGCATCGCTGTCCATCTCCAGCATCGCCGTGCCGCCGGTGGCGCCGGTCTCGTCGCGTCCCGCCCAGATGCTGCCGTCGACGATGAGGCTGGAGTCCTCGCCGCAGACGGAGACGATTCCGTTTCCGTCCGGGAAGGCGATGTGCATGTCGGAGCCCACGACGTGAGCCCCGGCGCCGCCTTTGATGCTCACGTAACCGCTTCCCAGGTGCGCGACGGTGACATCACCGTTGCACGACAAGAAGGTCCCGGGGTCCTGAATCGTGGCGCCCCCCACACCCTCGGCCGCGAACGTCGTTTCCGACGTCGTGGCGGTGGCGCCCCCGCTCATGAATAGGTTGCTCGTGCCCTGGTGTCCGAAGTCCGCCGACTGGGCGTTCGACCATGTCGCGCCGTCACTCAGACTGAGGACACCGTAACTATCGAACTGGTCTCCGGCCCGGAGGGTTGTGCTCGTCAGCGTGCCGCCCTCCACGAGCAGCCAGGCCGCCCCGAACGTACCGACACCGATGTCGATGACGTCCGCGGTCGTGGTGCCGCCGTTCATGATGACCTGGTTGTCATCCCAGATGAGGAGCGTCTCGCCGACGTTCAGGTTGCCGTCGTTCAGGACGAGCTGGCCGTAGCCGCCGCTGACGGTCTTCGATCCGCCGATGCAGAGCCACCCGGTGTCCTGCCAGGTTCCGCCGTCGATGGTGACCTCCCCGTGTCCCGTCGATCCCCATCCGACGTAGGCATCGTGGCAGGTCACCGTGCCGCCGGCGATGTCGAGGGTGCCGGTGCCGAGGCGTCCGACGTGGACGTGCTCGTCGTTCATCCACTGCCCACCATTGTCAACGGTCACCGCGCCGGACGAGTTGGCGTGTGTGGCGATGAACCCCTGCCGGTTGGATACGGTTCCGCCGTCGTGGACGCCGAGGGTCCCCTGGCCATACAACCCCGCGGCCAGGTCGAGATCCATCGTCCAGGTGGCGAATGGGCCGCTGACGCTGACCTGCCCGGATCCCGTCGCCTCCTCGCCGATGTATCCGCGGTAGCTCGACACGATCGAGGGAGGCTCCGCGTCGCCGCTGATGCCGAGCGTGCCGGCGGCGTCGTAGCCGATGGTCAGCGTTCGATCGACGGTCAGAGAAGTCACCTCGTCTGACGCTTGATACGCGCCCGGCGTGGGCCCGCCCGCGTGTCCGACCTGGAGGTGGCCGAGGAAGTGCGGCGAGTCGAAGCCGGTGAGCAGGTTGGCCCGGACCGTGGAGGGAAGGGCCGTCGTGAAGCCACCGGGGTTCTCGTCGATGTCGATGATGTCCGCCGAGAGCAGCCCGCCGTTCGCGCTGATCGAGCCGGGTCCCCAGAGCTTCACCGTATCCGCCGCGGCCACGGTGCCGTCGTCGTCGATCGTGAGCGTTGCGGTGCCGCCCGGCATGGTTCTTCTGCCGCCGACGTAGAGTGAGTCGAGGAGCGTCCAGGTGCCGTTTCCGTCCACCGTGGCGTTCCCGCTCCCCGTGCTCCACCACCCGATGAAGCCTTCGGGAGAAGTGAACTCACCGCCGTGGACGAACAGCGAGCCTTGACCCGACAGGCCAACGACCGCCGAGAATTCCGACGTCCACCGGGAGCCGGTGCCGTCAATCGTGCCCGTGCCGACGGAGCCGTCGGAAGCCCCGATGTAACTCGATTCGGCGATGACGTGTGCCCCGGTGTCGACATGGAGATTGCCGATGCCGCCGGCCCCCACGCTCAGGTCGTAGGTCACCGTCCAGCTCGCCTCTTCGTCAACAACGACCGTCCCCACCTCGTCATCCAATGCGATGAAGCCCACGTTCGACGTGACGTCGGAATCATCGGTCATCGTCAGGTATCCATGCGACGACACGCCGCCGACATCGATGGCCGCCGACATCTCCAGCGTCATGTGGTGCAGGTACAGGTGCGCGTCCTTCACCTGCAGAAGGTTGGTGTGGACGGGGGTCATGAACGGTCCGGTGATCTGGTGAAGGTGCGGCTCACCCGCGAGCGCCTTGATCGTCAGGGTGGTGACGAGGGCGGTCTCCGAGACCGTGACGTCATAGGGCGGCTCGCCGCCGATGTCGAAGACGGCGTCATCGTCCGAATCGGGCACGAGGTTCAGATCCCAGTTCAAGGGATCGGTGAAGCTGCCGTGACGTGGGACGGCGCCTTGCGCGTCCCATGAGCAGGTGTCCTGCGCGGTGCCCGTGGTCGTGCAGAGCCATGGAAGCGCGATCGCGACAACGATCGCGCCGCCACAACATCGTGTCGGCCGATTCATGTGAGTGCCTCCCCGCGGCGCGTTGGTGCCCCTCGCTCGGCGGGCGCGACGACGCCCGCATCGGCGGCCACCGGGTGACGCGGCCGCTTGTGCCGTCGAACCAGATTCCGTCCCACCCTCCGTCCGTCGCCGCACGCGCGACGACTGCCAGTGATTGTCGGGACCGGGCGGCAGCGGTCCATGGGGAGACGAGCCCGAAGATCGCGGGGTGCGAGCGGAACGGGCCGAACGTCGCTGGCTCACAGGACGTATCGATCCGATACTCTCTCCAGCCGTGTCCATCGCCGTCCTCATCCCGTCGTTCAACGAAGAGCTGAACATCCCGCACGCGCTTGCGAGCGTCGTGGAGTGGGCGGACGAGGTGCGCGTGCTCGATTCGGAGTCCACCGACCGAACGCGGGAGATCGCCGAGGAGATGGGGGCGACGGTCACCGTGCAGCGGTGGCTCGGGTCGGCGCGGCAGAAGAACTGGGGGCTCGACCACATCCCGTTCACGTCGGACTGGATATTCATCCTCGACGCCGACGAGGCGATCGACGCGGAGCTGCGTGCGGAGCTGCTGGCGGTCTCGAAGCGCCCGGTCGACGACGTGCCCGAAGCCGGCTTCCACATCAACCGCTACTTCGTGTTCATGGGCAAGCGGATCCGCCACTGCGGGTACTACCCGAGCTGGAACCTGCGCTTCTTCAAGCGCGGCAAGGCGCGGTACGAGGATCGCACGGTGCACGCGCACATGAACGCTGACGGGCCCGTGGGCTACATGCGTGGACACATGGAGCACTACGATCGGCGCGGGCTCGAGGTCTACATGGCCAAGCACAACGTGCATTCGAGCAATGAAGCCCGGGCCATCGTGCGCGAGATCGAGGGGCTCGACGATGACGCCCTGCCGCCGAAGTTCTTCGGCGACCCGCTCCAGCGCCGCCGCTGGATCAAGCGGCACGTCTACCCGTGGCTGCCGATGAAGTGGCTCTTCCGGTTCCTGTTCATGTACGTGCTGCGGCTGGGGTTCCTCGACGGCGTGGCGGGGTTCCGCTTCTGCCTGTTCATCTCCGCGTACGAGTTGCTGGTTTCGCTGAAGATCATCGAGATCCGCAAGGGCCTCGCGCCCACCGACGACTTCTCATCGCTCGCGAGGTGAACCCGTGCTCGCCCACCGGATCTTCGCTCCGTTCAAGAAGCTGCTGCCCGGGTTTCTCTGGCGACCCATCCGGCGCCTCATGACCGCGGTGCTCACGCCGTTCTACTTCACGCTGCGCACCGGGCACTTCAAGAGCGCGCTGCGGGCGAAGGCGGTCGACCGCTCCGGGGGCGCGATCCCCTGGTACACCTACTCGTGCGTGGACTTCCTGCGCGACAAGGACTTCTCCGGCTGTCGCGTGCTCGAGTTCGGATCGGGTCAGTCCACGCGCTGGTGGGCCGAGCGTTGCGAGCACATCCTCACGTTCGAAGCCGACGAAGCGTGGTATCGGGCGGTCTCGAAGCAGATGCCGGCCAACGTCGAGATCCACCACGTGGCGCACGACCTCGCCGGCGTGGCGGAGATCATCGGGGATCGCACGTTCGACGTGGTCATCGTGGACGGCCTCGACCGGACCGCGGCGTGCTTCCTCGCGGCCCCGCACCTCGCCGAGCGCGGCGCCCTGCTGCTGGACAACGCCGAGGGGTACGGCCCCGTCATGGAGCGCTTTCGCGCCGAGGGGATGTCGCGTCTGGACTTCTACGGCCACGCCGCGGGCGTGATCCTGCCGCACTGCACGTGCGTGTTCTTCCGCGACGACTGCTTCCTGCTCGCCGGAGTCGGCGATCCCGTCGGCGATCCGGGCCAGGCGTGAGCCGGCCCAGAAGACCCGGGACGCTTACGAGTTTCTCAGAAAACCCGGGACGCTTACGAGTTTCTCGAAAACCCGTAAGCGTCCCGGGTTTCTATTCCGGGCGCGTGACGAGGAACGGGCCGATCGCCAGGGCGTCGAGCGCGCTGTTGACGAGCGTGTAGAGCGCGATCTCCGGGGTGCCGACGATCGGCGAGCCGTGGAGGTTGAAGCTCGTGTTGAGCAGGGCCCCGACGCCGGTGCGCTTCTTGAAGGCGCGGATGATGTCGCGGTAGCCGGGGTTCAGGTCGTTGACGACCTGCGGGCGGCAGGTGAGGTCGTAGGGATGCAGGCCGGAGATGATCTCACGCTGCGCTTCGGGCGTGGTGTGGAACGCCTCGATCATCCAGTAAGCCCAGCCGGAGTTGCCGACGATGTACCGGTCCACGTCCTCCTCGAGGACCGAGGCGGCGAACGGCATCCAGAAGTCGCGCTGCTTGATCGCGAAGTTGAGCTTGCGGATCACGCGCAGCTCGCGCGGGTCGGCCATGATCGTGCGGTTGCCGAGGGCGCGCGGGCCAAGCTCCTCGCGCCCGTCGAAGCGGGCGACGACGTCGCCGTCGGCGAGACGCTGGGCGATCTCCTCGGCGGGATCCTGCATCCGCGTGTACGGCAGGCCGGAGTCCTTGATCGCCTGCTCGATCTCGGTCTCGGTGAATCCGAGCCCGGTGTACATGTGCCGTTCGAGGTCGAACGTGGGCTCGATCCCCTTCTCGCGGCACGCGTCGCGGTAGCCGAGGAGCGCGGCGCCGGCGGGCGTGCCGCCGTCGTCGGAGGCGGGATACGCGAAGAAGGCCTCCACCTCGGGAAGCTCGCGGATGAGCATGTTCGCTTTGACGTTCAGGAACGCCCCGCCCGCGGCGCAGACGCGGTTGATGCCGGTCGCCTCGATCGCGTTGCGCACCCACTGGAGCGTCAGCTCTTCGAAGACGAGCTGGCAGCCGGCGCAGAGGTTGTCGAAGCGCTGCCCGATCATCCGCTTGTGGTAGTACTTCTTGAGCCGGCGGGTGATCCGACCGGTCTTGTTCCGGAAGTGGAGCCCGTCGACCCCGAACATCTCGCGGAGGATCGGGGCGCAGAACTCCGCTTGACCGTACGGGGCCATCCCCATGACCTTGTACTCGTGCTCCCACGCCCTCAGCCCGATGTGGTTCGTCACGTACGAGTACATGAAGTTCGCGACGCTGTGGAACTTCGGGGTGCGGGCGATCACGCGAAGCCCGTCGGCGGTGCCGACGCTGACCGAGGCGCAGAGGCCGTCCCCGGCGCCGTCGTGCGTGAGCACGAGCGCGTCCTCGGGCCACGGCCGGTGCCAGAAGGCGGTCGCGGCGTGGCAGAGGTGATGGTCGTACGCGTGAACCGGGGTGCCGTCGAGCCCGTAGTCGGCGAGGAAGCCGAGCATCTCGCGCTTCTTGCGGATCACCGAGAGCACGCGTCGCCCCACGGCGGTCGCCGCGCGGGAGCGGGCGAGGACCGACATGAACTCGACGACCTTCACCGAGAGCTTGTCGCGGCGCTCGGGCGTGGTGTTCCGGATCGTTCCGGAGAGGGCCACGAGATCGACGTCGGACGGCTCCACGTCGCTGCGCTCGAACAGGGCTTCGATCGACCGGCGGGGCAGGCCCCGGGCGTTCTTGCTGTTGGCGCGACGCTCCTCGGAGCTGTGGAGCAGGATGCGACCGTCCCGGAACAGGCAGGCGCCGGCGTCGTGGCCGTCGTGGATGGCGAGGATGGTCGTGCTCATCTGGGTCTGCCCGTCACTGATATCGGCCCCCTGACCGTGGGGATTCACCCGTGGCGGTCACGGGGACGGGCATGATACGGCGGGGATCTCGGCCGGTTCGGTCCCGGTTGCCTACTGCGGCGCGTACGCCATGGACACGATCCGCCAGCGGCCCTGGTGCTTCATGAGGGTGATCGCGTCGATCCCGGTCCACTCGACGATGTTGTCCGGATCGCCGAACCGGGCGTGGTACCGGGCCCAGACGTGGGCGAGCGAGTCCACGACGCGCACGTCCGCGGAGAGGAGCGTCTCCTCGAAGATCGGCTTGCTGCCCGGGCCCTCCGGCGCGCGGGCCACGAACTCCGCCACGGAACTGGTGTAGACGCGCATCGTGTTCTCGCCCGGGGGCTGCCAGATCGTGGTCATGGTGGCCCGCGGCCAGAAGTGGTCGGCGAACCGGATCCAGTTGCGGGCGCTCAGGTCCTCGTAGTACCGGTTCACCTCGCCGAGGACCTCTTCGCGCAGGACGTCCTCGGGCACGGCCGTCGGGGTGTCCTTCACCTTGGGGGCGCTCTCGCAGCCGCCGGCGACGGCCGCGGCCAACGCCAGCACGGCGACGATGATGGTGGCTCTGCTCATGGCGCAATGGTAGCTGCGCCGCCGCGAGCGGAGGCTGGCGCGGCCGATAACCGGAACCGGACGTTCGTTCGGCTCCGGCGCGGGATCACGGCGCGGCGAGAAACCGCCGATGTGAGAGGCGGCCATGACCTTGCCGCGCGCTACCCATTTTCTGATCGTCGACGACGACGACGACCACGCCGAGCTCATCACCATGGAGTTCGCCGATGACGGTCTCGTCGCCACGTTCGACCGGGTGACCGACGGCGAGGCGGCGATCGCGTATCTCCGGCGGGAGGGTCGCTTCGCCGACGCTCCGCGGCCGGACGTCATCCTGCTGGACCTGAAGCTGCCGCGTCTGACCGGCCACGAGGTGCTTGAGATCGTCAAGGCCGACGAGGACCTGCGGGAGATCCCGGTGGTGGTCCTGACGACCTCCGGATCGAAGACCGACCTGAAGGAGGCGTACCGCCGCCACGTGAACAGCTACCTCGTCAAGCCCGCCGACCATCACGAGTTCCACGAGATGGTCCGGGAACTCAAGCTCTACTGGGCCGCCTGGAACCGGGCGCCCGCTTCCGCCGCTCCCTGAGACGATCGATGCCACCGGATTCGCACCGCCCACTGACGGTCCTCTGTATCGAGGACGAGCCGGATCATGCCGAGCTGCTGCGGTGCGCCCTGTCGTCTCTGCCGGACAACGACATCCAGTTCATCGTGAACGACGGTGCCGCCGACGTCGCGGACATCACCGCGGGCTCGGAACCGGACATCGTGTTCCTGGACTATCGGCTGGGTGCGCGCAACGGTGTCGACTTGCTCGTCGAGCTGCG
Source organism: Planctomycetota bacterium (assembly GCA_024226535.1). GTDB lineage: Bacteria > Planctomycetota > Phycisphaerae > Phycisphaerales > SM1A02 > JAAELP01. The sequence goes on along the minus strand of JAAELP010000455.1, from coordinate 1,780 downwards.
CCAGTTCGGGTGGTCGATGCCGGTGGTGATGCTTACGGCGCACGGAGACGAGTACGTCGCCATCGAGGTCACCCGCGCGGGCGCGGATGGATACATCGTCAAGAGCGACCTCGACTCGGAGGTCCTCATGCGAACGCTCGCCACGGCGCGCCAGCGAACCGCGGAGCGCCTGGAGACGGCGCAGCTCCACGATCGCGTGGGACGGCTCGAGGCGGTCTCGCGCGCCCTGGCCGAATCGAACACGGCGATTGCGCTCGACGCGCGGACCGATGTTCTCACGCGCGTCTTCGCGCGCCGGGCATGGGAAGAGTCGGTCACGCTCGACGATGAGCGGTTGCGCCGACGCCACCGCGCCTACTGCATCGCGATCATCGACGTCGACCACTTCAAGCGGTTCAACGACACGGCCGGGCACCAGGCCGGCGACGAGTGCCTGCGCGCCGTGGCCGCCGTGGTGCGCGCGAGCTGCCGGGCCGTGGACCTCGTCGGTCGCTACGGCGGCGAGGAGTTCGTCGTGTTCATGCCGGAGACCGGCCTCGACGAGGGCCGCGTGATCGCCGAGGGGATCCTGCGGTCGCTGCATCGCGAGGAGATCGATCACCCGGGGCTCGGGGGGAACGCGATCGTCACGGTCAGCGTCGGGGTCGCCGACTCCACGAACGCGCCGAAGTGGGAAGGCGTGCTCGCGGCCGCCGATGCGGCGTTGTACCGGGCAAAGAACGGTGGTCGAGACCGCGTGGAGTTCACCGGTCTCTGAGTTATCTCAGCGCGCTCGTACGTCGAACCTATACTGTGCACCTGCGGGAGGTCCGGGATGGTTCCAGGTGTACGGCAAAGCGCGCGCGGCGAGGCTCAGGCGGCGCGGGAGCTCCAGGAACGAGTCCAGGAACTCGAGGGGGGGCTCATACGTCAGGAGCATCGCTTAAGCCATGCCATCGCGAACTTCTTCCGCTACTTCCGTCCCGCCGACCCTGATGATCGGCGACGCAACGCTGCTATTCAAGCGCTGTGCTGGAACGTCCTTCCCCGTTGGATCGTGATCGGCGGGGTCGCGTTCACCGCGACGTGGGTCACCGTGTATCTCACGGCGACGCAGAACGAACTCATCGAGGCGCAGAACCTACGGATCGATCTTCAGAACCACCTCGTGGAGTCACAGCGGCGATCCTCGCTCGTATTCGAATTGAGCGCGATCCTCGACCAAGTCCATACGGAGCGGACGGTGAACGGGTCGGTGGAGCTCTCGGCGTTCCTCCGGAGTCGTATCGTCGCGTTGAGCAGGTCTCTGCGCCCATACCATTTCATAGACGTCGACTCGGCCGGATCGGAATGGCGCGACCCGCAGCCGGTGGCGAGACCGCTGAGTCCCGAGCGAGCCCAGCTGCTGGTGTCGATCGCGGCGGTTGAGAATCTGCAGGGCAGCATTTCAGTCCTGCAGCAAGTGATTCGCTCGGGCGCCGACTTCTCGCAGAGCGATCTGAGGAGAACGAATCTCGAAGGCGTCGATCTCAGCGATGCGAAGCTTGCGGGAGCGACGCTAGGCGGAGCCAACTTGGTTGGAGCGAGGTTCGACCGGGCCGACCTGACGGGAGTGGACATGGTCGGTGCGACCCTGTACCACGAGGACAGGTCAAGCGCGACGTTCGAACGTGCTTTGCTGATCAGAGCGTCGATTGGGAAGCCGCAGTCCGAGGACGTCGACTTCACGGGAGCGATCGTCGGGTATTCCAGACAATCGGCGCAAACGTGGCTGGATCGGGCGGACCACCAGCTGGACCAG
>JAAELP010000454.1 GCA_024226535.1 Planctomycetota bacterium | reverse complement strand
GCCGTCGCCACCTCGACGCTTCCGTTCTACTCGAAGCTCGTGCGGTACGTGTTCGACAGCGTCGACTGGAACCCCGACGACTTCCGGACGTTCCGTCTGTCGATGGCGCACCCGCCGATCCCCACGGCGGCCCTGCTCTGCTCGAAGCTGCCCGTCCGCGTCGGCTGACGCCTCGTGGCGCGAGTCAGTCAGCCAACACGAAGTAGTACCGATCCGCCGCCAGCTTCCGGAAGCTCCCGGTCGTGAGATCTCCGTCGTCCGCGACGAGGTCGACCTCGGTCATGAACGTGTCGTCACGCGTCTGTCCGGTCCCGTCGAAGTGCACGCCGAGGGCGGAACCGATGCCGAACGAGTTCAACTCGGTATCCCACACACCGCCTATGGGCGTCTCGCCCCACGCGGTTTCCTGCACGTAGGGGTCGAACCCGGCGGGTAGCACGCCGGAGGAGGCGTCCTCGAGGGGACCTCCGTTATCGAGCCAGAAGCGCTGCGCGGCCTTGGAGAACACGCGGCCGGACGAGACGAACGCCGTGCGTTGCGCGTCCTCCGTCGTGACGTTGACGAGCGCGATCACGATCGACGCGAGGATCCCGAGGATGGTGACCACGATCAGGATCTCGATGAGCGTGAAACCTCGGCGGTGAGCCGGGCGGGGACTGGGCGTCATAAGGTTGCTCCCGTTCCTCTGCCTTCCCCGGCTCCCTGGCGTTGCCACGAACGACTCTCGCATCCGGACCGTGATCCGCGGCGACCCGCCTGCCGCTTCCCGCGACAAAGTGTGAGGATGAGCGGACCGTACCGGCGAGGCAATCGACCGTCGGATTATCGGCTGTCCTCGGTGGGCAGAAGGATCTCCGAGCCCGGATGCTCGTCGAGCCATGCGCCGAGCGAAACCGGCGTGGGCTCGTCGAGGAACGGGATCGACTCACCCCGCCGCGCGCCGGCCACCGCGTCCAGCGATTCGTCGCTCAGCGGATACCACACGGAGTTCGACGAACGGTCGTACAGCACGAAGACATCGTCCTTCGTGTACCCGCTCGTTCCGAACTGGACCGGTCGCCCGCCAAGCTCACGGGTGCACACGGCACCCAGGCTCACGAGCGGTCACCAGATGACGGCGTAGGGCTTGCCGGCGATCTCGTCGTTCACGACCTCGTGCCTGCTCATGATGTCCTCGGGGTACGCGCGGGCGACGCCGTCGATCGACACCCCGAGCACGAATGTCTGGCGCGTGATCCCGCCCGCCGCAACCCGCGGATCGTCGAACGTCGCGAACCGGGGCGCGTCGATGGAGGCGATCGTGTCGCGACCGATGCCGAACTGGAACTGGCTCGGATCGATGAGCGAGCCGGTCATGTCGAACCACTCGTCCTCGCCGTCGTCGGTCTTCCCGGCCCAGAGCAGGGTGCGCCCGTCCTTCTCGACGATCGGCCGATTGTGGACACTCGGGGTACCGGGCTCGGCCGGGCCCGCGCACCCCGAGAGACCGACGAGCACGAGAGTCGCCGCGAGAATCGTCAGCAATGGCCTCATTTCGCACACCTCCCTTGAGCGGCCCGGCGTTTCTTGCGGATCCCGTCGATGTCGAATAGCCTGCGCGTTCTTCCAGGAAAGGACCACCCCAAATGAAGCTCTCGACCACTCGGTTTATTCGACTCCTCATGGCTCTGGCCATCAGCGCGATCCCGTTCGTCTCCGGTTGCTCCACCGCCCCGCCCGCAAGCGATCGCGCCAGCTTCTATAAGGAAGCGCGGGCCGCGAAGGCCTGGTTCCAGAACAACGTCAGCGGCCTCGACCGGCAGATCGACCGATCGGGCGGCTACATCATCTTCCCGGGGATCGCCCAGTACGGCATCCTGTTCGGCGGTGGCCGGTTCGGGCGCGGCATGGTCTGCCGAGCCGATGGCACGCAGGTCGGCTGGGCCGCGATCAACACGGCCTCGATCGGCCTCCAGGCCGGCGTCCAGGGATTCAAGATGCTGATGGTCTTCGAGAACGAGGCCGTGCTGCGACGCTTCAAGGAAGGCAAGCTCACCGGCTCGTTCACCGGCGTGGCCGTGGGCATCGAGGCCGGCGGCAGCGGCAGCGCTTCCTTCACGGACGGCGTGGCGATGTACCAGGGCGCCAACACCGGCCTGATGGCCGGCGTGAACGTCGGCGGCGACCTGATCCGGTACGCCCCGCTCGGGTACGAGGGCTGATCCCGCGCGGATTGCCCTACTCAGGCGCGGCGACGCGCCACGACATGGAAGACATGCCACCGCTTGGGGTGGCCCGAACCACGCTTCGGACCGAACATCTCGGTCCGGAGCGTTTCTAATTCGAACCCGCGGAGCAACGTCTCGACCTCGTCACGAGGGCGAATCGGTCATCGCGGGCATCCTGCCGCTGGCCGCCGTAAACTGGCCGCATGCTCCGTTCCCTCCGCGCCAAGATGATCGCCCTCATCGCGTTGCCCACGCTCGTGATCTACGTCGTGGTGATCGGGACGATGATGATCCACCTGCGCGAGGACGTGCGGGCGGAGGTCGAGGAGGAGATGACGCGCCTGGCGGCGAACTACGCCGCCCGCTTCGACGGCGCGTTTCGCGAGGCGGCGGCGATCGCGATCACCACGGCCCGGATGATGGAGACGGCGCCGGATCTCTCCGAGGAGCGGGTCTACGCACAGCTTCGCAGCAACGTTCTCCAGAACCACGCTGTGTACGGCGCGGCCATGGCCTTCGAGCCCGGGACCTTCGGCGACGGCGACGACCTTGCCAGCCCGTACGCGTACCGAGGCCCGAACGGGATCGAGACGATGAACATCGGCCGCGACGCCTACGACTGGTACGCGGACGAGCAGTGGCAGTGGTGGCACGCGCCCAAGAAGCTCGGGAGCGGCGTCTGGACCGATCCCTACTTCGACGAGGGCGCCGGCAACGTGCTCATGGTCACCTTCTCCGAGCCGTTCACGCGGGACGGCCGGTTCCGCGGCGTCACCACGGTGGACATCATGCTGCCGACGTTCAAGGAGAGCGTGGGCGACGAGATCCTCGGCGAGCACCACTTCGTGATTCTCACCGCGTCGGGCCGGTACGTCTTCAGCCCGCGGTCAGAGCACATCATGCGCACGGTGTTCGACATCGTCCGTGAGGCCGGGCGGAACGAACTCGTCCCGATCGCCGAGCGCCTCCTCTCGGGAGAGCCCGGCGTCGCGAGGCTGGAGGAATGGGAAACGCCCGAGCCGCAGTGGATCTTCTTCGCCCCGATCGATTCGCCGGGCTGGACGTTCGCCGCCCGCGTGCTCGAGCGCGAGGCGCTCGCCGGCGTCCGCGCCCGGATGACCGTGGCGTCGATCGTTCTCGCCGCGACGCTCGTGGCGATCATCTCCTGCATCTGGTTCGTCTCGGGCCGGATCACCCGACCGCTCGCGAAGCTGCGCGCCAAGGTGCAGGAGATCGCCGGCGGCAATCTCAGCGCGCACGTGGACGGCATCGAGACCTCCGACGAGATCGGCGAGCTTGCCGAGAGCTTCAACACGATGACCGCGGACCTCCGCGCCCACGTGGACACGATCGCCTCGGAGCGCGCCAGCCGCGAGAAGATCGAGCGCGATCTCGACCTCGCCCGCGACATCCAGCGCGGCCTGCTGCCGAAGACCGAGCCGGATCTGCCGGGATTCGATCTCGCCGGCTGGAACCAGGCCGCGGACAAGACCGGCGGCGACTACTTCGACTGGCTGGAGCTGGGCGACGGGCGGATCATCCTGACGCTCGCGGACGTGACCGGTCACGGCATCGGCCCCGCCCTCATCGTGGCGGTGTGCCGCGCGTACATGCGGGCGTCCGCGTCGGACCACCAGGCGGATCTCGCCGAGGCCATGAGCCGCGTCAACGACCTGCTCCACGCGGACATGCCCGAGGGGCGCTTCGTGACCGCCGCCGTGGGCATCCTCGACGCCCAGCGCAACACGATGACGCTCGTGTCGGCGGGCCAGGCGCCGATGCTCTTCTACGAGGCGCGCACGGGAACGGTCGAGAGCTGGGATGCCGACGTCCTGCCCCTCGGCATCATGCCGGACGTCGAGTTCGAGGACGCGCGCGAGATCGCCTTCGAGCCCGGCGACGTGCTCGTGCTGACGACGGACGGCTTCTTCGAGTGGGCGAACGACGCCGGCGAGCTGTACGGCACCGATCGCCTCGAGGAGTTCGTCCGGACCCACCACCAGCTCACGTCCGACGAGCTGATCGCGACGCTCCACCAGTCCGTCCTCGCCCACGCGGACGGCACCGAGCAGGCGGACGACCTCACGGCCCTGGTCATTCGCCGAACGTGACGGTCACGCCGCGTCGGCCGCGATCGATCTCGACGCCAGCGCGCGACCGCAGGTGACGAGTTCGCCGATCCTGTTGGCCACGTCGGAGGTGGATTCGCGCCGGTCGAGCGCGTTGAGGGCGGAGATCGCCGAGACCGTCAGCGTGTGGAAGCCGTACCCCACGCCGCACGCCTTGAGACGCAGGCACAGCTCGCGCGCCTCGTCGTGCTCGCCGCGCTCGTACGCCGCTTCGATCTGCTCGACGACCTGACGGGTCGCCGTGACGAACCGGTCCACGAGTTGCGGCATCCCCGGCTGATCGGCGACGGTGCTGAAGATCTCCGTCGACGGCGGCTGCGGGTCGACGTGCACGCGCATCTGCGCAACGAGCAGGTCGACGTTGATCGGCTTGGTCACGACGCTCGTCGCGCCGGCCTCCCGCGCCCAGATCGCGACCTGCGGATCGGGGTCGGCGGTCGCCATCATGATCGGGCCGTCGAAGTCCATCTCGCGCAGCCGCTGGATGGTGCGCAGCCCGTCGTCGGTCGCAACGCTGAGCCCCGAGAGCACGAGCCGCACCGGTTCCTGCTGGACGACATCCAGAAGGGCGCCGGACGTGCACACCCCGCGCGCGCCCAGCCCGCACATCGTGAGCTGGTGCAGGAGCAGGTCGCGCTCCGGTTCGAACGACTCGGCAATGAGAATGACGTCGCGCGGACCGTCGCCGTGACAGGCATCGCCGACCCGCTGCTCGACGCTGGTCGGCACGCCCTCGATGATCGAGGGATCGACCTCCTCGCCGAAGTGAATGCCCAGCTCGTGCCACGACCCCGCCACGAGCCGGCAGTGCCGGACGACGCCGCGGGTGGCCACAGGCTTGCCGCTCAACTGCGGCAGCACGACCTGGCACACGGCGCCGATCGTGACGTAGCCGGCATGGATGACCGAGATCCCGCCCCGGGAGATGTTGCGCCCGTACATGAGGAAGCGGCTCTCGCCCCCTTGAGGGTGACGCACGACGATCGGGATGTCCGTGGCGCGGAAGACGTGACGCAGGTTCGCGCGTTTCGAGTCCGTCGGCGCGATCGCCGCGTCCAGCTCCTCGAGCAGACGCTCACGCTCCTCGTCTTCGAGGTCGAACTGGCGGTGGAACCCCTGGTCGCTCATCCGTGAAGCTTCCTCCACACCCCGCGTCCTGGCGGGGCATCGTCGGCGGACGGATCCGCCCGGCGGCGGGCGTCCTTATAGTGGGGGATCGACCGGGTGCATCCCGGTCTTTACCGGCCGTTGCGGGCCGGCGACAGATTCCCGCCGACGTATCGGGCGACCTCGATCCGTCGAGAGAGGGGCCCGGCGTGACGTCGGCTTCGGCGACGTCCTCGTGGTCATCGCCAACTGGTCGTGACGCCTCTCTCGAATCGCTCCTGAAACCACCCGGCCCCGCGCCTCGGCGCGGGGCCGGGTGTGCTTTTTGGTTCGCTACGCCTTCGTCGGATCCTCCGACACCATGTACACCGTGTCGCCGTCGCTGGAGAACGCCCGGTAGTACGTGCCGTCGACGACGTAGTACTTCGTGCCGTTGACGGTCTTCTTCTCGGCGCCTTCCGGCAGGTACGGCACGGTCGCGCCGACGGGAGGACCGACGACCTGGTAGTTGCCGTCCTCGGATTCGACCATCGGGATCTCGTCGATCTCGTCGGCGGCCTCCTGGCCCTTCGCGTCATCCGCCTGCGCAGTGGCGGCCGGGGGCGGATCGTCGGTCGTCGTCGGCGGCAGCTCCGTGGCCACGTAGTAGGAGCCGTTGACGTAGTAGTACGGCGTCTCGTCGACGTACACGACCGTCGTGTGCGACGGTACGGCCGTCACCACGGCGCCCGGCGGGGCGCCGACCACGACGTACTGGCCGCCGGTGTACATGTAGTACACGCCGCCGGCGTAGTAGTAGGTGCCCCCGGAGACGACGACGGTGGTGGTCGTCTTGGGCGCCATGGCCCACGCCGCGCCGACCGTGATCAGGTGGTTGACCGTGCGGAAGCGCATCCAGTCGCGGCGGGCGTCCTTCCAACTGTGGTAGCCGCCGCGTCCGACGGCGTAGCCGTGGCGGCGACCTGCGCGATACGCGCCGCCACGCCCGCCGTGACCCGGGCGCCGGCCGCCCCGGTTGACGTTCCGGTTGATGTTGACGTTGCGGTTACCGCTTCCGATGTTGTTGCCCCCCCGGTTGCCCGCGCGGTTGCCCGCGCGATTGCCGGCGCGGTTACCCGTGCGGTTGCCCGTGCCGCGATTGCCGGCCCGATTCCCCCGGTTCGCGGAGCCTCGATTCGCGGATCCGCGGTTGCCCCGGTTGGCCGAACCCCGGTTCGCGGAGCCGCGGCTTCGGTTCGCCGAGCCTCTCGAGTGACCGCGGCTGGAGTGACGCACGCTGCCGCGTCCCCCTCCGCCACGCGCACCGGCCCGCCCACCACCGCGGCCTCCGCGGCCGGCGTCCGCATCCGGGACGTCCAGGCAGATGAACCCGACGAGGAAACAGGAAGCGAGCGCGACGGCGAGCTTCCTCCAGTTGATGGTCCGTCGTGTGCGAGTCATTCGTCTTCCTCCTTCTCGCGGGGCAGCGGCTCGATCTGGTCGGCGCCCTCAGGGGCCCGGAACATGAAGAAATGATCGGAGTGCTGCGGGTTGAAGTTCCACTCCGACAGCCGCGCGGAATACTGGGGGACGCCGTCCTGCGCCCGGTACGTGATCACGACCTTCCGCGGCACCGGACGCGGGCCGGTGGCGACCCAGATCTGCCAGTCGATCTCCTCCTGGTGGAAGACGAGATGGTGGCAGGGCTCGCCGTCCACGCCGTGGATGCCGACGTAGTCGCCGGCGTCGGCGTGCGTGATGAGCGACTCGTACGGGTTCGAGTACAGGAAGTCGGCGATGGGAACGGTGATGTTGTACTCGTCGAAGATGTGATCGAGCGCGGAGTCGATGTCGGTCGGCACCTCGATCTTGCTGTACGTGTTCTTCCCGCGGTTCAGGAAGGTCATCGTTCCGTTGTTGATGATCGCCGTGCTCACACGCTGGTCGCCCGTGTAGTCGGAGCGGACCTGGCCCGGCCGGCGCAGCGAGAGCTTGGTCACGGCTCCGTACTGGAGCCGGTGCCCGGAGGCTCGCACCTCGTCGAAGGCAACGTCGGCACGGAATGAGAACTCGTTCATCGAGGCGAGGTAGTCGCCCATGACCTTGAGGACGAGTTCGGCGTCCGGATCGATGCGGTAGATATCCGGGTCGAGGAAGACCTCCTCCACGACCACCACTTCTTCGGTGTCCTGCGGCGCCGGCGCGGGCGCGGGCGCCGTGGTCGCGACGGCAAAGCCGGCGCCTCCCACGATCGCGACGCCGAGCAGGACTGACTGTGCACGGAGCTTCATCGGATCTGTCTCCTCGATGCTTGCGGACTCGGGAACCCCCGGGCGAATCGGCGATTCTAGCCGCTCGCTCGTGGCGGGGGGAAGATCCCGGCCGCACACGGGGCTGAGTATCATCCGGGCCATGCGGGGCCCCCGGCTCATCATCGCTGCCATGCTCGTCGCCGCCGCGTCCGTCTCGCCGTGCCGTGGGGACGCGCTCGTCGTCACCCGCGCCATGACGGCGCCGACGATCGCGGAGATCTTCATCGAGCCCGGAACCGTGCGCGTGGAGCTGGAGATCGGCGTCGACGACCTCGAGGGATTCCGCAACCTGCTGCCCGATGAACTCTACGAGCGACTCGGCCACGATCCGAGCCCGCTCGCGGTGCGCTTCGAGCGTTTCTTCACCGAGGATCTCGTCCTGCGCGCCGACGACGGCGACCCGATCGCCGGGACGGTCCGGCAGGTCGTGCCGCGCTATCGCGTCCGGCGCGACGAAATCACCGGCGATCCCGTTCCCGGCGCCGAGGACGAAGGCGAGCCCGTGGTCTTCGCGGAGATCGACTACGCGCTCGACGGATCCCCGCGCGCGTTGTCGCTGGCCCCCCCCACCACCGACGCGGGCCGCGCCGCCGCCTCGATCGGCTTCATGACGTACCACGGCGGGGTGCCGATCAACGACTACCGGTACCTCGCGCAGGAGGAGACGATCGACCTGGACTGGGACGACCCGTGGTACTCGTCGTTCCGGAACCGCAACCTGCGCCGGCGATACAACGCCCCGCTCAGCGTGTTCCTGTACGTCGATCACTTCGAGGTGCGCAAGGAGATCATCGTCCGACCCAAGGACCTCCAGCACTGGGTCGACCTCGGGCTCGCCGGCGCGACGGAGATCGCCGCCGCGGACCAGGGCGCGCTCAAGCAGACGGTCGCGGATTTCCTGGTCGAGCGCGGCGAGGTGACGATCGACGGGCAACGCGTGGAGCCGGCGCTCGACCGCATCCATTTCATCCGGCGCACGCTCAAGACCACCGGCGTGATCGAGCCGCCGGAAGATCTGCCGATCGTGTCGGCGACGCTCGGCGTGATCTTCTCGTACCCGATCACCGCCCTGCCCGACGAGGTGACGATGGACTGGGACCTGTTCAGTGAGCGGATCCCGGCCGTGCCCGCGGTGGCGACCGACGAAGCGGGCGGGCTGCCATCGACGCTCACGGCCGACGACCCCGTCCTCGTGTGGAAGAACTTCCTGACGAATCCCTCGTCCGCGGCCCTCGTCGAGGTGGATCCGCCGCCGGCGCCGCCGCGTCTGGGCGTGCCCATCGCGAGCCTCCTCTGCGGGTTGCTGGCGGTGACGCTCGTCGTGCGCGCGTTCGGCGCCGACCGCGGCCTGACACGAACCACCGCCGCCGTGATCCTGCTCGCGGCCGTCGCGGCATTCGTGCTGCGACCGTTCGGCCGCGTCTCGGTGCCCAACCCGCTGCGCCGCACGGCCACCGTCGCGCCGTCCGAGGCTGACGGCGTGGTGACCGCTTTGCTGCGCAACGTCTACCGCGCGTTCGATCACCGCGACGAGGGCGTCATCTACGACACGCTTGCCCGCAGCGCCAGCGGCGAGCTGCTGTCGTCGATCTACCTGGAGACGCAGCGGGCACTGGAGCTGGAGAACCAGGGAGGAGCCCGGGCCAAGGTCGCCGACGTCGAGCTGGTGACTTCGAGCGTCGACGGGATGGACGGCGAGACCGGCTTCCGCTCCACCTGCACGTGGAACGTGACGGGCTCGGTCGGTCACTGGGGGCACCTGCACCAACGCCGGAACCAGTACGAAGCGGTCTTCACGGTGCGCCCGGTGGACGGGACGTGGAAGATCACCGACCTGGAGTTGCTGAGCGAGCAAAGGCTGTGAACAACGCGTTGCCCATGATCAGCATCGAGCGGCTGGAGTTCGCCTACCGCGCCGGCGGGTTCGTGCTCCGCGTGCCGGAGCTGACCATCGAACGCGGCGAGCGGATCGCGATCATCGGCCCCAGCGGCACGGGCAAGACGACCCTGCTGCACCTGATGGCCGGGATCCTCGCCCCGCATGCGGGCACGATCACGGTCGGCGGCACCGATCTCACCGCGCTCGACGACACGGCGCGACGCGCGTACCGCATCAGCCGCCTCGGGCTCGTCTTCCAGGAGTTCGAGCTGATCGAGTACCTCGGCGTGCTCGACAACATCCTGCTCCCGTATCGGCTCTCGCCCGCTCTGCGTCTCGACGGCGCGGTGCGGGATCGCGCCGCGGATCTCGCCCGGCGGGTCGGGATCGGCGACAAGCTGCGGCGTTCGGCGACGCGTCTGTCGCAGGGCGAGAAGCAACGCGTCGCCGTCTGCCGCGCCCTGCTCGTGGAGCCGGACGTGCTCATGGCCGACGAGCCGACGGGGAACCTCGACCCCGACAACACCCACCGGGTGCTGGACATCCTGCACGAGCAGGCGCGCGAGGTCGGGGCGACGCTCGTCACCGTCACCCACGACCATGCGCAGCTCGACCGCTTCGAGCGGGTGGTGGACCTCGCGGAATGACGAGCACGCTGTACATCGCGTGGCGGTACCTCGCCTACCACCGGGTGAAGACGGTGATCCTCGTGCTGTCGATCGCGCTGATCGCGTTCGTTCCGACGGGGCTCCGCTTCCTCGTCGCCGAGTCCGAGCGCGAGCTGACGGCGCGGGCCGACGCCACCCCCCTGCTCATCGGCGCCCGCGGCAGCCCGCTGGAGCTGGTGCTCAACTCGCTGTACTTCGCGGCCGACGTGCCGGAGACGCTGCCGTTCGGCGAGGTCGCGCGGGTTCGCGCGACGCGGCTCGCCGATCCGATCCCGCTGTACGTACGCTTCCGATCGCGCGACACGCCGATCGTGGGCACGACGCTGGACTACTTCGAGCTGCGCGGCTTGCGTGTCGAGCGAGGCCGGCAGATCGCGCGGCTGGGCGATTGCGTCGTGGGGGCGACCGTCGCGCGACGACGCGACGTCGAGCCGGGCGGCACGCTCACGTCGTCGCCGGAGAACGTCTTCGATCTCGCCGGCGTCTACCCGCTCCAGATGCGCGTCGTCGGCGTGCTCGCACCCGCCGGCACCCCCGACGACGAAGCGATCTTCGTGGACGTGCGCACGACGTGGGTCATCGAGGGCCTCGGTCACGGCCACGATGACCTCGCACAACCCGAGGCCCGCGCCGGCGTGCTGAAGCGAGAGGACGGGCTGATCACCGCCAACGAGTCGGTGCAGCAGCACACCGTGATCACGGCGGAGAACCTCGAGTCCTTCCACTTCCACGGGAGCGAGGCGACGTTTCCCATCACCGCGATCGTGGCCGTGCCGCCGGATCACAAGTCGGCCACGCTGCTGCGCGGCCGCTACGAGACGAGCGACGCGGCACGGATCGTGCGCCCGTTCACGGTCGTGGACGAACTGCTCGGAACGATCGTCACCGTGCAGCATCTCGTGATCGCGGCCCTCGCGGGCGTGGGGCTCGCGACGGGCGCGACGGCGGTGCTCGTGTTCATGCTCTCGCTGCGGCTGCGCAAACGCGAGATCGAGACCATGGTCAAGATCGGCGGATCGCGCCGCCGCATCGCCGCGATCCTCGTGAGCGAGATCGTGACCGTTCTCGTGGCGAGCGCGGTGCTCTCGGCGGTCCTCACGTGGACCGCGGTGCACTTCGGGTCCGACCTCGTGCGGACCCTGATCCTGGAGTCCTGACATGCGAGCGTGTCTCCTGCGCATGACCTTGATCGCGGCGAGTGCGGGTGGCGCCGCGTGCTCCGACCCGTCGGCGCCGACGCCTGGGCGACAGGGCGCGCCGACCGTGTGCGCGGTCAACTACCCGCTCGCGTACTTCGCGAGGCGTATCGCGCCGCCGGCGATCGAGGTGCAGTTCCCGGCGCCG
>JAAELP010000453.1 GCA_024226535.1 Planctomycetota bacterium | reverse complement strand
CCTGCGCCATATTCCAAACCGGCCTTTGCAAAAGTTTCGTAACATTCATCCGAACTGAATCGTTTCTGATCGCATTCCGCTTTCAGAGACTCGATATCCAAAGCAGGAACTTCTTCAGCCATATTCATCTGATTCATCTGATTTATTTGGGCCACTCCCTGGCTATGAAGCACAGGTTCGGCATTCTCTTCGCCAGACTTCGAATCAGACTGCGAGTAAATCTCATACGCTATCTCTCCGCTTTCTTCGGGAAACAGCCCGATATGCACACTGACAGGATTGTCTTCCACTGTTATCGGTCTTGCCCAGACAACATTACTGAGTGAAATTCCCGCCTGCTCATCTCCCGAAACTCCGGCAGCCTGCTCAACAGCAGCCCGGGCCATCTCCAGATGTGCGACCCCGGGCAGAACTTTTTTCCCTTTCACCACATGATCCGCCAGGAAAAACTCCTCGCCCGTAAATGTGGAACTGAAACGCTGCTCCGAAAAATCGGATGTGTTCCGATGAAGCAAAGGATGCAGTTTCGCAGCATCTCCGCTGATCCCTGATCCGATCCCTGAT
>JAAELP010000452.1 GCA_024226535.1 Planctomycetota bacterium | reverse complement strand
GTCTTCGTCGGATTCAACAGCCGCGTCGCCGCGCTGGACCGATTCTCGGGGGAGATGGTCTGGGATTGGAAGAGCCCGCAGGGATCAGGCTACGTGACGATCTTCCTCGACGGGGACCGTCTCGTCGCCGCCGTCAACGGTTACGTCTATTGCCTGGACCCGATCTTCGGACAGGTGGTCTGGAGCAACCCGATGAAGGGGTTCGGCCTGGGCGTGACGAGCCTCGCGTCGGTGAACGGTGCGACGTCGTCACAGAACGCCGCCGCGGCCGCAGCCGCAGCCGCCGCCGCGGCGAGCTCGAGCGCCGCGGTAACCTGAGATCAGCGCGTCCAGCGGCTCAGCAGCATCAGCAGGTCGGTGCCGCTCACGATGCCGTCGCCGTTGAGATCCGCCGCGCAGGGCGCGGGGATCGGCGGGCAGGCGCCCCACGCCCCCGCGAGCATGAGCAGGTCCGCGAACGACACGCGGCCGTCGCCGTTGAGATCGCCGATCGACGGGCAGGCCCCCGGTTCGGTGAGGATGACGTCGACGGTGCCGGGGTCCTCGGATCCCCGCGGCGCGCCGACCACCGCGCGGCCGGAAGCGGCCGCCGTGGACGTGCCGAACTGCGCGCCGGAAACGTCGGCATACGGCGCGAACTTCGCCACCTCCGACCATTTCCCGCCGTGATCGGCGAACAGGTACGCGGCGCCCGATCCGACGGCGCCGGCGCTGGGCGCGCCAATCACGACCAGGTCACCGACCGGTGCGATCGACACCGCGCGCCCGAACCGCGCCCCGGCCGCGGCGTCGGAGGCGGTGAGCTTCCGGTCCTCCGTCCAGCCTTCCGGTCCGCGGCGGTAGACGTACGCCGAGCCGGAGTGCGTGCCGTCGTCGCCGTCATGGGACGCGCCGACGACGGCGATGTTCGCGGCGAGCGCAACCGCGCGCCCGAACCGCTCCTGCCCCTCGGCATCGGGCGCCTCCAACTCGGCCTCGTGCACCCAGCCGATGCCGACGTGCCGGAACACGTGCGCCGCGCCCGAGTCGAGCCCGGGGTCGTCGTCGCCGGAGGCCCCGACGAGCGCCGTGGTTCCGGCGAGGGACACCGAGAAGCCGAACGCGTCGTTGGCCGCCCGGTTCGGGTCGGTCAGCTTCGCCTCCTCGAGCCACCCGTCGTCGGTGTGCCGGAACACGTACGCCGAACCCGAGCCGATCAGGCCGTCGTTCTCGTCGCTGCGCGCTCCCACCAGCACGCGTTCGCCGTCGGTCGAAACCGCCCATCCGAATCGATCGCCCATGTCGCCGTCGCTGGGCGCGAG
>JAAELP010000451.1 GCA_024226535.1 Planctomycetota bacterium | reverse complement strand
GGTCACGAATCCCGAAAAAAAGGCACCGCGCCTAGACGAGACATCGATTCACAGCCGACGTCACCCGTACAGCCGGGCCTAATAGGGAGGTGAGAAGTGCGACAGTTCTAAGAATTCAATACAGGAGCACAAATTGAAGCAGTAAAAGTGACGACAGTTTCACACTTTCGACGCCTGGGACGCACGGGGCCTCTGTAAAAGTACGATTTTGGAGGTCACGAAGCCGAAAAAACGCACCGCGCCTAGACGAGACATCGGTTCACAGCCGACGTCACCCGTACAGCCGGGCCTAATAGGGAGGTGAGAAGTGCGACAGTTCTACGAATTCAACACAGGAGAGCAAGATGAAGCAGTGAAAGTGACGACAGTTTCACACTTTCGAAGCCTGGAACGCACGGGGCCTCTGTAAAAGTACGATTTTGGAGGTCACAAAGCCGAAAAAACGCACCAGGTGACGGAAAGGACGGAGGCAAAGGAGGAGCACCAGGTCCTGTGTCCCATGTGTGAACCAATGTCTCGTCTAGGCGCGGTGCGTTTTTTCGGCTTTGTG
>JAAELP010000450.1 GCA_024226535.1 Planctomycetota bacterium | reverse complement strand
GCGGGCGGGGTCTCCGGGGCCTCGCTGACGTCGTAGATCTCCAGGCGCGTCGTGTGCGGGACGGTCGCGCCGGGCAGGGCGAGGACCGTCTCCCAACTCGGGGGAATGCCCGTCTGCGTGACGACGTACCGCGCGTCGGGGCTCGCCAGCGGCAGCGTCATGTTGTCGTAGGGGACGTTGCCGAGCGGGAGGATCTGCGTGACGACGTGCGACTTGAGCGACTGGTGCACCCCGGCGTTGCCGGCGTACGTCTGCCCATCGGGACCGACGATGTCGGATGCCCCGGCGAGACGCTCGACGGGCTCGACGCGGGTCGTCTCGGTGACGCACCCCGACGCGGCCACGAGGGCGGCGATCAACGGATAGCGGAACCGGAATCGGATCATGTCAGAAGCGTATCAGGCTCGAAGGGCACGCGGATCATCGCCCGCCGTCGCCGGCCGGGGTCGGGGCGCCCTCGCCGGATTCCTCGCGCATCGAGCGGGGAAGGAACCGCTGGCGTCGTCCCTCGGGGTCCAGCGCCTCCTCGCGGGCCTGCTCCTGCACGGGGCGGGTCAGGTCCTCGAGACGGTTGCGGTACTCCTCCTGGAACGCGGCGGTGTTGTTCTCGGTCGGGTTGTCCACCACGTACGGGGTCACGAACGCGACCAGCTCGGTCTTCGTGACGGCGTTCTCGCGGCTCTTGAACAGCTCGCCGATGATCGGGATGTCGCCCAGGAGCGGGATCTTCCGCGTGATCTTCGATTCCTCTTCGCGCATGATGCCGGACATCACGATCGTCTGGCCGTCCTTGACGACGACGTGCGTTCGCGTCTCGCGGCGATCGACGATCGCACCACCGAAGAGCGTCACGCCGGGGACGATGCTCGAAAGCTCCAGCAGGATCTCGAGGTCCACGTCACGCTGCACGGTGATCCGCGGCCGCACGTTGAGCACGACGCCGACTTCCCGGTACTCGAAGGAGTTGTTCGGGTTGCCCTGCGTGTTGAGGACGGTGTTGGTGATGAACGGGATGTCCTGCCCGTCGAAGAACAGCGCTTCCTGGTTGTCGCCCGTGAACAGCGTCGGCTCCTGGAGGATGCGCACGTTCGTGAGCTGGTTGAGGGCCTGGATCACGACGTTGATGCTGACGTTCGTGTCGACGGTCGACGTGTCGAACAGCTTGCCGAGCGTGTTGGTCGTCTGGCCGACGAGCCCGATCGTGCCGCCCACGCGGTAGTCGGGGTTGCCGCCAATGATGTCGTCGCTGTTGCTGAAGCGGAGGCCCAGCGACAGCTCGTCCTTCAGCTCGACCTCGCAGATCAGGGCCTTGATCATGACCTGGCGTCCGGGCCGGTCGAAGTACTCGATCAGCTCCTTGACCGCGTCGCGCTGCGGTGAGGGGCAGAGCACCGCGAGGGCGTTCTGACGGACGATCGGCACGATGCGGACCTTGCCGATGAGCGAGGACTCGGGGCTCTGATCGTCGCGCTGGCGGCCGCCGCGCTGCCACGGGAAGCTGATCGTGCCGGCGTCACCGGCGTCGGCAGCGGCGCCGCCCTCTTCGTCGCGGCCGCCGATTCCCTCGCCCGGACGGCCGATCGTCGCGCCGGTGCCGGGCTCGGAGAGCAGGGCGTTGAGTTCTTCGGCGAGCTCGATCGCGTTGGCGTGCTTCAACTCCAGGACGAACGGCAGGCCGATACCGGAAGGCTGGTCGAGGTCGGCGATGACCTGGTCGAGGAACTCGAGGCTCTCCTGCGTCTTGCAGAAGACGAGAAGCTGGCTCGTGTCCGGGTAGGGCTCGATGCGGTAGATGCCCTGGAGGATCTGGTCGACACCGCCGCCGCCGCTGCTGCCGCCCCGACCCCGCGCGCCGCCGGAGCTGCCACCGCTGCTCTGGCCGAGGAGGTTGTTGAGCTTCTCGGCGACCTTGAGCGGGTCGGTGTACTGGAGCGTGTAGATACGCGAGGTACCGGGGGAGCGGGGGAGATCCCACTCCTCGTCGATGAGCCGGGCGATCTCGTCGAGGACGGACGGCTCGCCGGTGCACGTCACGCTGTTCTGCTGGATGTGGACGGTGACACGCAGCTCGATCTCCGGGCCCACGACGGAGGTGCCGGGCGAGGCGGTCGATCGCTGGCCGCGCGACCCCGACCGCCGCGGCTGGTTCCGCGAGGAGCTGGAGCCGGAGCGTTGGGTGCCGCTGGCGCTGGCGTCGAACAGCTCGGTGATGTTCTCCGACACGTCGGTGGCGTCGGCGTACGCGAGCCGGAACGTGCGGGTCTCCGGCTCGATGTAGCTGTGGTCGAGCTCCTCGATGAGCGGCTGGAGGTGCTGGCAGAGGGCGATGTCGCCCATGACCACGATCTGGTTGGAGTTCGGGTCGACCTTGAGGTCGGCGTAGCTCGGCATGTTCTCGCGGAGCAGCTCGCCGATCTCCTCGGCCTTCACGTTCTTCACGCGGAAGAGCTTGATGACGAGCGAGCCCTTGTCCTTGCGGTACATGACGTCGTCGTCGGCGGTGAGCACCGGAAGCTGGCGGGAGAGGATGATCTCCTCGATGTTGCCGACGATGATCACGTCGTCCTTCTCGATGACGCCGACGCCGTTGTGGCGGAACGCCTGGATGAGCAGGTCCAGCGCCTCGGTGCGGTCGATCCACTCGTCGTTGAGCAGCGTGATCTTCTTGTTCTTGATCGCCACCAGGTTCACGGGCATCACGACCTTGCCGGTCGCCTCGGCCATGAACGCGAAGATCTTGTCTCCGATGGGCTCCTCGCGGAAGCCGAGCTTCACCTGTGTGTCCGAGCCGTTCTGGAGCTTCCGGCGGCTCTCGATACCCCACCGGCTGGGCGCCACGGGATCCGCGTTCACGGGATAGTCGGTCACGGCCGGCTCGTCGTCGTCGGCGCCGAGGATCTTGCCGTCGTCGGGCGCCGGCTCGACCGCCGGCGCGGGCTCGGTGTCCTGCCCGTTCCCGTTCCCGTTGCCGTTCGCGCGCTTCTCCGGCGCCGCCGGCGCCGGGCGACCGTCCTGCGCCGGCGCGGGCACGGTGCAGGCGAACGCCGCGAGGAGGGCGGCCATGAGCAGCGCGAGTCGGTTATCGGTTCGTTTCATCACGAAGGTGTCCTGGCAGGGGGGCCGGTGGCAGCGCGATCGGCTTGGCTCACTCGTCCGGGATTTCGCCGCTTCTATCATCGGTGCCGCCGCGGCCCCGCTTGGGCCTCGGGCGGGCAATCGACCGATCGGCGCGGGGGCTCTGGGGGGCGCGGGCGTCATCGGCCGCGGCGCTGGCCGCCCGGTCGTCGGCATCTTCGTCCGATTCGATGAACCCCGCCGGCTGGGCCACCGCCGAGGGCGAATCCTCGCTCGTCAGGAGCCCCTCGATGCCGCGGGGGAAGAACGGACGTTCGTACTCCCATTTGCCCTTCTTGATCGTGGCCGACCACGGCGGGTCGACGGCGACGATCTCCATGCCGTCCTTCGCCTCGCCCATCTTGAGACGCAGGCCGTTATCGAACCATATCTCGCCGCCGATCATCGTCTTGATCTCGGGTCCGGACCAGGGGGGCTGTCGCTCGACCGGCGGGGGGGGAGGCGGCGTCTTGACCGTCGTCTTCCGATTCGTGGGCGGCGGCGGCGGCGGCGGTGGCGGCGGTGGGGGAGCCGCCTTCGGGAACGCCGGCGGCTTGAAGAAGATCGAGCGCCCGTTGAAGCGATCGCGATAGGTGCCCAGGGCCTCGTCATGCGCATCCATCAGCCGGGCGAACTCCTCGCCGACGACGTCGCCTGCGGCCGACGGCGCGAGCGCGGCGCTCACGAGCGGCGGCAGCATCACGAGCAACAGCACCACGGTGCCGGCGATGAACACCAGGCTCCAGGCGAGCGGACTGTTGACGTGGGGTCGATGGGCCATGGGTTTCCCTCAGCGCCGCGAGCGCGACGAGGCGACCTCGATCCAGACATCGAGCGTCATGGTCACTTTGACCTTGCGCCGCTCGTCCTTCGTGATGCGCAGCTTGCTCACCGACTCGATGTCGGGATGCTGCTCGAAGTCGGCGATGATGCCGATGGCATCCTCCGCCGACGACTTGAACTTCAGCGTGCCGGTGCGCCGCGCGAGGCGGCGCCCGTCGCGGGCGACCCCCTGCGACACGTTGCGGGGCAGCTTGTCACCGCCGCCGCTCATGTCGAAGCTGTCGGGCGTCACCGAGTAGTTCTTCATGACCTCGTTGTACGCGCGGGTGAGGGCGACCTGCCCCTCGTTCTCCGAGCCCGGGCTGCTCACGTCACCAAAGACGATGATCGCATGCTCCATGTCCCCGAGCTTGTGGCGCAGGGCGTCGGAGTTCCGCACCTCGGCCGCCTGCTTCTCGATGTCCTCGGCCTCGGACCGGAGGTTCCGCGTCACCTTGCCGAGCGTCGCGTCCCACACGAGGAACAACGCGACGAAGGCGACGGCGAGGCACAACCACTGCACCGCCCGGGGCAGGCTCTGGAAGCGCTCGAAGGCAGTCGGCTCGACGGTCATCGCCCGGTCCTCTTTCGCTCCATGAGCATGTCGAACTCGGCGCGGAGCTTGGCTTCCAGCTCGGTCTCGCCGGCCTTGCGGGCGCGTTTGCGGGCCTCGGCGACCTTGGGCAGGCGGGCGGAGATCTCCTCCATGGACAGTTGCTTGACCTGCTCCTCGGTCAGCGGCTCGACCATCCCGGCGACGACGCCGCCGCCCTCGGTGCGGTCGTCGGGATTGCTCGCGCGGCCGACGTCGTCGGAGACGCTGCCGATCCGGGCGCCGTGGGATCGTCGTGGTCCGCGGGACGCGGTGCGCTCCGGCTCCTTCTCGGGCTTGTCGTCCTCGGCCGCCGGTCCGGTCGACGCGCGCGGCGCCGGCGTGATCGGCTGCCTGGCGGACGGCGTAGCGTCGACGACACGCTCGGGCGCCTCGGCGGCGGGGGTGTCGTCGGTCTCGGCGGCCGGCTCGTCGGGCTCGGGCATCGCTTCCGCGGGCGGGTCCATGCCGGCCTCGCGCTGGGCGAGCGTCCAACGGGCGTAGTCGAGCTCGATCTCGGCTTCGAACGGGCGGTGCGGACGGGGGATCTTCGCCGACAGGTCGAACGTGTAGTGGCCGTACGCGTTGGGGTCGCCCCACGCCACCGTGATCTCCGAGAAGAGCCGGCTGTCGCCCAGGTTCTCCTGGAGCGTGGCGATGACCTCGGTCGAGCTCAGGCCGTCGAACGGGATCACCTCGCCGTTGATCGCGAAGGTGCCGTCGGATTGCTGGAGACGGATCATCTCCAGCTTGATGCCCTGGGGCGTGTTGCACACGATGTCCGAGAGCAGCTTCGTCATCGACCACGCCTGGTCGTCGAGGGCGTTGTACATGGCCAGCCGAGTACGCGTCCGCTTGATCTCGCGGGTCTGCTCGTCGATCTCGGAGTACTTGAGCTTGAGGACGCGCAGGTGCAGGGCGCTGATCGCCAGCGGAAGAACACCCGCGGTGACGAGACAGACCAGCGCGGTGACCAGCGCGGTGCGCGGACGGGAGAGCGCGACCCGCATCATCTGGATACGCGAGGGCTTCGCCTTGGAATCGTCCGCCTCGAGGACGGTCAGCGGGGCGAGTTCGCTCGTCGCCGCCATCGCGACCCCGGCGGCGACGCCGAAGCGAGACCACCAGCCGTCGTCGGTGGGCAGGTCGTCGACGGCGCGGGTCGCGGCGTCGATGATCTCGCGCGGCACGAACAGCCGCGCGTCGTCGGGGCGGACCGAAGCGATCTCGTCGCCGTGGGTGCGGACGAGCATATCCGCGAATGCGCCGGTGTGACCGACGCTGAGCGCGGTCTCGGCGAGGACCCGGCTCACGCACGTGCGCCACTGGTCGGCGGTGCTGGCCTCTTCGCGGGTGCCGCGGAAGATCGCGCCGCCGGCATGGGTCACCGCGAGGGCGACGGAGCCGCTGGGCCGATCCAGCCAGAGCAGGGGGGCGGCGGGACGCAGGCCGTCGAGCAGGGCGACGAGGGCGGCGATGTCCGGGGCCCACGTCACGGGAGCGGAGACCGGCATGCGTGGGGCGGGGGCCGCATCCGGCCAGGCGAAGACGAGGCCCGACCGGCTCGTTTCGCCGGGGGCCGAGGGGAGGACCGACATCGCCAGCCGGTGCTCCGGGGTGTTGCCGAGCAGATGCGCCTCGGCCTGGAGCCGCAACGCCTGCTCGAGCTGCTCCGGCTCGGCATCCGGCAGCGTGCAGGTGCGACAGACCACGCTGGAGGCGGGGAGAACTCCGATCACGCGGGTGACCGAGTGATTCTGGATCAGTTCCTCCAGCGGTCCGGTGCCTTCGCCGGAGCCGGGGCCGTCGCCGGAATGGTCCCGGGGCACCTCGCGGGCCTCGAGGAAACGAGGGCGCGAGCCGCCGGCCATGATCACGACCCGCCACGCCCGTCCCGCGGGCTGGACGACGGCGAGGGTGCCGGTCTCGGGCTGGCCTGTCATTCGGATCACTGCTCGCGGTACTCCAGGATGCGGACGGGCACGGTCGAACGATCGACCACCGCGATGATTTCAACCTCCGTCTCGGAAACGGTCGAGCGACCCCGGGAACTGATGGTGTACACGTTACTGGACGTGCTGAAGTTCATGGCGACCTGCTGGACCATGGCCGGGGTCATGTCCGGTATGTCGAACAGATCGATGGGGCTGGTGAGCCCTTCTGCCCGGGAGTCCCGCAGATAGAGGATCTCGTCGATCACAGGCTCCGGAAGCTGGCGCAGGACGAGGACATCGCGGACCAGCTCGTGCTCGGCGGTGTTCAGGTTGATCTTGCCCGGGCGGCGTTCGTGCAGCGGGAACTGCGTGCATTCGTCCAGGATGCTGCCGACCTGCTCGGGGGTCAGCTCTTCCATGTTGGGGCTCGAGCCCTGCCCGGCGATCTGCCCCTGCGCGTTCACGTAGGTGATCGACGTCGAGATGAGCTGCTCGAGCAGGTTCTGCTCCCGCTTGCCGAAGGCGATGATCACGGCCGCCTGCCTCTGGCTGACGCCCGTGCGCTCCATGACCTCCTCGGACGTGGCCCAGCGCAGGTGCAGGCGCGGCAGGCCGCTCGCCGTCGAGCCTCCCTCCACGGAGTGCACCGTGAGGCGCCCCCCCCAGCCCGCGTCGAGGATCCCGTCCGGCTCGTCCTCGGGGAGCGAGCGCGCCCCGTCGTTCTCGTTGGGGTCGAGCCGGTTGTTCATGTTCCAGTCTTCGTTGCGCAGGTACTCCGGCCAGATGCCCGCGATCAGCTCCATCTCCGCGATGCTGCGCAGCGGACCGTTGCGGGGGCTGTACGGCGGCGTCATCGCCTGGTAGTGATCCGCCTCGACGCCGAGCAGGTTGGGGTCGCTGTCGCTGTCCTTCCAGTCGGTGACGGCGGATGCGACATCGGGGGTCATGTCCTCGAGCACGCCGAGCGCCGTCGTGTCGTCGCGGTTGATGTTGATCCTCGCATGCTCGTCGAACGGGCCGGCGAGCGTACGGCCCTCCTTGTGATGACGGATGTCATACATCGCGTCGAAGAGCTCGTCGTACTCCGAGACCTGCTCCATGTCGTTCACGATGGCGAATGCGTCGTCGGGGATCGGCTGCTCGGTGTGCAGGCCGAGCATCGCGATCGTGTTCTCGACGCCCGCGCGGGCCGCCCAGCGCGCCTGGACCCGGTGCAGCGCGCTGCGGCCGAGCGTCGCCTGCCGGTAGGAGAACAGTTGAACGGAGCTTGCGACCACCGCGGCGATCGCGATCGCCCAGATGACGATGATGACGACCGATCCCCGGCGGGAAGCCGGGCGGCGTCGTCGCGTCGGCATGCGCTGGCAACGTGACATCAGTTGGGGCCTCCGCTGGCGTCGTCGAAGATGCCGCCGCCGGGAGAGCTCCCGCCACCGGAGCTCCCGCCGCCGGAGCTGCCCCCGGTGGAGCCGCCGCCGGCGGAGCCGTCCTGCCCGGCGTCGCCGCCCGGGCCACCGGTTCCGGGGGAGTCACCGCCGGCCGGATCGTCGTCACCGGCGGCTTCATGGGCGTCTCGCTCCTCGTCGATTCGCTGCTGCTCCTCGGCGTCGAAGATGTCCCGGGGCGGCAGGACGCGGTCGATCGCGACCACGGTCCGCAGCGTGGCGAAGGGGGCCGTGAACATGTCCTCCGGATCGCGGTAGCCGCTCGCCGTCACCTCGATGAGCACGGCGTTGGGCAGGCCGCGGATGTCGGAATCCCACTCCTCGAACCACTGGTTGCCGTCGTACACCTCGATGCGCATGGCGACGATCCCGTCCACGGCGGGGGTGATCATGCCGCCGCCGGCGGGGTACTCGTCCGGCATGGTGTCGCGCCGCTGCCACAACGCGGCCCCGGCGTCGTCCTCCTCGATGCGGAACTGCGTCTCGTACTCCTGCCCCTCGCCGTTGAAGTTGTCGATGTTGCGCACCGGCCGCAGTCGGGTGTTGAACACGAGCAGCTCGTCGCGGTCGAGATCACCGGCGTCGCTGCCGACGATGTCGTCGTAGAGCAGCAGCCGCGTGTAGAACAGGTCGTCGGCGCGGATGATGCTCACGACGTCGCGTCGCAGCGTGTTCAACGCCGTGTCGGCGCGGAGGAACGTGTCGAGACGTTCCTTCGCGATCGCCTTGGAGCGCCCGAGCTGCGAGAGCGTCATCGAGATCGAGCCCAGCACCATGACGGTGATGATGCCGGCGACCATGACCTCCAGCAGCGTGAAGGCGCGACGGGTCGATGCGGGTTGTCTACGGCGCATCGAGTTCATCCGGGAAGTACCTCTCCTCGCGGTTCACGCGCTCGTACGGTTCGCGGGGCTGCTCGACGTCGCCCAGACGTTGGGCGATGAGCGTCTCGACGCGCACGACGTCGTTCTCGCGGTCGCTCCAGCGGACCCACGCGTTGACGCGGTACGGGGCGCCGCGGCCGAGGTTGTCGATGTCGACCTCGAAGGAGTACTCGGAGAACGGCTCGTCGAAGCGGCCGTTGCTGTCGTTGATCCGGGGGAATCGGTCCGGACCGTCCACGAGCACCATCGTGAGCAGCTCGTCGGCGAGCCAGCTCGCGGTGAGCCGCTTCTCGCCGTCGGTCTGCCTCGACAGCGATCGTCCCGTCAGGCTGAGGATCACCGACAACCCCACGCCCAGGAGGATGCCTCCGATGAGCACGTCGATGAGGGCCACGCCGCGGCGTTGGGGATGGGATCGGCGCATCACCAGTCCTCCCGGCTGCGCCCGGCGCCGTCGAGGTCGATCGGCGTGCGGGCGGCCACGGTGCCGGCGCGGTCGGATCGACGCGGCGCGACGTCGTGCGGCGCGAGGACGATCGTCGTCTCGTGCTCGCCGTCGACGCTGGCGAGCACGATCTCGATCGACGGTCGATTCTCGCCCGGCGTGTGGTGCAGGGGCCACTCGCGGACGTCCACCCATTCACCGTCGGCGTACACGCCGAGGCGCTCCTCGTCGATCACGTCCGGCAGCTCCACGGGAATCACGAAGCGGTCGACCCACCAGTCCGAGGCGCCGTCGTCGTAGCGTTCGAGGGTGACGAGCTGGAGCTCGCGCCGCGACGCGTCGAACCGGATGCCCACGGGCTTCTGGCCGAGCGCGTCGCGCTGGGCGAACATCACGAGCAGGTCGGCGACGCGATCGACGGTGAGGTCGAACGTCCGACGCGTCGTCCCGGTGAGCCGCGGAACCGCGAGCGTCGCGAGGATGGCGAGGATCACGACGACGATGAGGACTTCGAGGAGGGTGAAGGCCCTTGGGCTGCGGGAGTGGAATGGACGCGCGGTCATCATGGATCGTTGCGAGGTCCGCTCAGTTGTATACGTCCGCGTCCTCGCCCTCGCCGCCCGGTTCGCCGTCGGCGCCGTAGGAGGCGATGTCGAAGTCGTTGTTCCGTTCGCCGGGGTTGATGAGCACGTACCGGCGGTTCCAGGGGTCGTCGAGGTCCTTGTCGCGGAGCGTCGCGTCGGGCCCCTCGGCGAGCAGCTCCAGCTCGAAGTCGTCGGGGAGCCGGCTGAAGCTGTTGTCGGCCATCCACAGGTTCACCTGCTGGTAGATGCTGGCGACCTCCGCCATGGCGATCTTCTGCTTGCTCTGGCCGATCTTGCCGAGCAGCTTCGGCGCGACGAGCGTCGCGAGCAGGGCGATGATCGTCACCACCACGATGATCTCGAGGAGCGTGAACGCCCGGTGGGCGCGGCGCCGGAGTTGTCGGCGGGTTTCGAATCGGCGGGCCATCGCGAATCTCCTGGTGAAGCGGTTCGGGGTGCCCCTCGCTACTGCACGATCGACTGGAGTTCGAGCAGCGGGAGGAGAATCGCCGCGAGCACGAAACCGCCGACCGATGCCATGAGGATCAGCAGGATCGGCGGCAGCGCCTTGGTGAACATATTGATGGAGGTGTTGACCTGGCGGTCGAACGCGCCGGCCGCGTGCATGAGCATCTTGTCGAGGCGGCCGGAACGCTCGCCGAGGCTCACGACCTGGACGAGCAGCGCGGGGAAGAGGCCGCTGCGCTCCAGCGGCTCGGCGAGCGACTTGCCGCCGGTGACCTTGTCCTGGACCTCGTCGATCGCCTGCTTCAGGGCGGCGTTGCCGAGCGTCGAACTCGTGATCCGCAGGGCGTCGAGGATCGGCAGGCCGGACGTCGTCAGGGTGCCGAGCGTTCGGGTGAACCGCGCGACGGCGACGTCGCGCAGGAGCCGGCCGAGCAGCGGCACGCGCAGCACGAAGCGATCGATCAGGAACCGGTTGGCGGGCACGCCCGACCAGACGAACCACGCGAACCAGAGCGCGATCACGGCGAGCAGGCAGAACACCCAGTAGGCCTCGAGGAAGTTGGCGATGCCGAGCACGACCGCGGTCGGCCAGGGCATGTTGAAGCCCGCCTCGCCGGCCATCGGACCGATGAGCCGTGGCACGAGGACGGTCACGAGGACGATCGTGCTGATGATGACCAGCGTCATCACGATCATCGGGTAGAACGTCGCCCCGAGCACTTCGCGACGCAGCTCGACGGCGCGCTCGAGCAGGTCGGCGAGCTGGTGGAGCACGGTGCTCATCTCGCCCGACGCGTCGGCGGCGCGGAGCATGCCGACGACCATGTCGTCGAACGGGGGGCCGTAATCGCGGGCGGCCGCGTAGAGCGGATCGCCGGCTTCGACTCGATCGATGAGGTGGTCGAGGATCATCGGCAACGCCTTGCCCTTCGCCTGGCGACGCACCGTCTTGAGCGACTGCATGAGCGGCAGGCCGGCTTCGATCGCCGTCGCCAGCTCACGCACCAGGTTCGCGAGGTCGGCGCGGGGGAGCGACGGCCGCTTGCGCCCACCCAGGCTGAGCAGGCGTGACGCTGTCTTCGACGCGGACCCGGGCGCCGGTGAGCGGGTCGCGCGAGCCGAACGCGCGGTGCCGTTCTTCTGCGACTGCGCGTCGCCGTCACCGGTGAGGACGTCCACTCGGGTCGCCGTCTCGCCACGCTGGCGCAGCAGCCGGATGGCTTCGGCGCGGCCGGCGGCGGCCAGGACACCCGATCGCGCTTCACCCTGCTTCGTCAGGCTGTCATAGCGGAAGTTCGGCATCGACGGTCAAACGGGCTCGTCGCCCACGTCTTGCGTTGCGCGGAGGACTTCCTCGATCGTGGTGAAGCCCTGGCTGGCTTTCTCGATGCCGTCCCACCGCATGGCCCGATATTGACCGCCCACGACGTCGGCAAGCTCGGACATCGAGCGGTTCTCGGAGATCGCGCGGCGGAGCGAGCCGGAGATCCGCAGCAGCTCGAAATAGCCGATTCGGCCTCGGAGTCCGGAGTCGTTGCAGTTGGGGCAGCCGGCGCCGCGCCATGCCTTGCCGTCGAAGAGGGCCAGCTCCTCGTCGTTGAGGCGGTGCTCCACGACTTCGGACATCGTGGTCTGCTCGGCACAGTCGGGACAGATCCGGCGTCCGAGACGCTGGGCGAGCACGCCCTCGAGTACGGAGGCGACGAGGTACGGCTCGGCACCCATGTCCACGAGCCGGCCGATGGAGCTGAGGGCGTCGTTCGTGTGCAGCGTCGAGAAGATGAGGTGGCCGGTGAGCGCGGAGCGGATCGCGATGTCCGCGGTCTCGTGGTCGCGGATCTCGCCGACGAAGATGACGTCGGGGTCCTGTCGCAGGATCGACCGCAGGCCGCTGGCGAAGGTGAGGCCGCGCTTGGGGTTCACCGGCATCTGGTTGATGCCCGCGAGCTCGTACTCGACCGGATCCTCGATGGTGATGATCTTCTTGCGCGGGTCGTAGAGCTTCGACAGCGCGGCGTAGAGCGTGGTCGTCTTGCCCGACCCGGTGGGGCCCGTCACCAGCACCATGCCGTGGGGTTTGGCGATCAGGTCGTCCATCTGGCCACGCAGGTCCGCGCTCATGCCGAGCGAGACGAGGTCCAGCGGCAGCGCGCTCTTGTCGAGGATACGCATGACGACTGACTCGCCGTACAGCGTGGGGACCGTGGACACGCGGATGTCCACCTTGCGCCCCTCGAAGCGCAGCGTGATGTGACCGTCCTGCGGCACGTAGCGCTCGGCGATGTTCATGCCGCTCATGATCTTGATGCGGCCGATGAGCGCCGGCTGGAGGTGCTTCGGTGGCGGCGGCTGCTCCTCGAGCACGCCGTCGATCCGGTACTTGACCTTGAGCTCGGCCTCGAACGGCTCGATGTGCACGTCCGACGTGCGGCACTGCACGGCTTCGAGCAGCAGCAGGTTGACCAGGTTGATCAACGTCGGCTGCTCGGCCATCCGGTGGAGGTCGTCGGCCTCGATCGCGTCGAGGTTGTGCTCGAGGTCGGTCGGCTCGTCCGTCTCGCTCGCGAGGCTCTCGGCCATGCGGGCCGCCGTCGTGCCGAAGTGCTCGCGGAGCAGCTCGGCGAACGCCTCCTGCTCGAGGCCGACCCGGGTCACGGGGCGACCGGTGAGGGCGGCCATCTCGTCGGCGGCGGCGATGTCGAGCGGGTCGACCATCGCGACGACCAGACGGCCGTCCTCCAGACGCAGCGGCACGATCCGCAGACGCACCGCGACGTCGGCATCGACGAGCTGGACCGCGTCGGCGTCGGCGTCCGGAGCGTCCTCGAGCCACTCGATGCCCAGAGCCTGGCAGCGATCGCGCATCGACGACCCGGCATCGCCGTGGCCGGTCGCGAGCAGGTGAAGATCGCTGAGCCCGTCGTGGGCGGGGCCGTTTGTGCTGTTGATCGCGTCGGTCATCGTCGGCCCTTCCGGGGAATCCGCAGTATCCGGGGTATCGGCACCCCGCCGGGACGGGTGGAGCCGGCCGCCGGGATTCTCGGTCGAACCCGGATCCCGGGCCGCGTCAACGGCCGCCGGTCGTCGGGCCGCCGGTGCCGTCGCCCCCGCGGGACCGCTTCTTGGACTTCCGGCCGGGCGTCGAGGACCCCGCGTGATTCAGCGCTTCGGAGGCGTCGCCGCGTTCCTGCCGCATGCGTCGCAGGAAGCGCCGGGAGCCATTGAGCTTGGCGAACTCGTCCGGGGTCAGGAGGTTGCGAAGCTGGTCGGCGTACCGTCGGCCCAACTCGTCACGGTTTTTGAACTCGGCCCGCGACGGATCCTGCGGTCGCGGCGGCCGAGCGTCGCCGCTGCGGGCGGCGAAGCTGTTGGCGCGATACTGCGCCTCCTCGGGCTCGAAGTCGCGCACGAGGTTCAAGAGACGCGCGTTCACGGTGCCGAGCTCGGCGGTGTAGGCCGTCTCGAGATCCACGATCGCCTGGAGCATCTCGGGGCTGAGGCCCTCGAGCTTCCGCGCCTCGGCAAAGAGACGCTGGGCTGCGGTCGGGCGGTAGACGCGTGGATACGCGCGCTGGAGGACTTCCCGTTCGAACTCGGGGCCGACTTCGTACGGGAGCTGGGCGACGAGGATCTCGCGATACTCATCGTTGGTGTTGCGCAGGCCGATCCGCGCCCGGATCTGCTTCAGGTAGATGCTGACCGCGGCGTCCGGCTGGTCGTCGCGGATCGAGTGCATCATCGCGAGCCGCGACTCGTGCATGAGACGCTCGCGGCGATGGATCGCGTCGTCGAGGGCGAGGTCGTAATCGTCGAGGACCGGTTGGACGACCTGGATGATCGTGCGGTCAAGGTCCAAGGCGTGCAGCACGTGGAAGAGGTTGATGCTCTCACCTGAGAGACGTCCCTTGGGAAGCTCCTTCTCGCGCCTCAGCTTCCGGCGGAACTCCTCCCAGCGCTCGGACTGCTCGGTGCTGAGGATCGCGCGGACGTTCTCGAGGAACGTCGTCCGCATCAACTCCCACTCGACGGAGCGCTCCTCGAACGGCGAGAAGACCAGCTCGAGGATCTCCGTGCGCTCCATGTCCTGCATCTGGTCGCGCATCGACTGGAGGCGGTCGAGCATGCGGGTCTTCCCCGACTCGTGCTCGTCCTCGTAGTCCCAGTAGAGGCTCTCGAGGATCACGGCCTGGCCGTCGTCCAACTCCAGCCCTTCCGCGAAGATCTGGAGATCACGGCGGAGGAAGTAGGGGGTCATCATGTCCCCGAAGCCGGCGGCCTGCCCGAACTGGGCTCCGGCGGCGGCGGTCAGGGCGACGGCGGCGGCTCCGGCAAGGCCGACGAGCAGGCGTCGAGATGCGGTGAGGCTGCGCATGGCTGATCTCTCCCGATGGATGGGGCCCCTCGTGACGACCGAGGTGGCCCTTCCGTGATCCAACGCCGCTTCCTGGCGGATATGGCACTCAAATGAGGAAATGGGGGCAAATGAGCCCCTCTGCTCACGAATATCGGAGCCACCGGATCAGCTCCAGCGGGCTCGGCGGCTTGCCCTGCATGAGGACGCCCACGCGGAAGATCCGCGACGCCATCCAGATCATGCCGAGCACGCACAGGTAGCCCCACGCGATCGACGCGACGATCTGCCACGCCGGCACCGCCTCGTCGGCGGCGATCCGCAGGATCATCACGAACGGGGTTGCCGGCGGGATGAAGCTGAACACCGTCGCCACCATCCCGTTCGGATCCTGGCTGATCGGGAACCAGAGCATCAGCGGGAAGGTCAGGATGAGCATCACCGGCATGAGCAGGCTGTTCGCCTCGCGCACGTCGCTGACGGCGCTGCCGACCGCCGCCATCAGCGACGCCACCATGAAGACCGCCATGAAGAAGTAGACGGCGAGGTAGACGAGCTGGATCGGCTCGATGAGGTCCATTCGCGCGGCGGCCACGAGCCCGGCGATGATCACCCCGGAATAGACGCAGACGATCAGGAGCCCGACGAGGCACGCCCCGAAGATCTTGCCCGCCATGAGCTGGAGCGGGCTCACCGCGCTGAGGAGCACCTCCATGACGCGGTTGGACTTCTCCTCGATCGTCGAGGACAGCAGGTGCTGGCCGCCGCCGAAGGTCGAGCCCCAGAGCAGCATCATGAAGGCGATCGGCACGATTATCTGGCGAAGGACCCGGGTCTCCTCGCTCTGGTCCTCCTCGCCGCCGGAGGCCAGCAGCGTGGTCGTGCTCGACGACGGCGCGCGGAGCAGACGCCGCATATCTTCGACGTCCTGGCTCGACCGCTCGGCCCGGACCCGGACGATCCCGCGACCGACCACGCGCTCGATCAGGCCGACGTGATCGGCATCGAGCCGGGCGGTGGTGAGCAGCACGAAGGGTGGCCCGTCGGGGTCCGCTGGTCCGGCGAGCAGCGACGCGGGCACGATCGCCGCCGCGAGCAGGTCGCCGCTCCGCACACGCTCCTCGACGGCAAGACGGCTGGCCGCCTCGTCGTCGTCCGGCTCCGGGACGACGCGCTCGACGGTGACGCGGACTTCGCCGCGCCCGAGCATCGCCTGCGCCTGGCCGAAGCCCGGCCCGAGCAGCCCAGCGCCGCCTGGCATCTGCACGGCGGGCGCGTCGGAGACCCGCTCGAACTCCCGCTCGACGGTGGGCGCGTCGGAGACCAGCTCGAATTCCCGCTCGACGGCGGGCGTGAGCTGGCCCGTCCGATCGACGATGGCCACCGTCCCCTCGAGCGGGGGCTGTTCCTGGGTCGCCATTATCAGGGCCAAGATCGCCATCGCCCCGATGATCAGCAAGGGCACGCCGATGATCCCGAAGAGAAACGCCTTGGTGAGGACGGTGTGCTTGAAGTCGCGGCGGGCCACGAGCAGGGCGCGCCCGACCCACGAGGATCGCGCCGTCTCAGACATGGCTCAGCTCCTCGCGCACGCGGTCGGCGGCGTCGGGGCCTTCGTCGTCCTGCACAAGCCGCACGAACGCCTCCTCGAGCGACACGCGACGCAGGCGGACCGACCGAACCGGTCCCACCTCCAGCACCGTGCGCATGACGTCCTGCGGGTCGGCGTCCTCCTCGAGGTGCAGCTCCCAGGCGCCGTCGTCGCGAAGCGGCTCGGCGTCGTGGACTCCGGCCACGTTGGCGGGGGGGCGCCGGCCGTCGAGCATCTCGACTTCCACCGTGCGCGGATCGAAGCGTTCACGGATCTCCTCGATCGTCGCGTCGAGCAGCTTCACCCCGTGGTTGATCAGGAAGATCCGATCGCAGATCTGTTCCGCCTGGTGCAGCACGTGCGTCGAGAAGACGATCGTGCGCCCCGCGGCGTGCAGCTCGCCGATGAGCTGGTTGAGCAGCTCGGCGTTGACGGGGTCGAGGCCGGAGAACGGCTCGTCGAGGATGACCAGCTCCGGCTCGTGGATGATCGCCGCGAGAAACTGGATCTTCTGCTGCATGCCCTTGGAAAGCTCC
Organism: Planctomycetota bacterium; assembly: GCA_024226535.1. Lineage (GTDB taxonomy): Bacteria > Planctomycetota > Phycisphaerae > Phycisphaerales > SM1A02 > JAAELP01. Next base: position 11,553 of record JAAELP010000450.1, on the reverse strand, counting down.
TGGCAGCGCTTCTTCGCCACGTCGGCCAGGTCGACGCGCTCGAGCCAGCGCAGCACCGTCGCGGCGAGACCGCCACGCGTTGCGCCCTTGAGCCGGGCGATGTACTCCAGGAACTCCGCCACGCGCATCTTGCGGTAGACGCCGCGCTCCTCGGGCAGGTAGCCGATGCGGTCCTTGCGGCGAAGCGCGTTGCCGCCGAGCACCTCGATCGACCCCGAGTCGGGGTAGATGATCGACATGATCATGCGGATCGTCGTGCTCTTGCCCGCGCCGTTGGGCCCGAGGAAGCCGCAGAGGCTGCCCGCGGGTACGTCGAGGTCGAGATCACGGACGGCGTGCGTGCGCCCGAAGCGCTTGTTCACGCCCTGGATTCGAATGGCGGGAGCGGTCACGACTCAGCCGCCACCCTCCAGTTCGGCGATGCGGGCGTCGATCTTCTGGAGCACGATTTCGAGATCCGCGAGGTCCTTCTCCTCGGTGATCAGGCCGCGCATCCCGTCGAGCTGGGTCCGCATGGCGACGAGGTCCGCGACGTTCTGCATCTGGTCGATGCGCCGCGCGATCTGATCCATCGCCGGGTTGAGCTTGCGGGCGGGCTTGGCGGGCTGCGTGCCGGGAACCATCGACGGCCGCGTCGTCGGCTTGCGCTGGGCGATCATCTCCTTCACCTGATCGGGGGGCGTGAAGACGGCGGGATCGACCTTGTTGAGGTCCACCTTCGTGAACTTCATGCTCGCTTCCATGCCGGGCATGCTCATGACGATGAGGTGCGCGAGCTTGATGTTGCCGACCTTCCGCCAGTCGCGGAACATCATGCGCTGCTCCATCTCGCCGCCCATCGGGTTCTTCTCGACCATCGACATGCCCGCGAAGAGGCCGGTCTCGTCGTTGAAGTACGCGGCGATCTTCTCCTCGTCGTGGAAGCGCAGCTTCTGGCAGGGCATCCCGTCGAACTCCGCCGCCTCGATCGACGCCACGTTCTTCGCCTCCTCGGCCATCTCCCCGAGCGTGAGCTGGCGGTTGGCGTCGCGCTGCAACTGCTTCGTCTCGGCGTCGCTGAGCAGTCGGTACACGCCCTCCATCGAGTTGTGCGACCAGCCGATCGTGCCGTCCGTGCCCTGCTCTATACGGACGTTGCCCATCGGCGTGTCCACGGACTGGCGGACGATTGCCTTGTTGGGACGCGCCCAGAAGGTGTCGAACGTCATCGGGCCCTGGGCCATGGGCACCGTGACCTCTGCCTGCATGTGGCTGGACTTGATCTTGGCGAGCGCGTCCTTGCCGCCCATCGCCTTGACCGCGCGGTGGACGACCTCGATCGCGCGCTTCCGGTCGGCGTCGGAGATCGCCGCGGGCTCGGTCGTCGCGGGCTGCGTCGCCGCCGGCGCCGTCGGCATCGACGGGCGAGTCCGCGGTCTCTCCGCCGTCTGCCCGTGGGCGACCACGGTCAGGGCGAGCAGCGCGACCGCGCCAAGTGCGAGGGGAGTCCGATGAGCCATGGGTGGGGCCTTTCTTCTCTTCGGGAGTGGGGGCGAACGGGTCGTGGATGATACCGACGTGCCCGGGCGTCGCCGCTGCCTCCGTCGCGAAAGCAGGTCGAACCTGGGTCTCGGCGAGCCCTTCATCCATTCATCCGGATATACGGCTGGAAACCTGGGGAGGTCGGGTTATGATCCCCTCATGCCCAGCGGCTTCCTCAAGGCACTCCAGCAGCGGATCCTCGTCCTCGACGGGGCGATGGGCTCGACTCTCCAGGATCTCGAGCTGACGATCGAGGGCGACTACCTCGGCCACGAGAACTGCGTGGACCTGCTCGTGCGGAGCCGTCCGGAGCTGGTGGAGAGCATCCATCGGTCGTTCCTGGAGGCGGGCTCCGACGCGGTCGAGACCGACACCTTCGGGGCCAACAAGCTCGTCTTCTCCGAGTTCCACGACGACCTCGTGGGCTGGACCCGCGATCTGAACCGCGAGGCGGCGGAGATCGCCCGGGCGGCATGCGACGCGTACCAGTCGGCGGACAAGCCGCGGTTCGTCCTCGGTTCGCTCGGCCCGGGGACCAAGCTCATCAGCTTCGGCCAGGTCTCCTGGGAGAAGATGCACGACAGCTACCGCGAGCAGGCGATGGGCCTCGTCGCCGGCGGGGCGGACGCCCTGCTCATCGAGACCTGCCAGGACCTGCTCCAGGCGAAGTGCGCGGTCGACGCGTGCCTCGACGCCCTCGTCGAGCAGCGCCGCTCGCCTGAGGACGTGCCGATCCTGGTCAGCATCACGATCGAGACGACCGGCACCATGCTGCTGGGCTCGGACATCGTCGCGGCGGCGACGGCGCTTCGGCCGTATCCGATCGCCGCCCTCGGGCTCAACTGCGCGACGGGCCCGACCGAGATGCGCGACCACGTCGCCTGGCTCGCGAAGCACTGGGATCGCCCGATCTCCATCGTGCCAAACGCGGGGCTCCCGGTGCTCGTCGAGGGTCACACGTCGTTCCCGCTGCGTCCCGACGAGTTCGCCGAGACGCTCACGCGCTTCATCGACGAGTTCGGCGTACGGATCGTCGGCGGCTGTTGCGGTACGACCCCGGATCACATCCGGCGTCTCGTGGAGACGCTCGACGACCGGAGCCCGGGTTCGATCGAGGCCCCGGCTCCGATCCGGGGGTGCACGTCGCTCTACAGCGCGACGGAGTACGAGCAGGAGCTGTCGTTCCTGATCGTCGGCGAACGCCTCAACGCGTCGGGCAGCCGGAAGTTCAAGCGGCTGCTCGAGGAGGAGAACTGGGACGAGATGGTGTCGATGGCGCGGCAGCAGGTGCGCGAGGGCGCCAACGTGCTCGACCTCAACGTCGACTACGCCGGGCGCGACAACGCCGCGGACATGGCCCAGATCGTCCAGCGCGTGGTCCGCCAGGTCGACGCGCCGTTGATGATCGACTCCACGCAGCTCGCCACGATCGAGGCGGGGCTTCAGCACGCGCCGGGCAAGTGCATCATCAACTCCGCGAACTTCGAGGACGGTGACGAGAAGTTCGACGCGATCGGCCGCCTCGCCAGCCGCTACGGGGCCGCGCTCGTGATCGGTTCGATCGACGAGGACGTCGAGGCGGCGATGGCGCGGACCGCCGACCGCAAGCTCGACATCGCCCGCCGGGGCCTGGAGCGAGCGACGCAGGTGCACGGGATCGCGCCGGCCGACGTGCTCTTCGATCCGCTCGTCCTGCCGATCTCGACGGGGATGGCCGAGGATCGTCGCAGCGCCGTGGAGCTCATCGAAGGCACCCGGCGCATCGCCGCGGCGTTTCCGGACAGCCAGATCGTGTGCGGGCTCTCCAACGTGAGCTTCGGCCTGAAGCCGGCGGCGCGGGTCGTGCTCAACTCGGTGTTCCTTCACGAACTGCTCGAGGCGGGCCTGACCAGCGCGATCGTCCACGCGTCGAAGATCCTGCCGCTGGCTCAGATCCCCGCCGAGCAGCGCGCTGCGGCGCTCGACCTGATCCACGACCGCCGCGCCGAGTCGGTCGGCGGCATCGGTCTGCCCGCGGGTGTCACCGACGAGGCGTTCGATCCGCTGCACGCGTTCGTGGCGTTGTTCCCGGACGGCACGGGCGGCGACGAGGCGCGGGAGACGCGCTCCGCCGTCACGCTCGAGCAGCGGCTCCGCGACCACATCGTCCACGGCGAGAAGCAGGACCTGCGCGAGCATCTCGACGAGGCGCTGGAGCGCTACGGACCGCTGGACATCATCAACGATCACCTGCTCGACGGGATGCGCGTGGTGGGCGAGCTGTTCGGCAGCGGCCAGATGCAGCTTCCGTTCGTGCTCCAGTCCGCGGAGGTCATGAAGATGGCGGTGGCTCACCTCGAGCCGCGCATGGAGCGTGTCGAGGGCCAGTCCAAGGGCACGATCGTGCTCGCCACCGTGAAGGGCGACGTCCACGACATCGGCAAGAACCTCGTGGACATCATCCTCACGAACAACGGCTACACGGTGCACAACCTCGGCATCAAGCAGACGCTGGGCCAGATGGTCGAGGCGCTGGAGAAGACCGGCGCCGACGCCGTCGGCATGTCCGGCCTGCTCGTGAAGTCGGTCCTGGTGATGGAGGAGAACCTGCGCGAGCTGAACGGTCGCGGCCTGAAGGTGCCGGTGCTCCTCGGCGGGGCGGCGCTGACGCGTCACTACGCCGAGACGCACCTCCGCGGCGTCTACGAGGGGCCGCTCTACTACGGTCGCGACGCGTTCGACGGCTTGCGCATCTGCGAGCATCTCGCCGAGGGCGACCTCGGGAGGCTCGACGTGGAGATCGACGAGCGTGTCCGCAAGCGGGCGGCGCTGACGCGCGGCGGCGAAGCGAAGCGCGAACGCGAGAAGGCCGGCAGCGATGGCGAAGCCGGAGCCGGTGTCGCCGTGGCCGCGCGGTCGGCGGTGGCGACGGACGTCGACGTGCCGGAGCCGCCGTTCTGGGGCACGCGCGAGGTGGCCGAGGTCGACCTCGAGGCGGTGTTCCCGTACATCAACAAGGTCGCGCTGTTCCGGGGGCAGTGGGGATTCCGCAAGGGCGCGATGTCCGACACGGACTACGCGCGGCAGCTCGAGGAGGTCGTGCACCCGATCTTCGATCGGATGAAGCGCAGCGCGATCGACGAGGACATCCTGCGGGCGCGGATCGTGTACGGGTGGTTCCCGTGCCACAGCGAGGGCGAGGATCTCGTGGTGTTCGATCCCGAGGCGCACGAGCGCGAGATCGAGCGGTTCAGCTTTCCGCGGCAGGGGGGCAGCAAGCGTCTCTGCATCAGCGACTTCTTCCGGCCCGCGGAGACGGGCCGCAAAGACGTCGTCGGCTTCCACTGCGTGACGGTGGGGCCGGAGGTGTCGCGGCGCGCCAAGGAGCTGTTCGACGGCGACGAGTACACGGAGTACCTCTACCTCCACGGCCTCGGCGTGGAGAGCGCCGAGGCGCTCGCCGAACTGTGGCACAAGCGCATGCGCACCGAGCTGGGCATCGGAGCCGACGACGCCCCGGAGATCCGCAAGCTCTTCACCCAGGGTTACCGTGGCAGCCGCTACAGCTTCGGCTACCCGGCGTGCCCCGAAATGAGCGACCAGGAGAAGCTCTTCCGCCTCCTCGATCCCTCACGAATCGGCTGCACCCTCACCGAGAACTGGCAGATCGAGCCCGAGCAGTCGACGAGCGCGATCATCGTGCATCATCCGGAAGCGAAGTACTTCAACGTGTAGCCGGCCGTTCACTCCGGCAACGGCGTCATATCCACGTCCTTCGCCCGTACCACGCGCACGCCGTAGGTGACGGTGAAGGCGGAGCCGGGGGCGCCGGAGGTCGGGGGCACGGCGAGCGGCCACTTGAGCAGGCCGCGGGTGAGTTCGTCCTCGGTGTAGAACGGCGATGTGTCGAGGGCGTGGCTCAGGTTGATGGTCTCGACCTCGATCTGGTCGGTGCGGGAGACGGGAATCCGGTCCCACAGCTCCAGGGCGAGCGTCTTGCCCGCGCCGTTGTCGATCTCCATCCGGTACTCGTAGGTCGTGCGGCGTCCGCCGCCGAGCAGGCCGGTCTTGGCGGTCTTCTTCTCCACGAGCGTGCGTCGCGCGGTGACGGCGGGATCGATGCCGAAGTACACCTCGAACCGCGCGCCGGGCGGGACCGACGCGATCGGTGTGGGGCCCACGTAGTCGGCGCCGATGAAGATCGACCCGCGGCCGGGGAGAAGCTGGTACTGGCTGCGGTTGATCAGGTCGCCGCGGATGTAGACGGCCTCCGTGAGCAGGGGCACCGCCACGTGCGTGAACGTCGGCTCCAGGTCGATGGTGGCGATCCGCGTGCGCTGCTGCCGCCGCACGTCGGTGCCGACGGTGACGCGGCGCGGGAGGACGTACGTGACGGACGGGCCCGCGCCGCCGACCTCCGCGTCCGCGGCCATGCCTTTGGACCGTTCCGCGAGCGTGGGCACGCCGTCGACGACCCCGAACGACCGCTCGGCATCGGCGGGCGCCGCCGCGGCGGCCGGCCGACGCGTCTCGCGAACGTCGACGAACCACGGTCGCAGCTCCGGCGGGTTCGCGGCCAGCGTGGGCTGCGCGGTGGAGAGCGTGAGCGCGACGCTCTCCCAGTCCTCTCCGGTCTGCTGGGTCAGGTTCGCGTCGAACTCGAGCACGACGGTGGAACCGTCGGCGTCGGCGCGAACGTTGTAGGCCGGCTGCCACGACGCGCGGGTCACGAGGTACGACAACGCGACATCGATCGGACCGGACTCGGGGACGCCGATCGTCACCACCGCGCCGCGCTCGACGCCCCCGGTGCCGGCGACGCTCGAGCGCTCCGCCTCCAGCGCGGCCAGCCGCCGCTGGAGCTCGCGACGCTCGTCTTCGATGCGGCCGCGCTGCTCCATGAGCTTCTCGCGCTCGGCGGTCACGAACGCGAGCTGCTCGCCGACGGCCTCGAGGTCGAGGTCACGCGTGCCGCGCTGTGCGACCGCCTCGTCGGTCATCCGCGCGCCGATCGCATCGAGGAACGTCTCCTGGGTCACGACCACCGTCACGCGCCGGTCGAGCGCGGCGAGCGACCGCCGGACGTCGGCGATGCGCTCGTCGAGATCGGCAATCCGCCCCGAGGCGGCCTCGGTCACGGCGCGCTCCTCGTACTCGACCCCGAGCACGCGCGCGCCGCCGCTGAGCCGCGCCTGGAGCGTGTCGGGCTGGAGCGTCTGCGGCAGCTCGCCGAACCGCAGGGCCCACATCCCGGTCTCGAGACTCACGGTGACGTCGCGCGTCACCGCGGCGCGACCTCGGTAGACGGTCACGCTCGACGGCGCGGTGAGGACGTCGATCGGAGGCGGGACATCCTGGGCGAACGCGCCGGTCACGATCAGGAGCACCGCGACGAGGAGAACGGGACGGGTGGTCATCGGGTTGCTCGCTATTCCTCGCCGAGCGAGGAGAGGATGCCAGCCTCGCGGAGGACACGGGCGATGTGCGCCCGGTCCGGGAGGTCGGAGCCCTCGACCTGGCGGGCGAGGTTCTCGCGGTCCAGCTCGATACGCAGGAAGCGCTGGGCGAGGACGGCGATGGCCGCCTGCGGCATCGGCTCGAGATACTCGAAGCCCTCGCGATAGACGATCCGCGCCGCCAGCGACTTCGCCATGAGCCACCGCAGGTACGCGGCGGGGGTCTGCGTCCAGATCCGATCGCCCGCCACCTCGACGAGCACCGGGGGAAGGTGATCGATGACGAGTTGCCGAACCAGGTCGCCTTCCTCGCTCTCCAGCTTCTCGATCGCGAGCTCGATCGCGTCGGCGGTGCGGATCATCACCCGGCTGAGCCGCGTGCTCGTGACCGGCAGCGCGACGTGCGGGTGGTGCCGGAACGCGCGGACGATCAGCTCCGCCTCGCGGCGGGCGAGGTCGCGCAGCTTCTCGAGCACCTCCTCGACGAACCGCCCCTTGATCTCGAGGAACTCGTCCTCTTCGAGCAGCATGTTCGAGATGATCTCGTAGCTGGAGGTGATGACGCCGCACTTGTTCGCGGAGCTGTCCTTGAGGATCAGGACGTCGTGGTCGGAGAGATCCTGCCGCGCTTCCGGCGTCAGGAAGAGATTCGCCCCCTCGACGATGACCCTTGCGCTGGGCTGCCCGTCGGCGCCGAGGAAGTCGCGCCAGTTCCCGGCGTGGATCGCGTTCGGCCGGCCCCCGCAGGGAACGAACGCGTCGGCCACGACCCGGTTGTGCAGCGTGTTGCGCAGGTGCACGCCGTCGTGCTCGTCGAGCTTCGTGACGCGCCCGTCGGGCCCGAGCGCGCCGCGGTCGAACTCGCAGATCGGCAGCGTTTCCTGCTGGAGCCGGAGCAGCTCCTGGAGGTCGAGCCCGTCCGGATCCTCCGCGCAGCCGCTGCCGTCGGCGATCCCGACGACCCGCGCGTTGTCGCCGTAGTCCCGGTCGAGGATCCGGATGAGGTTGCCCCCGACGTCGCCGTCGGGGCCGCCGGTCATCTTGATCGTGAACGGCTGGCGGTCGGGCTCGATCCCCACCGCCCGCAGGGCCACGTCGAGGAAGACGTTCACGCCCTCGCTCGTGACGCCGTACTCCTTGTGGTTGATTCCCGCGCCGGGCTTGGAGCTCATGAGCGCCGTGGGGAGCGGGTAGCCGCGCCGGTGGGCGCGAGCCACCACCCACTCGATGAACTGCGGCGTGATGTTCTCGTCGGGACCGAGGTAGAGCAGCTCCTCGGCGCCGAAGTAGTCGACGATCCGCGACCGCGTCCGCTCGTCGGGCGTGATCAGGTCCAGCAGCGTGTCCACGAAACCCTTGACACCGCGATCGAGCCGCGCGTGCGGGTCCATGAGCACCGCGGCCTTCGCGCCGCCCTCGGGGATGTCCTTGTTCTTGAGCTGCTGGGCGAAGGCGAGGTTGTACGCCTCGTCGTAGAGACGCTCGGCCTCGTGGGCGTGCTGCTCCTCGTTCTTCGTGCGGATGACACGCAACCCGCCGCGGGCGATGTCGCGGAAGCGGACGTGGAACCCGTTGAAGCCGCGCCCGTGGACGTAGAAGACGCCGTACGGAAGCTCCGGTCGCTCGTCGCTCATGAGCAGGGCGGGGTCGAGACGCATCCCCAGCGCGTAGCGTTCCTCGACGCAGACGTTGGTCCGCAGCACGCCGCGCAGCAGCGTCAGCAGCCGGACGAGGATCGTGCGGGCATCCTCGAGGTCCACGTCGTTGTCGATCTCGTGCTCCAGCTCCTTGATGGCGACGTCGAGCTTCTCGTCGTCGAGCGGGCCGGCGGGGTCGAAGCGGGCGAGGAAGAGGTCGGCGATCCGCGTCGCGATGCCGATCTCGCGATCGATCAGCCGGTGGATGCGCTCGAGGCTGAACGCGTAGAGGTTGTGCTTCACGAGCACCTGGTGGGAGAGATCCGCGAGGGCGGTGAGGATCTCCGCCCGGTCGATGCCGAGGTCCCGGTTCCGGTAGGCGAGCAGGAGCGTGCGGTGCTCGATCCACTTGTTGCGGAGCAGGTCGCGGCGCACCTCGGCCCACAGCGCGCTCTCCGGATCGATCGCGCCGCCGTTCGGCGCGTGGACGACGAACCCGAGCATGGTGATCGAGCCGTGCGGTGGATCGTCGACGACGTCGAGGTACGCGCGATGGATGTTGATGTCGGAGAACGCGAGACGCGTCGCGATGCGCTCCAGCATGCGCCGCGTCGTGGCGTTGCCGACGGCGACGACGATGCGGCTGAGCGACGGATCGGACTCCCGCTCCAGCGCCACGACGGTGCCGTCGGTCCCTTCGAGCGTCCGGAACAGCTCGAGCTGGTTGCAGAGCCGCAGGGGGGTGACGGTCAGGATGTACTCGGCGCTGCACCGGTGAAAGTGCTCGGTGATCTCCGTGGCGCTCACCGGCGGCACGTGCGAGCCGCCGTGTTCGATGGTCAGGCGAAGCTTCTCGGCCTGCTTCGGATCATCCGGATCGAACCGGTCCGGCTCGCCGAACTCGAAGGTGTCGAGAACGAGCTTGCCGTCGTCGGCGGTGTGGATCTTCGCGGCGCGGAGCCGGCGGTCGTGCGGGAGCTTGCTGACCAGCTCGGCGAGCACGCCCGGATAGTCCTGCGGGCGCATGCTCGTCCACTCCGAGCCGTCCTCGTTGCGCAGCGTCAGCTCGATGGGAATCCCCGACGCCCTGGCCGCGATGATCGCGCGAAGATGGCTGAGCTGGACCGCACGCTCCGTGTCCTGGAAGTACACCAGGGGCATGTTCTCCATGAACCACGGGACGACCTCTTCGGCCGTCTCCTGGAGACTCGCGGAGACGTCGTGCACGACGTCGCGGATGTCGGGTGGCTCGACGCTCGAACTGGGCTGATCGACCTTCATCCGACTAGTGATACCGCCGGGCCCATCCCACAGCAAGACGCCGCGCTGCCTGAACTTGGCTCCCCGCGGACGCTCCCCTATCAGCAACCCCCCGGCGTCTGCTTCGGTAGCAGCGGCTCGATGCGTTCGTACGCCTCGTCTCGCAACTCATACCGGCGGCCCGGGCGTCCTTGCACTCCGCGACCACTACGACCCGACTTGGTGCGCTTCTTTTTGGTCATGCTTGGCCTCCTTGCCAGAGGCCAGCATCACTCTACTTCGACAATGGCGCAACCGGACAAGCGCCGAACAAACGAGCCATCAAACAGGACCTAGGGCGTTGACAGATTCTCTGCGACAATCCCGTAATTCTCGTCACACGCGAGGGACGGCGCACGCCTTCATGAGGGAGCCGCCATCTGCCCCAGCTCGGTTTCGGCGGCATCTCGGCGGCAGGAAGGGATGATCGATGGCTCCGAGTCTGTTCCTGGTTCTGCGTGCCGCCACGCGGTCGCACCGCCGTTCCCGCACCCGTGCGAGGGCGAGAGCCCGCGCACACCTCGCGTACCTGTGCCTCCTCGTCGGGTTCGCGACCACGGGATTCGCCGTCTCCGAATCCGATCCCCACGTCACATCGACGGCGGATGACCATAACGAAGACGGGAGCCGTGATTCAGTGGTGGCCGCCCCGGAGGGCGAGACGCTGTACGCGCCCGGCCAGGTGTACATCACGTCGGGCGACGACGGCGACTTGATCGTCACGTTCGAGGCAAGGAGAACGATGATCTGTTCGGGGCGGCGGTTCATTCCTCCACGGATCTCAACGGGGATGGGGTGAACGACGTGCTCATCGGCGCGCCTGGGGAAGGCACCGGGCACGTGTATCTCTTCTACGGTCCGTTCCTCGGGACGAGTCCGCTCACGCTCAACGCCGTGGACGCAGACATGGTGTTCACGAGCCCCAATGCCGCCGATTACAACTTCGGATACGACCTCGCACCCGTCGTCGATCTGGATTGCGATGGCATCCCGGAGATCCGCCTCGGCGCCGAGTATGGCCCCGGCCCGGACGGAATTCGCATCTACGTCGTCAACAGCCTCACGGGTGACCCGATGTTCACGATCGAGGGGGCCGCGCCGCTCGACCCGTGGTTCGCATTGTCAGGTGACGTGACGCGCGACGGCATCGTCGACCAGTTCGATGTGGACGTGATCTCGAGGAACTTCGGCCGGACCGACGATGTCACCCTGTTCGATGGCGATGCGAACGGTGATCTCGTCGTCGATCAGCTCGACATGGTCCTCGCGATGAACAACCTCGGCGCCGACAGCTTCGTCGACATCGGCACCGGACCGTGCTCCGTTCCCTGCCCGGACCCCGTGCCGCAAGGGTTCCACTGTGTCCTCGACTGTGAGGGCAATCCCACGCTGCTCCCGGAGAACGTGTGGCCAGACTGCCCGGACTGCCCAGGCGGGGGATACTGGATCGAGCTCGACGGCGAATACCTCCCGATCCTGCTCGACCAGGAACTGGATGTCTTCGCGACCACGACGCCTCCCGGCGGACAGGTCTCGTGGATGGGTAAGCGTTCACGGGTCCTGACGGATCTACGTCAGGAGCACGGGCGCTTCCGCCTTTCGGAGGTGTGCATCCAGTGCGCGGGCGAGGAATGCGAAGACGGGCACGTTCTGCTGGCGAG
>JAAELP010000449.1 GCA_024226535.1 Planctomycetota bacterium | reverse complement strand
TGCCGGCTGACGCGCCAGTCCACGTCGATGCCGTACACGTCGCGGTTGCCCGAGTAGAACCGCCCCGCCGAGTACGTCAGGCCGACGCCGACGGGACGGCCGGACGAGGAACTGAAGAAGAGACCGTACCGGTCGAACCGGTAGTCCCCGACCGGGATCACCACGCCGTCGCTGATCTCGAACGTGTCATCCAACACCTCGCGCTGCCGGGAGAAGCTCGCGCCGAACCGATCGCCGGCCTGCGTCTCGACTTCCACGATCTCGAAGTCGACGTTGCGCGACTCCACGTCGTCGCTGAGGTTCGAGACGAGGAACAGGTCCACGCCGCTGTCGATGCGCCGGATCCAGTCGCTCTCGGGCCGCCACCGGTACCGCCAACCGCCGAAGTACTCGCGGATCGCCCGCCGCGGGACGAAGCCCACGCCGGCGTTGAAGCTCGCCCCGATCTCGGTGAAGCCGAACCGCCAGTTGACACGGTCGTTGGGATACGAGATCCGCCCGCCCCACGACGCCTGCCCGTCGCCGGCGCCGGGCGTGTCGCTGACCTGGTAGAACGCGTTGCCCTCGAGTACGCGCTGCCCGTCGAAGATGTTGTCGCGGTAGTTGAAGTCCACGCCGCCGAGGAAGGCATCGTCGGGCGAAGACGCGTCGCCGTGGGTGAAGATCGCGCCGACCGTCGACTGCTCGAGCACGTTCACGCTCGCGCGCCCGACGAAGTAGTTCTTGTCGCCGAGGGTCTCGTCGTCCTTCATCACGACGTTGAGCATGCCGAGGTT
>JAAELP010000448.1 GCA_024226535.1 Planctomycetota bacterium | reverse complement strand
CTCCGTGACCTCGCCGAGACCATTTCGACGATGTGGGGCGCGGAGGCGGAGAGCGACGAGCTGCGCGTCCCGGACGCGGCGCTGATCGAGCGCGTCTCCCGCGTGCGACGCCGCGCTCTGGAGGCGATCGTCGCGGCGGACACGCGGTTCTTCGACGACGTGGCGGTGGCGGTGTACGACGATCGTCCCCCGCCGAAGCTCGATCACCTGCGTACGCGGAGGATGCGCGCCGCGTACCGGCGCCCCGGCGCCGACAACGGGCCGATGGCGCACACGATCATCAACGGCACGATTCGGTCGCTGGGCAACCGCGGGCTGCGGGCGAGCGCCGGGGGCATCGATCTCGCCGACCTCGTCGACGAGCTCGAGCTCGACGCCGAGACCCGCGCCGCCGTCGAGCCGCGGCTCGTCGAGTACTCCGAACTCGCGTTGACGCATGCGCTCCGCCGCTACGAGGCGTCGATGCGGTTCCAGGCGGCGCTGGAGCAGCTCGTCGCGCGCCGCCTTCGCGATGAGCCCACGGGCGGGTCCGGCTCCCTCGACCCGGACGACGCATACATCTCCGTGCGCGACGTCGACGGACGGGCGGCCCGCGACGCGCGGCGAGCATTGACCGCGCTCAACACCGAGACGCTCGCGGCGTTGCGCGCGGAGCTGCCGCCCGACACCGCCGAGCGTCTCCGCCGGGCGTGGAACCGCGCGCGGTTCCCGAACATCTTCGGTGACCGCCACTCCGCGATACCGATGCTCACGCGGGCCCTGGAGCTACCCGATCTCTCCGAGGAGCAGCGAGAGCGCGTCACCGAGCTCGTCGCGGAGTTCCGGCTCGGTTTCAACGATCTCTGCGAGCAGCTCGTCACGCTCCGCGAGCACGAACCGGCCAGCTTCGATCCCAGGGCATCGCGGGACGACAGGCGCGCCCAGCGCCAGCGTTTCGACCGCCTTCGCGCCCTGTCGCTCGAGCGCAGCGAACTCCGCGACAAGACCATCTCCCGACTTCGTCGGTTGCTCGACGAGGCGCAGAACGAGACGCTCGAACAACGCACGCAGGCGGAGGAGCCGTAGAGCCCCGCACGGGGCGGTCCGCGTCCGTGTCAGCTCCCCCCGCCGTCCTCCTCCGCACCCCGGGTGAACCACGCCCAGACCATGAGGGCGACGCCCACGATCCCCATCGTCGTGCCGACGCCGACCAGCCCCGCGGAGTTGCCGGCGAAGGCGAGCAGCGCACCGCCGGCGAGGAACAACACGAGACCGAACCAGAGACGAATCGACTTGCCGTTCATGCGCGATATCATCCTACTCGCGCCTGTGCCCGACCGCCATGAAGACGCTCCTCATCCTCCGTCACGCCAAGTCGAGCTGGAAGGACCCGTCGCTCGACGATCACGAGCGACCGCTGAACAAGCGCGGCAAGCGCGACGCGCCGCGGATGGGCCGCTTGCTCGAGGATCAGGATCTCGTTCCCGATCTCGTGCTCTGCTCGACGGCGAGGCGCGCCCGCGCGACCGCCGGTCTCCTGCTCGAGGCCTGCGGGTACGACGGTGAGCTGGTGCACGACGCCCACCTCTACCATGCGGATCCGATGACGGTGGTGACCTCGCTCCGGGAGGTACCCGATGGTGCCGATCGCGTCTTGTTGATCGGACACAACCCCGGTCACGAGTCGTTGCTGGTCGCGCTCACCGGACACTGGGAGATCATGCCCACCGCGGCCCTCGCCCACGTCGAGCTACCCATCGAACGCTGGAGCGACCTCGACGACGAGACCGACGGCCAACTCGTCGACGTCTGGCGTCCGAAGGAGCTGGACTCCTGACCGACCGATCAGACGGGCACGCCTCCGGTCAGCGGGACGATCTTCGGCTGCACCAGACGCTGGAAGTCGGCGAAGTGCATCCGGATCAGCTCGGTGTGCGAGCCGGCGTTGAAGACGATCGTCTCGTCCTCGGTAAGGCGGGCGGCGACGTACACCGGCACGTCCCAGAGATTGCCGAACGGCGGCATCGCGCCGAGCTCGCAACCCGGGAAGGTGTGTGAGAACTCCTTCTCGCTGGCGATCTCGACCGACTTCGCCCCGATGGCCTCGCGGCACACGTCGACATCGACCTTGTGCGTGGCCGGCAGCACGGCCATCGCCAGCTCACCGTCCACCTTGATGATCACGCACTTCGCCAGCTCCTTGCCGGGCACGTGCGCGGACTGCGCGATCCCCTGCGCGGTGTACGCCGGCGAGTGCGCGATCATCACATACGCGATGTCGTTCCGGTCCAGGAAGTCCTTGAGCTTGCGGGCGGGCATGGCGGGTCTCCTTGCGTGGGCTCCCGTCATCATGGTCGCGCTCGGCGCGTCTCGGGACAATGGGGATGCTGCCCCGTCTTCCTCGGCGGTACGATGATCCGATGCCCGTTTCGGAAGAGCATGACGTCATCATCATCGGCGGCGGCATCGTCGGCCTCGCCACCGCACGGGCGCTCATCGCGCAGAATCGACGTCCGCTGGTGCTGGAGGCCGAGTCCGAGGTGGGCGTGCACCAGACGGGTCACAACAGCGGCGTCATCCACGCCGGCCTCTACTATGCCCCGGGATCGCTGAAGGCCACGCTCTGCGCGCGGGGCCGCGAGGAGATGTACCGGTACTGCGCCGAGCGATCGATCCCCTGCACGCGCTGCGGCAAGGTGGTCGTCGCGACGAGCGAAGACGAACTGCCACGCCTCGAGGAACTCGAGCGTCGCGGCCAGGCGAACGGTCTCGAGGGCCTGCGTCGTCTCACCCCCGACCAGGTGCGCGACCACGAGCCGCACGCGGCGGCGATCGCCGGCCTGTTCGTACCGCAGACCGGCGTCACGGACTTCGGAGCCGTGGCCCGGGCGTTTGCGGCCGACGTCGCCGCCCGCGGCGCGGTGCGGACGGGCTGCCGCGCGCGGACGTGCGGCAACGAGCGGGGACGGGTGGTGGTCGAGACCGACGACGGCGCCCTCGCCGCCCGGCTCGTCATCAACTGCGGCGGACTGCACTCGGACCGAATCGCCGTCGGGGCCGGGGCCACGCCGGATGTACGGATCATCCCCTTCCGCGGCGAGTACGACACGCTGAGCGAAGACGGCGCCAGGCTCGTGCGGGGACTGATCTACCCCGTCCCGGACCCGCGTTTCCCCTTCCTCGGCGTGCACCTCACGCGCCTGATCGACGGCCGCGTCAAGGCCGGCCCCAACGCGGTGCTGAGCCTCGCGCGGCACGGCTATCGCCGGACCAACGTGTCGCTCCGCGATGTCCTGGAGATCGCCGGGTACAGCGGATGGTGGCGGCTGGCCCGGCGCTACTGGCGGACCGGGTGCGCGGAGTTCCTGCGCTCGCTGTCGCGGCGGGCCTCGCTTCGGAGCCTCCAGCGTCTCGTGCCCGACCTCCGCGCCGAGCACCTCCGTCCCGGTCCGACCGGCGTGCGGGCGATGGCGGTCGACCGTGACGGCCGGCTCGTCGACGACTTCAGGATCGTGCGGACCGGCGCGATGGTGCACGTCCTCAACGCCCCCTCGCCCGCCGCAACCGCGAGCCTGGCGATCGGCGAGCACATCGCGCAGCTTGCCCGCTGACGGCGGGATCGCGGACCTGATTTCTCGCGCTCCGGGACCGGGGGACGAGCGGCGCCGACAATCGCAGTGGGGATAGTCGGTTGCGCAACCGACGCCCGCGGCGACGGTGCCGCAACCGTGTCTTAACTCGTCAAACTTCGTGGATTGTTGAACCCATGAGCGATGACGTCGCGTAGCTTGGCTCTTGATACTGGTTTGCCGTCATCGACTCTCATCGCGGCTGGCTGGGATATGCGTGGGGACTTGAACCAAACCGAGCGATCCAATCGAACCCCCTTCGTGGGAGGAGTTCCATCATGACGTACAGGCTGATTCCACAGGCCCTGGCGCGGTGGCTGACCGGCGGTGCCGCCGTTCTGGCCATCGCCCTCGCCACCTCGGTCGACGGCGGCGCGTGCTGCTACCCGGACGGTTCCTGCGTCCAGGAGGACGAGATCGAGTGCATCACGTTTCACGGCATGTACCAGGGTGACGGCACGCTGTGCTTCGGCACCATCTGCCCGTGCACGGCGGATTTCAACGGCAGCCTGACCATCGATTTCCAGGACGTGCTCCAGATCCTCACGTTCTGGGGCGCGCCCGGGCCCACGGATCTCGACGGTGACGGAACGACCGGGATGCCGGACCTGATGCTCCTCATCGGGGCGTGGGGGCCGTGTGTCTGACGCGATCCGCTCACCGCGCGGACCCGGAGGTGCCGTCCGATGCACGCACCGCCGGGACCTGACCGTCGAGATCCCTCCTTTTCACGAGGAACGAGCCGTGAAACGAAACACCATCTTCATCATCTTCATCATGGCCGCGGCCGCGACCTTGCTCGCCGGCGCGGAATGCACCCTTGCCGGCTTCACCGGCATGGTCACCCAGGACGTCACCGCCATCTTCGATCCTCCCGGACCCCCGCAAACGAAGACGATCCGCGTGTTCGCGACGTTCGACGACACCACCGACGAGGTGATCGGCGTCGGCGCCGAGCCGGCCTTCGGCCCGCTCAGCTTCACCACCGACGACCCGGCGGGGCTTCGCAACGACCCCGTCATCGACAGCGACTTCCCGAACGAGCCGCTGACGCAACCGTGGGACAGCTACGTCACCATCGGGCCGAACGCGAGCGCCCTCAACCGGGTCGTCGAGTGGACACCGGGTCTGTTCTCGCCGCTGGTCCAGGGCACGTCCTTCGGTTTCCCCGCCGGCGGCTGGTGGTTCAACGAGCTCCCGAACGGCGTCTCGGGCGGCTCCGTGCTCATCGCCCAGTTCACGATCGGCGAGGACTTCGACTTCGAGTTGTCCGGCATCCTCCAATGGAGGGACGTCAACCACCCCGGGTACGCGGCCAGCGCGTTCACCGCAACCACCGCCGGCGGCGCGAACGGCGGCGCGTGCTGCCTGACGCCGGAGCTCTGCCTGGTCACCACCGAGGACGCGTGCCTCGTGCTCGCGGGCCTGTGGCTCGGCCTCGGCTCGATCTGCGACACGCAGATCGTCTCCGCCCCGTGCCATC
This sequence comes from Planctomycetota bacterium, assembly GCA_024226535.1. Classification (GTDB taxonomy): domain Bacteria; phylum Planctomycetota; class Phycisphaerae; order Phycisphaerales; family SM1A02; genus JAAELP01. The sequence continues at coordinate 5,669 of JAAELP010000448.1, read as the reverse complement.
CGGGCGACGTCGCCCTGCACTGCGTCGGCGTGATCCAGACCTGCCCCGTGGGCGGAGGCGACGGCCCGAGTTGTGACCCCGGTCCACTCATCGACCCGTGGGTGACGGAGACGGCGGTCGAGCCGGGCGACCCGGCATCGACCCATGACTTCGGCGCGCCGGGCCAGGCGATCCCCGCCGACTACTTCGGTCCGGGTTCCGATCCGTTCACCGACGTGGTGCCGCTCGTCACCGAGCCGCTCGGTATCGTGGACCTGACGAGCATCGGCGGCGGCATCGTGGACTTCGGCGAGGCGGACACCCTGATCCTGCGCTCCGAGGACCCGTTCGACCGCTGCGACATCCCCGGTCCGACCGAGATTCCCGTGGACGTCGAGATCATCGCGCTGAGCCTCAAGAGCGCCGCGCCGGCCATCGTGACGTTCGGTGGGGGTAACCCGACGCCGTACAACGTAACCGTGGACCTGTCGGTGGTCGCGCCGCTCAAGGGACCGCTGGGCGGCATGACCGTGATGAAGACGCACACCAACGGCGGCGAGTACGACGTCTTCGACCTGCCGGTGCAGCCGCGGTTCACCTTCGAGCCGCTGGACGACTCCGGTGAGCCGGTGGTCTTCGATACGGGTGTGTTCGGGCTCGATCCGCTTCAGCTTCCGCTGACGGACGGCCGCTGGGTCAGCGACCTCGGCCCGTCGGCGGAACTGCTGAGCCCGTTCTGCACGGACTTCCATCCCGGCATCGAGGAGGAGTTCCCCGATCCCGAACCGGACTGCAACAACAACCTCGTGCGCGACCAGTGCGACATCGAGTCGGGCCTCAGCGGCGACTGCAACTTCAACGGCGTGCCCGACGAGTGCGAGTTCCCGCCGTGCGACGAGGACCTCAGCGGCAACTTCTGCGTGGACTTCGCCGACATCCTCCGGGTCATCTCGGTCTGGGGCCCGTGCCCCGGCTGCCCCGAGGACCTCAACGGCAACGACGTCGCCGACTTCGCCGACATCCTCGTCATCATCGGCGCGTGGGGACCGTGCACGTAGGCTGACACGACGCGAAGGCGAACACGAACAAGCCGCCGGCCCGACGGGCCGGCGGCTTGTCTCTTGCGGGCGTACTCGATCAGCGCCGCTCTATCCCTCGCACATGCCCAGTTCGCAGAATATGCCTGCGCCGATGAACTCGCCGCTCTGCGCCTGGCAGTCCACCTCGAGCGTGTCGATACAGGTCCCGTCCAGAAGACAGCACGCCCCGAACGGCGGCGGCTCGCATACGCCCCAATTGGCAATGACCACGAGGATGTCCGCGAAGTTCACGGCGCAGTCGAAGCTCAGGTCCTCGGGCGCGTGCGGCGGGCACGGCTCGGTGGGGCCCCACTGCGCGACGATCATCAGGACGTCGTCGAAACCGATGAGGCCGTTGCCGTTGAGATCGCCGAGGCACGGCGGTCCCGCGGCGGCCGGCGCCGTCGTGAGCATCGCCACCGCGACGAGCGCGGTCGCGATGCTCGAGAGGAGTGGCTTGCCCATCACGATGGCTCCCGGCCCCTGCACTCCCATCGTACGTCTCTGCGCGATGCGTCAGCCCCGAAAACCGCCCCGAAGAGTCCCGGAACATGCCGTCGCCTGGCACCACGTCGTACAATGATGGTTGGACGCGAACCATGCAGACCGATGAAAGCCAGTCCGAACTCGAGATCACCGAGGACCAGGTTCAGGCCCTGCGCGAACTGGGCGTCCCGGAGCAGGACCTCCAGGGAATGAGCATGGCCGAGGCCGATGCGCTGATCGACGAGCTTCGCGCCGAGCGCGAGGCACTGATCAGCTAGAGGTGACGAGCGCCGACCGTTGGTAAGCCGCCTCGCGGACGCGGCGCGGTGAGGTGTTCTCAAGGGCACGCTCCCCAGTTGGAGATCACGACGAGCACGTCCGTGAAGTCGACGAAGCCGCTGCCGTCGACGTCGGCGGGGCATCCTGCGCACGGGCCCCACGACGAGAGCATCGCGAGCACGTCGCCGAAGTCCACCGTGCCGGTTCCGTCCACGTCGGCGAAGCACGTCGCGGCCTCGGCGACGACGAACACGTCGTCGGCAAGCTCCCCGCCGACGTCCGTGTTGCGCCGGATGATGCGCGCGAGCGTCTGCTCCTCGATCATCTGCACCATCGACGGCGACAGGTAGCTCCGGTACCAGAAGCGATCGCCGTCGCGCAGACGTCGGAACTGGTCGGCGAGCACGACTCGGAGCGTCTCGCCCACGAGCGCGCCGGGGACATGGGGCTCGGCGAGCATGCCGACCCACGCATCGATCTCGTCGACGTCGGGGTACACCGCAGCCAGAGCGACCTGCACGTCGGCATCCGGCGTGATGCCGGCGAACGACGTCACGGGATCGAGCCCGAAGTCCTGACGCACCTGGTTGTAGCCGGGCAGACCGTGGTCGCGTCCCCGCTGGATGTTCAGCGACGCGAGGTCGAAACCGGGCGATCCCGGCGCCCCGAACAGGAAGTTCCGCACCTCGTCGATGATGTACACGTCCACGTCCTGCGCGGTCTGAGCGGCGAGCCCGCGAAGCACCGCGTCGATGCCGTGCTCCTCGATCTCGCCCGGGTTGAAGAAGCTCCCGGCGAGTGAAATGTGCCCACTCCCGATCTCCGCGCCGCTCGCGTCGAGCCGCAGGAGCTGCGCCGAGAGCATCGTGTGGCCGACGCGGTACGCCGCGGTCGCGAAGACGTTCGCGATTCCCGCGTTGACCTCCGGACACGGACCCTCATACGGCGGCAACGCGCCGGGTCCGAGCAGGATCGGGAGGAACTCGCGGTACGTGATCGCCTGCATCTCCCCGGCCACGATCGCGCGGGCATGCTCGTAGACCTGGTCGCCGGTGAGTTGGGGATTCTCCTGGCGGATCCGGTCGGCGTGGTGGTTGTGCTCGCGCACGAAGAGCGTGTGCATCACGGTCAGGCCGATCTGCTCGTTGGCGCGAATGTCACCGGCCACGAAGTACGACGGGTCCTCGGAGGTCGGCGCGTTGTCCAGCCCGTCGACGTTGTACGGCAGGAGGTCGCCGGCGCTCGTGGCGAGCCGGCCGGTGCCATCGTGAGCGCGCAGCGCCGACGCCCGCTCTTCGTCGGCGCCGTACACGTTCGACGCGTCGATGAACGAGGTGATGTTGTTGAGCTGCTGGCGCACGCCTCCGGCGAACGCGTACGCTGAGCGATCGAGCGGAATCGTCGCCGTGCCCGTCTCGAACGGGTCGAACCACGGGTCGCCGGCGGGGACGGGGATGTCGAACGCCTCGCCGGGATCGGCGATCGGCGTCTCGGTGATGTCGTGATCGAGGAACTGCCCCCACTGCCAGAGGAAGTCCGACGCGTTCACCGGGTTCGGGCGCGACTCCGACTGCGCCATCACCGCGTTGCTGATCTCCCGGGGACCGGGACGATCGGCACCAGCGGGCGCGCCGACACCGTCGGCGTACGCGGTGGCGGTCATGCGGACCAGGCGGGACCCGACGCTCCCCCAGTCGGGATGCACCGGGTTGTTGCCGACGCCGTCGATCGCACGCACGTCCTGCGGGAAGCGAACGGGGCCGCCGGGTCCCGGGGGCGGCATCGAGCCGTCCGGTGGCTGCGGCGGGCGCTGCACGGGGGAACGCCGCGGGCGATCGCCGTCGCCTCCCGGCGGCTGGGCGAGCGCCGTCGCGAGCGCTCCCGTGCCGAGGATGCTCGCGAGGAGACCGGTCGTCCGTGCGGTCAGCAGTGTGCGTGTCATGGGCTCTGCTCCTTGAGGTTGGTGACGACCGTGGTTGCCGTCTCGAGCGCGTCGCGGGACACCAAAAGGCGATCCCAAAAATGAGGTGAATTCTTTTGTCCCCCGCGTGCCGCGCCGCGGCAACTGCTGGGATAGAACATGTCCATGCGCCCCAGCCGCCACAACCCCGCCTCCGGCCCCTCCGGTCACCAGGTCTTCGAGATCCTCGTCCGGGAGCACGCCGACATGCTCACCGCCTTCCTGCGCAGTCTCGTGCGTCGGCAGGCGGTCGTGGACGACCTCTTCCAGGAGACGATGCTCGTGGCCTGGCGACGCCTCGCCGACTACGACACCGACCGTCCGTTCGGACCGTGGCTCCGCGGCATCGCCGTGAGGCTCGTGCTCAAGCACCGGCAACGGTCATACCGCGACTTCCTGAACTGCGAGCCGGCGGTGCTCGAAGCGCTCGAGCGCCGGACCCACGCGCTCGATCGGCTCGCCGGTGACAGCTTCCGCGACCGGGCCGGCCGTTTGCGCCGGTGCCTGGAGAAGCTCCCGCAACGTCTGCGCGACGTCGTCGAACTCGGGTACGGTCACGGCCTCCTGCTCGCGCAGATTGCCGACGCCCTCGACGCCACCGAGGAAGCAATCAAGAAACGCATGCAACGCGCCCGCCAGATGCTGCACGAGTGTCTTCAGGCGCGGGGGGGAACGGCATGAACGCGCCCGCGCCGAACGATCGCCCGCTCGACCCCGAGCTGCTCCCGGAGCCTGAGACCGTCGGCGCGGCCGACACCCGTGCCGAGGCGATCGCCGGGGCGCAGCTCGTGCACGGCCTGCTGGATCACCTGCGGCACGACGACGACGACACGCAGCGCGCGCGGATCGCGTCGGTCATGACGACGATCGAGGGTGAGGCGAAGCCGATCGTGCTCCGCCGGCGTTTCCGAATGCCGGCCTGGCCGGTCGCGTCCGGTCTCGCCGCCGCCTTGCTGCTCGTGATCACGGTGCTCGTGGTCCTCCCGACGCAACGCACCGCGCTCGCCGTAGTGCGGACGTCCATCGAGGCGGCGCGCACCGCGTCGGACCGCTCGTACGAAGTGCGCGTGACGCGTCCCGGGGCCGAGGTCGTCTCCGAGGAGGCAACGGCGCGGATCGACCTGCGCGACGACGATCACATGCTCATCGTGGCGAGGTCACCGTTCGGCCACCGCGTCGTGGTCGGTCGCGACCCGCACGGCGCGTGGGCGATCCGGCACGACGGGACGATCGACGTCTACCCGCCGGCGCACACCCGCCCCCGCTGGATCGACTTCGGCCAGAGCACGTTCCTCATCGACAGCGTGGATTCGCTGCTCGTGGCGCTCCCGGACACCTACCGGCTGCGTCTTCACGCGCCCGCCCCCCTGCCGGACGGGGGCGCGGCCGTCTACGAGCGCGTGAGCGCCGTGCGCGAGCCGCGGCCATCACCGGATCCGCGACGCATCGAGCTGTGGGTCGATTCCGCCACCGGTCTCGTGGAGCGCATGGAGCTGCACTGGCCGCGTCGCCCGGAGCGGGGCGAAGGGCCACGGCGCGGACCGGGGATGCGCGAACATCCGCGACCGCCGCGTCCCCACGACGGACCGCCCGGTCCCCGACCCCCGCGCCGCGGGCCGGGCCGCCCGCCGCACGGTCCCCCGCCGGCCTTCATCGACGGCCGCCCCGACTTCGACGGCGATCGTCACGCCCCGCCGCCGCGCATGATCGTCTTCGAGCGAATCGACACCGAGCCGTTCGCGGACGACTGGTTCGAACCGGAAACGCACGCGGACGAGTAAGCCGGGCGGCGCGCTACCCCTCTCCCTCCGGGGAGAGGACAGCCTCGCGCAGCGAGGCAGGTGAGGGCGGGCGTCCTTGCACGTCCGCCCCTCACCCGGCTCGCT
>JAAELP010000447.1 GCA_024226535.1 Planctomycetota bacterium | reverse complement strand
CGACCGAGATCGAGCGAGGTTTCGTCCTGAGCGTGCCGGCGATTCGAAGGCATATCCCCTGTGATACGTCGAGAATCGACGGTGCGGTCAGGGCGGAAGCTCGCCGATGTCGGGCCGTCGGAGTTTCTCAACAGCCTGCTCGCAGTTCCTGGCCGAGGGCGAGCGCGCGAGAATCATCGTCCGGGCGAGGCGAATCGTGGCCGCGGGGTACCTAAAATTCCGATCGAAGTAGCCGGAGCGCACAGGCGTTCGTTTGCGCCGGCGCCGGCCCCCGAATCTCCTGGAGAAAGCACGGTCTTTCGATGAGTACGATGATGGCTCCCCCCAAACATACGCCCGGCGACGCTCCGCCCGCCCGCGGCGTCCACCTGATCCACGAATCCTTGCACAACAAGGGATGCGCGTTCACGCCGAAGGAGCGTGACGAGTTGGGCTTGCGCGGACTGTTGCCCTGGGCGCGTCTCACGATCGAAGAGCAGGTCGCCCTGGAGATGGAGCACCTGCGCGAGAAGTCCGACGACCTCGAGAAGTTCATCGGATTGGAGGCGCTTCGCGAGCGCAACGAGACGCTGTTCTATCGCGTGCTCGTCGAGAACCTCGTCGAGTTGATGCCGATCGTCTACACGCCCGTCGTCGGCCGGGCATGTGAGCGCTACAGCCACATCATCCGGTCGCCGCGCGGGCTGTTCATCACGCCCGAGGACATCGACTGCATCCCCGAGCTGCTGCGCAACGCGCCGAACCCGGACGTGCGGCTCATCGTCGTCACCGACAACGAGCGCATCCTCGGGCTCGGCGACCAGGGCGCCGGCGGCATCGGCATCCCGGTCGGGAAGCTCTCGCTCTACACGGCCGGAGCGGGCATCCACCCGAGCGTCTGCCTGCCGATCAGCCTCGACGTCGGGACCGACAACGCGGCGCTGCTGCACGACCCGTTCTACCTCGGGTGGCGCCACCGCCGCCTCCGCGGGGACGAGTACGACCGCTTCGTCGAGGCGTTCGTCGAGGGCGTCAACGAGGTCTTCCCGCGCGCGGTCGTGCAGTGGGAGGACTTCCACAAGAACATCGCGTTCCAGGTGCTCGATCGATACCACCTGCGGCTGACGAGCTTCAACGACGACATCCAGGGCACCGCGGGCGTCGCCCTCGCCGGCATGCTCGTGGCGATGAAGCAGATGGGCCTGAAGCTGAAGGACCAGCGCATCGCCTTTCACGGCGCCGGGGCCGCGGGCGTCGGCATCGGCCGGCTCGTGCGCACGGCGATGCAGGACGAGGGCGCCGACGAGGCGACGATCGCCAGGGCGCTCGTGTTCCTCGATCGCAAGGGGCTCGTGTACGAAGGCCGCGGCATCGAGGATCCGCACAAGCGCGAGTTCGCGATGACGCCCGAGGCCATGGCGCACTACGGTCTCGACGGCGACGGCGGATACGACTTGCTCGAGGTCGTCTCCAAGGTCAAGCCGACGATCCTGCTCGGCAGCACCGCCACGCCTGGTGTGTTCAACGAGCAGATCGTGCGCGAGATGGGCAAGCACGTGAAGCGCCCGGTCATCCTCCCGTTCTCGAACCCGACGTCCAAGTGCGAGTGCACGCCGCAGGAGGCGATCGAGTGGACGGACGGGCGCGCGCTCCTGGCGACGGGCAGCCCCTTCCGGCCGGTCAAGTACGGCGGCCGTGAGATCAACATCGGCCAGGGCAACAACGTGTTCATCTTCCCCGGGGTGGGGCTCGGCGTGATCCTCTCGGAAGCGCGGCAGGTGACGGACTCGATGTTCCTCGTCGCCGCTCACGCGCTCGCGGACATGGTCACGAAGGAGGAGTTCGAGTCCGGGCTGCTCTATCCCGAAGGGAGCCGGCTCCGCGAGGTGTCGCGCAACGTCGCGATCGAGGTGATGCGCGAGGCGAGGCGCCTGAACCTCGGACGCATGGAGTCCGACGCCGGGATCGAGACACAGGTCGACAAGGCGATGTGGTTCCCGGAGTACGACAACCTCGCGTGAGTTGACGCAGGATCCGGATGGTCCGACCGAGCGGGCGCGATTCGATCGCGCCCGCTCTTGTCGTCGTTCGCCCGTATGGCGCGAGGAACGCTCGGCGGCGGCCCGTTCCGGACGGGGTGAAATCCCTGTTTCAGCGGGCACCGCCCACCCGTAGGCTCGGCGCGTCGGGGGTCGGGGGTCGGGGGTCGAAACGACCAACGCCGAAAGGAGCAGATCGATGTCAAAGCACAGCACGCTGGTGGCCGCTGCGGCCACCATGGCCGTCCTCGTCGTCGCCACGCCGAGCCCCGCTCAGTGCAACGGCGTGCCCCTCGCCGACTCTCAGTGCGACCCGTACGTGTTCCCCGGTGCGCCCGGGGTCTACGAGGTCGTCATGGACGTGAGCGCGGCCACGCCCGACCTCATTCCGGCGTGCGGCTTCAACGTGGGCCACACGGTGTGGTTCAAGTACACGGCGATCGCCGACGGCCTGATCAGCTTCACGTCGTGCACCGAGGACACGAGCTACGACACGGTGATCCAGGGCTGGCTCGGCGGCGGCGATTGCGAGTTTCCCCAACGCATCGACACCTGGTGCGAGGACGACTCGCCGGAATGCGGCTGCGCCAACGAATGCAGCGCCTTTCGGGCGTCGACCATCACGATCGCCGCGACGACCGGCACGACCTACCTCTTCCAGGTGGGCTCCTATGACAACAACTCGGAACTCTGCGATCTGTGCCTCGGCGTCACGCTCGTCGTCGGCGCGGCACCCCCGGAGAACGACGACTGCTGCGCCGCCACGCCGATCACGGAGGGTTCGTATCCGTTCGACATCACGACGGCGTCGAGCGACGGGCCTGTTTCATGTGACGACACCGGCCCCTCGTTCGTGAACGACATCTGGTATCTCTACACGGCTTCGTGCTCCGGCGAGGCGCGCGCCAGCCTCTGCGCAGCCGACTTCGAGGCGCGGCTGGCCGTCTACGCCGACGACGCGTGTCCTGGCTCGCTCCTCGCGTGCAACTTCAATACGTGCGGCTTTCGACAGGAGGTGACGTTCGCCGCGAGCGCCGGGACGTCGTATCTCATCCGCGTTGGAGGCTTCATCGACACGGGGACCGGCGGGCTCGACATCACGTGCGATGCACCCACGTGCCCCGAGGATCTCAACGGCAACGGGCAGGTGGACTTCGCCGACATCCTCCGGGTCATCGCCGCCTGGGGGCCGTGTCCCTGAGCGCGCTTCGCATCGTGCCAATCGGGGGCGAATCCCCCTCGACAGCCGGGTCGGAGGCCGAATAATGACCGCAAGGAACGGTCCTTGCGCCGCTGACGGGAACGGGTGTTCTCGCCGGGGGGGTGCGCCGGGTCGATCGACGCAAACCCAAGCTCCGAGAGGCGGCGAGCGGACCATGCGAAGCGTGGTCCCGTGACTCGCGCGCCGGGCCTCGACCGGGGATCGTCACCGAAACGATCGAAAGGAGCGACACCATGCGCTGCCAACTGTCTTCCAGGATCGCCACGATCCTCACCGTCATCACCCTCCTCGTCCTCGTCCTGCCCACCGACGCGCCCGGGCAGCAGATGATCTCCGATGATCGCATGCAGCCACGCTTCCCGATCCTGGGCACGCCATACATCATCGCGTCGAGCCGCGAGGACGGCGAGATGGCCAGGGACTACACGGTCACGCTGTGCGAGGATGACAACCACGGGGGCGAGTGGCTCACGATTCGCGTCTGGCTCGACGAGAGTATCAACGAGTACAAGGTCGACATCGACTACGCCGGGTTCTTCTGGAACAACCGCATCTCGTCGATCGGCCCCGAGGGCGGCGACTACCCCGCCAACTGGACGCTCTACGACAACTCCGGATGCGACGGATACCTCGAGTCGGGCAGCGGCGAGAAGGACCAGGTCGACCACAACGACATGGCCTCCTCGGCCCGGGCCCGCGTCCCCGACAACCGCGATTGGTGCTGGTTCTACATCTACGAGCACAAGAACCAGGGCGGAAAGTGCCTGCCGTTCAAGCTCTACAAGCATGGCAACTCGAGCAACTACGTCCTGGAGATCACCGGACTCGACGACCATTGGAACGACTACGTCTCGTCGATCGACACCGACACCCAGGGTGGCAGCAATTTCTCGTGGAAGTTCTACAAGAACAGCAACTTCAGCGGCACGAACCTCACGCTCTCCGGTGGCGCCGACGACGAAGATCTGGACGACAACGGCCTGGAGAACGCGATCACCTCGATCCGGCTGATCGTCAACGACTGACGCCAGGGCCGTCCGCGCGAGACTGCTCCGATCGCAGTCCGCATCTTGGGAACGCAGGCACCGCAAGTGCCAGGAGCCTCATCCGACCCTCGTCGAGATCACCCCGTCCAGTTCGAGATCACGAGCAAGACGTCGGCGAAGTCCACCGTGCCGTTGCCGCTGACGTCGGCGGGGCACTCCGCCGGCGGGTCGGGGCACGCGCCCCACGCCGCGATCACGGCGAGGATGTCGCCGAAGTTCACGACACCGTCACCGTTGACGTCGCCGGGGATCGCGGAGCCGACGATGTCGAAGTCGACGTCGCTCTCGTCCGAGCCCGCGTTGCCGTCGCCGTCGTGGACGACCAGGCGCAGTCGCGCGGCGCTGGTCGTGACGTCGGGCACCGTCCACGCGTACGCGCCGTCGTCGACGGTGCCGGCGACGATCGTGGTGTCGAAGCTCGCGCCGCCGTTGGTGGACAGGAGGATGTCCACGTCCGTGACCGCCACGTCATCATCGGTGATCCACTCGATGTCGACGATCTGCCCCGGCTCCAGCGACTCGCCGCCACGCAGGGTCTGCAGGTAGACCGTCGGGTTCGCCCCGCCGAGCGGCTCGGGCACGTGCATCACGATGCAGTGCATGACGCCGGCCGAGGAGACGATCGCCTCGCAGTTGATGGGCACGACGGTGTGGTCCGGACACGCGGCCTGCACCGTCGCCAGCGCCTCGGCGTTGTACGGGCTCACCAGCGAGTTGGTGTATGAGGGGAGGAGCACCAGGTCGTTGCACATGACCATGTTCGTGTACGTGTAGTGCGTCCCGCTCACGCGCCGCGCCGGCACCCGGTGAACGGTCCAGCCGCGGAACATGAAGTCCACCGCGGCCGTGTCGCAGACCTGGTCCTGCTCCGATCCCGACTCCGTCGGCCAGTCGCTGATGATGATCACCCGGTCGTCCACGATCTGCATCCACATGTCGATGTGCTGCGTGGAGTCGACGGTGGCGGGCAGCGGGGTCCAGATCGTGGTCTGGACATTCTGGTACTCCGCCCAGAGGGCGATGATCTGCGCCGGCGTCAGGCTTGGGTTCTCGTTGGAGATCAGCTCCGTCGCGTGGCTCGAGCCGAGCGCGTTGAGGTGGTAGTTGCCGCCGCCGTGCACGAGCGGGATCTGGTACCGCGCGTGGTTCCGGACCTGGCCGTAGTAGCTCGGCAAGGCGTTGTCGTTCGGGCGCGGCCGGTTGTACGTGTGATCGACGATCGCCCGGACCGAGCCCTCGTAGACATAGCGGGGCCCGTAGTCGCGGATCCAGATCGTGTCGGTCGTGCGCACGAAGAACTGCACGCGGCTCATGTTCGCCCCGCCCGCGGCGATCTGCGAGGCCGCGCTCGACTGCTCCGACGCGGTGTCCACCACGCAGTGGATCTCCGCGTCGCCGGTCGTCGTGACGTGCGCCGCCATCTGCGTGAGAATCGTCCGCCACGAGGACGAGCCCTCCCACGCGATGAGCAGCGCCTCCATCGGCTCGTACTCCGCGACGCAGTGGAGCGGACCGACCGGCTGCTGCGCGACCGTCGCCGCCTGGAGGGGGTGCTGCTCGACCTGCACGCGCTCCCGCGGTGTGAGGTCGCGACCGATCGGCGCGAACTCCGGGTATTCCTGCACGCCGGTCGGGGCCGCGCCGACCAGGGGCAGACACAGGACCACCGGCGCGAGCAGGTGAGACACGAACGGCATGGTCATTCCCTTCGCTGGAGTGTCAGTTGCACGATCCCCATGCGCCGATCACGGCGAGGATGTCACCGAAGCCCACGTCGCCGCTGTCGTCGAGATCCTGCGGGCAGGCGACGCACGGTCCCCACGCCCCGATGATGTTCAGGATGTCGCCGAATCCCACGTCGCCGGAGCCGTCGAGGTCGGCGACGCACGGGCTGGCGCACGGCGGCGTCGCCGAGGCGTCGGTGCCGAGGAAGTCGCCGGGCAGACCGCTGCCGTCGGAGAGACCGACGATCGCGACCTGCGTCACCTCGACCTCGAGATACGAGAGGCGGATCTCGCCGTTGTAGTGCATCTCGATCTGGAACGTGCTCGAGTTGACGAGCCCGGCCTCCGTCACGCCCTCGTAGGACACGACGAGGCGATCGCCGAGCACCTTGTAGCTGACGTCGCCGATGCCCTGCGTGCCCGGGTCGAGGTTGTTGTAGAGCGCCGAGATGCGTGGGATCGAGAAGTGATTCGTCAGCGAGACGGTCGGATCGGAGTCCGGCGCGCCGAACGTGAGGTGACCGTTGCTGTTCAGGTAGAAGTTGCCGTACATCGCGCCGTACAGCGAAACGGGCGGGCCGAAGATGTTGATCAGCGTCGAGCTGTCGTCACCGGGAACCACGACCACGCCGCCCGCGGGATCGATCGGCAGCTCCGTGATCGGCGTCAGGCACGCGTCGTAGAAGTCACTGGAGCCATCCGGAACGAACGAGAGCGTCCGGTTCGCGAGGTCGATGTCACCGCCCGGGATCTCCTCGGTGAAGTAGTCGAGCTGGTCGATCGTCGTGAACCCGAACGTCGTCGAGTCCGGACCGGTGCCGCACGCGTTCGTGCCACGCAGACGCCAGTAGTGCGCCGTGCCGAGATCGAGGTTCAACTCCACCTCGTGGTTCGTGTCCGGGACGCTCGCCGTGTAGACGATGTTCGTGAACAGTGGGTCAAGCGCGATCTCGACCTCGTAGTTCACCACCTGCGATGCCGGCTGCCACGTGAGCGTGGGCTTGCGGACCAGGTCTATCGCGCCGTCGGGCGGAGAGGACAGCGCGGACGGGCCGGGAACGGCGTTCACCAGTGTCAGGCTCAGGTTCGTGCTCCGGTTCAGCCCCGGCGCATCGCCGTCGATGGTGATCGTGTACGTGCCGAACGAAACGCCGGCGTCGGCGGTGGCGGTGAACGCCACCGTCTGCGGCGGCGTGACGGGGTTGACCGAGAAGCCGCCGGTGACGCCCGCGGGCATGCCCGACGCGCTCAGCGTCACGGAGTCGGTATACCCGAGGATCTGGTCGACCTCGATGTCGTACACCACGTCGCCGGGCGCGCAGAGCGTCTGCGCGTTCGGCGTGCTCGACATCGCGAAGCCCGGCTCCTCGGCGACGTTGTAGGCAACGATCGCGAAGTCCTGGTCCGTGATGTCGCCCACGTTGGGCAGGGCGTCGGAGTTGATGTCGGCGGCCACGACGCGAATGTCGAAGTTGCCGGGCGGGATGGGTCCGAGGAACACGCCCTCGGTGTTGTTGCGATCGTCGGGCGTGCCGCCGGTGACGGAGAAGCCGTCGGGACCGAAGTCGTTGCCGTAATAGCTGTTACCGCCGACCTCGACGATCAGGTCGAGGTCGTTGTTCCACGCCGGGGTGCTGCCGCCGAGCCCGTGGCCGGGCGCGTCGGTCCACACGAGCATGATCCTCACCGGCTTGCTCGGGTCGAGCGGCGACAGGTTGATCGACCACTCTTCGCCCGTGTTGTCGAAGATCACCTCCTGGTCGAAGTAGCGCACGCTGTTGTCGGGCGGCGCGACCACCGCGGGCAGGTTCATGCGGCCCCACCCCTGCTTGTTGTCGAACGGGTGGCCGAGGATGCCGCCGTCAGCGTCGTGGTGTCCGGCGAGGTCGTGGGCGACCGGCAGGAAGGCGGCCTTGATCATCGCCGGGCTGGGATCCACGGTGTACTGCGGACGGTTGCGGTAGTGCTCGACGAACAGGGCCACCGCGCCGGTGACGTGCGGCGACGCCATCGACGTGCCGCACTTCGTCGTGTGGCTGCTCCCGCTGTTGCACGAGTCGACCTCGCAGCCGGGAGCGACGAGGTGCGGAACGATTCGGCCGTCGAGACACGGTCCGTGCGCGCTGTTGCCGGAGACGTCGTCGATCTCCAGGATCTGCGCTCCGCTGACCTGCTGCGCCTTCGTCGAGCCGATCGTGAAGATGTTCTTCGCCTCGTCGGGCGTGCCCTGGCTGCTCGTGCCGCCGTAGCCGTTCATGATCGACAGGACATAGCACAGCGGCTGGTCGCCGGGCGTGTTGGGGTCGGTGTCGCGCGCTCCGATGTCGGTCTGGAGCGTGTCGTCGTCGTATCCCTGCGGGCTGCCCGCCGGCCCCCAACTGTTGCCGGAGGCGATGGCGCCGTTCGCGGCCGAGTCGTACATGAGCAGGAGCATGCCGCCCGGTTGCGTGAAGTACGGGCTATACACCTGCTCGACCATCGTGGCCCCCGGCGCGACGCCCAGGCCGCGGAGGAAGCCCCACGAGTCGAGGACGCCGGACCCGCCCATCGCGGCCATGATGCCGGCGGTGTGCGTGCCGTGGCTGCTCGTTGCGCCACCGCCGCACGTCGTCCCGACGCACGAGAGCATGCGGGCGAAGAGGTCGGGGTGGTTGTCCTGGATGCCGCCGTCGACGTTGGCGAGGATGACGCCGTCGCCGTGCACGCCGATGCCGTCGAGCCAGGTCCCGTAGCCGGGAAAGGCCTCGTTGCCGGCGTCGTAGTTGCCGGCGCAGATCTGGTTGCTCATCTCGCCGCGGAGACCACCGTCGGTCGGCACGAGCTTGACGTTGTAGACGCCGGGGATGCGCGCGATGTCCGCGAGCGCGGCGCCGGAGGTGACGAAGCCCGCGATCTCCCACGTGTGGTTCAGCACGCGCCCGCCGGTGTACACGGCGCCGAGGTTCGTGATCGTGTCCTGGATGCCGTCTGTGTCGGCGCCGCGATACATGAGAACGCGCATGTCGACCGGCGCCTCGGGCAGATCTCGGAACGCCGGCAGCAGCCGGTACGCGGGGGCGAAGTCGCCCGTCCAGCGCACCGCCAGGTCGTCGGCCGCCGCGTCGAGCGCGTCCGCCGCGCCCCACGTCACGTAGCTGTGCGGGTGGATGTACTGGACGATCTCCAGCCCGGCCGCTTCCAGCGCGTCGAGCCAACCGTTCTGCGTGGGGCCGGTGAACTGCACGAGCCGGAGGTCCGGCCCGTCGTCCCGCGCCCGTTCAAGCCCGATCGGAAGCACGGGCTCGGCCGCGACGGGATCGAAGCTCACCTCGCCGAGCGTCAGCGTGTACGACGCGTCCGGCGACACGTCGCCCGGTATGACGGCGGCGCCGGGGGCGGCGCCGGGGACGGCGCCGAGGTCGGCGCTCGGCCGCGTCCGCCACGCGTCGTCGGCGTGACCGGGCCATGAGAGGGAGACGACGGCGACGGCGGCCGCAGCCGCCAACGGGGCGATCATCCGCTGGTGATACATGGGGTTCCTCTTCCTGTTCTCGCCGGATCCGAAGATCTCATCCCGGTGTGGGGGCATTCCGGGGGAGCGGCGGCAAAGCCGCTTCGGATACCGGTCGAGGCTCGCGCAACCACGTTCGCAGCCGCATGCTCGACCGACCGCTCGGCGGTACCGAGCGCGGCGATACAGCCGAAGCTATCCGCGTCCCCGGGAATGCCAACGGGGATTCGGCCCCGAGTTTCGCGCAACGACGGCGGAACGGGCCGAGCGGGCACGATTACGGAAGCACGAGCATCGCGTCGCCGTAGCTGTAGAAGCGGTATTCGCGGGTAACGGCCTCGCGGTAGATCTCGAGGAGACGGTCGAGACCGACGAGGGCGGCAACGAGAGCCAGGAGCGTGGAGCGCGGGAGGTGGAAGTTGGTCATCAGCCCGTCGACGTGGCGGAACGTGTAGGGCGGGGCGATGAGCAGGTTCGTGTCGCCGATGACCGCGTCATCGGCGCCGGGCAGCGGGTCCGACAGTGACTCGAGCGCGCGCACCGCGGTCGTGCCGACGGCGATCACGCGACCGGGTTCGCGCAGCGCGGTGAGCGTCGGCGCGGGGACCTCGTACCACTCGGTGTGCATCTCGTGGGCGTCAAGCGTGTCGGCGGTGACGGGCTTGAAGGTGCCGGTGCCGACGTGGAGGGTGACGGGGTGTCGCGTGACGCCGCGATCGTCGATCGCGAGGAGCAGTTCCGGCGTGAAGTGCAGGCCGGCGGTCGGCGCGGCGACGGAGCGCCGGCGCTTTGGATCGGCGTAGACGGTCTCGTACCAGCGGCGATCGTCATCGTCGTCGATGGCGATGTCCTGCTGCCGGCGCGCGCCGAGGATGTACGGCGGGAGCGGCGTGCGGCCGATGGACTCCAGGAGCGTCCAGGACGCCCCGGCGGGGTCGGGGCCGACCAGCCACACGCCGTCGCCGGCGCGTCCGACGAGAACGAGCGCGGCATCCGGTGCACCGTCGATCTCGATGCGCAGCCCGGCGCGCAGCCGCCCGTTGCTCTTGAGCATGACCCGCCACGGGGCATCCGGACGCGCGTCGAGGACGAGGCCTTCGACCTTCCCCCCGCTGTCGGCGCGGCGGCCGACGATCCGAGCGCGGACGACCGAGGTGTCGTTGACGATGAGGCGGTCGCCGGATGTGACGTACTCGGGGAGATCGCGCACGGTGCGGTGCTCGAGCTCGTCCGTGCCAAGGTGCACCACGAGCAGGCGCGCCGAGTCGCGCGGTTCGGCGGGGCGCGTGGCGATCAGGCGCGCAGGGAGGTCGTAGTCGAGGTCGGCGGTGCGCAGAGGCATCGGGCGCACTGTAGCGTGGTGGCGTGTGGTGGAAAGGACGACCTACCGCTGCGCCAGCGTCCTGCCGGCTTCGCTAACGGTTGGGCGGTTGCGCGGCGGAGCGCCTTGCACGCTCGGGCGGCCGTGCTTCGACGCCGCGTCCTGCGGCTCACTCAAGGAGTCCTTGGGCCGCCAAACCCGCCGGCGTCCTGCCGGCTCGTTCAAGGACGTTCGGACGTGGGTTTGGCTATATGAGGTAGCCCCTCCGGGGCTGCGGGATTGCGCGGCGACCGCCCGCATCCATGCGGGCTCGGTTGGTCGCGGTTCGAGTCCAATGCGCGCTTTGCGCGGGCTCAGCAATTGAAGCAAGCCGTGCACGGACGCACGGCGCAGCGATTGCCCCGCCGCGCCGTGCGGGAGGCGGCAGGACGCCGCCGG
>JAAELP010000446.1 GCA_024226535.1 Planctomycetota bacterium | reverse complement strand
GCGACGATCGGCACGCAGATCGCCGACCGGATGCCGTAGTCGCGGACCGAGTCGCCCGCCTCGAACCGCGTGTCGTTCATCGCGTTCGTCGAGAGCACGCCGGTCCGTCGATGAAGCGCGTGCTGGATGATCGTCCGGCTGACGGGGATCCGGCCCTCGTCGACCGTCTTCGGACGCTCGCGGTACCGCACGACGACGGCGTCGAGAGGGGCGGCGGGATCGTCCCCGAGGAGCACGAAGCCGCGGTCGGGGCGGAACTCGGCGAACACGAGATCCATCACGGCCCCGAGCAGCTCGTCGCGGTTGAACGTCGAGGCGGTCAGCGCGGTGAGTTCGTAGATGACGCGCAGGTGATCCCGCGCGCCGCGGAGTGGGTCGGGCGACGCGATGACCATGCTCTCGGCATTGGGATCGGACGTGCTGTGAACCGTGACGTCGAGCGTCTCCTCGTCCATGAGGCGGATCGGTGACGGGCGCCGCTCGTCCTCGTCGGGACTCATGCCGAAGATGAGGAGCGTGCTGCCGCACTTGATCTGGTCGCCGGGGCTGAGCTGCTCGCGTCCCGTGATCGCGTGCCCGTTCACGAACGTCCCGTTGGCCGAGTCGAGGTCGCGCAGGTGCCACGTCCCGTTGTCCGGCGTCAGCTCCGCGTGCCGGCGACTCACGGTCGAATCGGTGATCGGCAGCGCTTCGCT
>JAAELP010000445.1 GCA_024226535.1 Planctomycetota bacterium | reverse complement strand
GTCGTACCGGCTGGCGACGAGGAGCACCTCGCGCACGCGGTACGGCATCAGCGATTGGAATCCCTGGAGCCGCATCGAGACGCGCTGCCGCGATTGCTCCCGGGTCGTCGAGGACTCGGCGTGCTTCATGACGCTGGGATGATAACTTCGACCGTACTCGGGCACCGGATCATTCCTCTTCCGGAGGCGGGTACCGCAACAGTCCCGTCGGGTATCGCGAACGGGACGTCAAGTACGTCTCCCTGCCCTCCACGGACACGCTCTTCCGGTACGATCTCGCAGTGGACCCCGGCGAGGAGTCGCCACCGGACGACGCGGCGGAATCGGCCGCTTCAGGAGCATCGCCATGACCACCGCCGCGAAGCCGCGCGCGTCCCTGCTGGCCCCGAAGTTCGTGGTCAGCTTCGTCGTCCTGCTCGTCGCCGCCATCGGCTTGCGCCCGGGGATCGCCGCGCTCATCGCGTACACCAGCAAGCTGCCCATCGACCTGCGCAAATCGCTGCACGACTTCGAGCCGTCGCGGCTCACCGCGTACCGGTCACGG
>JAAELP010000444.1 GCA_024226535.1 Planctomycetota bacterium | reverse complement strand
CTCGCCCAGTGGGTGACCGTCAACGCCTACTTCGGAGCCGACGGCATCTCGCCGTTCCTGGGCGACGGAGGCGGCGTGTTCGCCCTCGTGCGTACCTCCAACACCGGTGGCGACGCGCTCCAGTCCCAGCGTCTCATGGACGGCCGCACGATCGCCGAGAGCATCGCCGAACTGGTGGCGTCGCTCGGACGCAGCCATCTCGGCGCGAGCGGCTTCAGTTCGCTCGGCGCGGTGGTGGGGGCGACGCAACCGCGCGAGGCGGTCGCCCTGCGCGAGTGGATGCCGCAGCAGGTATTCCTCATGCCCGGCTACGGCGCGCAGGGTGGCGGGCTCGACGCCTTGACCGAGTGCGTCGATGAACAGGGCCGGGGGGTGCTGGTGTCGGCGAGCCGATCCGTGATCTACGCCGAACCCGAGGGCGGCGACACCTGGCAGCAGGCTGTCGCCGACGCCGCCCGGCGGATGGCGGACGATGTCGGCCGGGCCGCGGGTGTCCGGTAAGACCCACCTAGCAGCTCGTTGAAGAAGTCCCGCGCGGCGAGAGCGCGACCAGGTTCGTCAGATCAAGGAGCCGAATCGATGGCATATCCTGGGAGATACGGCGAGATTCGGCGACGCAGAGCTGGCGGAGCTGGGCCGCTCGCAGCCCGCGCGACTTCTTCAACGGGCTGCTCGGCGAGGGCTCCCGGATGCCGATGAGCAGACGGCCCATCCACCGGTCGCACCGATCGGACGCCGGACCCGCCGCCATGACGCAGGCTTCCCCGCTGCCCCTCACCAAGATCGTCGCGACGCTGGGCCCCGCGTCCGCGAACGAGGAGACGATCACGAAGCTGATCGCCGCCGGCGTGTCGGTCTTCCGGCTGAACTTCAGCCACGGCACGCTGGACGAGCACGGCGCCTGGCTCCGGCTCGTTCGCGAGGTGTGCTCCCGCGGGGATCGACCGGTGGCGGTGCTCGGCGACCTGCCGGGTCCTCGGATCCGGGTCGGCAAGGTGGTCGAGGAGGGCATCGACCTCCACCCGGGATCGCTGCTCATCTTCCAGCGCGAGCCGATCGTGGCGAGGCCGGACGCCCGCGGCCAGCACCGCCTCAGCAGCAACTACCCGCGTCTCCTTGACGACGCGCGGCCGGGCGAGCGTCTGCTCATCGCCGACGGCACGGTGCGCACCCTCGTCATCGACGCCGGAGACGAGCTGATCTGCCGCGTCACGCACGGGGGACGGGTGACCAGCGGCAAGGGGATCAACCTTCCCGAGACCGAGCTGACCCTGGAGACGATCACCGACCGCGACTGGGAGTGCGTGGCGTGGGCGGCCGAGCACCACGTGGACTACCTCGCCCTGAGCTTCGTTCGGTCGGCGGCGGACGTTCAGGAGCTGAGCAGCGGGATCCGCCGCCGGATCGGACCCGGCTTGACCGCGCCGCCGGAGCTGCCGGTGATCGCGAAGATCGAGACGCCGGCGGCCCTGCTGGCGATCGACTCGATCATCACCGCCGCCGACGGCATCATGGTCGCCCGGGGCGATCTCGGCGTGGAGATGGACCTCGCCGAGGTGCCCGTGCTCCAGAAGCGCCTCGTCGCCGCCGCGCAGGAGCACGGCAAGCCGTGCATCGTGGCGACGCAGATGCTCGAGTCCATGATCGAGTCGTCGGCACCGACGCGGGCGGAGGCGAACGACGTGGCCGGCGCGATCTTCGACAAGACCGACGCGGTGATGCTCTCCGGCGAGACCGCGATCGGTCGCTACCCCGTCGTCACCGTCGAGCACATGCGCCGCATCGCCGAGCACACCGAGGCGCACCTCGCGTCGCTGCCGCCGGTCAGCTCACCCCCGGAGCGGCTGCGCGTCGAGCGATCTCCGCTCGCGGCCCTCGCGCACGGCGTGTGGACCGTCGCCCACGATGTCGACGCGAAGCTGATCGTCGTCTGGTCGCAGACCGGCGGCGGGGCGCGCTTCCTGAGCCAGAACGTCTTCCGGATCCCGATCATCGCGGTCACGAGCGACGCGACGATGGCCCGTCGCATGCAGTTGTACCGCGGGGTCCGGCCGCTGTGCATCGACACGCCGCCGAACCTCGCCGCGTTCGACGACTTCATCGACGACTATGTCCAGGAGCAGGAGTGGGCCGGACCGGGTGACGCCCTGGTGATCGTCGCGGGCGAGCCCCTGGGAACCGCGGGGGTCACGAACTCGCTGGCCATTCACGTGGTCGGCGAACCGGGCAGCGGGTACCGCGGGCATCAGGGGAGCTGACGGCTGTCAGCGGACAGCTTCTCGCTACGCCGACGCCACCTTGCCCGTGGAGCGCATCTTCGCGCCGGGATCGAAGTTCTGGGGATCGTGGTTGACCGGTCCGGAACGGATCACGTTCGCGCGGAGCGGCTGACCGATGATCTCCTCGGCGCGATTGCCGTTGTCGATCATCTTGTGAACGTCGATGCCGGTTCGGACGCCCATCTCCTCCAGGAGGCAGACGAGATCCTCGGAGCAGGTATTGCCCGTGAAGCCGAACTGGTACTGGTTCGCGCCGGTCGCCGGCTGGCCGCCGATGGCGCCGATCGACGTGTCCACGTAGGTGAGGCCAAGCTCCAGGGCGACGATGCTGTTCACGATGCCGTTGCCACGGGTGTCGTGGAAGTGGGCGATGAACTCGCCATCGGGGAACAGCGATTGAAGCGTGCCGATTCGCTCGCGCACCTGCACCGGGTTCGCGGCGCCGGTCGTGTCGCCGAGCATGATCGTCTGCGCGCCTTCCTCGAGGTAGAAACGCGTGATGTCGATCACGGCCTCCATCGGAACGTCACCGGAGATCGGGCAGCCGTAGACGGTGCCGGGGCAGCCGATGACCTTCACGCCGATGTCGTGCGAACGCTTCATGATCGCCGCGTGCGCCTTCTTGGCCTCGTCGTGCGTCATGCGGAAGTTGACCTGGTTGTGCGCCTGGCTCGAGGAGATCATGAGGATGATCTCGTCGGCGCCGTGGCCTTCCTTCTGGCAGACCTCGAAGCGATCGAAGCCCTTCATGTTCGGCATGAGCACGACGTAGCTGACGTCGTCGACCCGGCGGATCGCCTTGAGCACCTCGACGCAGTCGGCGAATTGCGGAAGCAGCTTGGGATGGGAGAAGCTGGTGATCTCCAGCTTCTGGACGCCTGAGTCGAGAATGCGGTCGATCATCTCGACCTTCTCGGCGGTGGGGATGACCTTCGGGATCGACTGGAGGCCGTCGCGAGCCCAGCATTCACAGACAGTTACGGCGTCGGGCAGTGGCATGGTCGGGCACCTCGGCGTTCGTGGAGTCCCCGCGGAAGCGGCGCTTGGTCGCAGCGCGCCGACTATCGTACTTGACACCCCGGAAGGGGGGAAGATCATGTCCGGAGCCGGAGGGGACCGGGCTGGATCGAAAGGACCGGACATGGGTGTGATGGGAACGACCCGCGCGGCGGAGCCGCCGCCGGCCGAGCTGATTCAGGACGTCATCCGCCGTGCCCACGAGCATCCGCTCGGGACGTCCTTCCTGACGGAAGGCGCGCTCGACGCGGTCGCCGCCACGTTCGAGGTCCACGCGTTCGTCGTGGACGCGGCGCGCGAGACCCTGCGGGAAGCTCCGGTGCCGACCATCACCACCACGGTCGGGACGCCGATTCGAATCTGACCGGTCAACGCGAGAAGTACGGCTCCAGCAGGTCGTGCGCCGCGTCGTGGTAGACGCTGCGCAGGATCTGGGCCGGAAGCGCCTTGCCGACGAGCGCGGGTGCGTCGTCCTCGGCGTATCGATCGGGATCGACCATCGCGAGGTCCGGGTCGGCGATCGGTGAAACGCCATCGTGCTCGGTCTCGAGCAGCGTGCGCATGGCCCAGTACCGCCCGGCGTACAGATCGAACGCCTCGTCACGGCTGGCGGCCTTCGCATCCATCTCGTTGTCCGTCGAGGTCGTCCGCAGGTGCTCGTCGGCGGTGACGATGTCGGACCCGAAGAGGACGCGGCCCGAGAACCGCGTGAGGAACTCCAGCAGCTCCGCCCGTGAGTGCCGGCTCAGCTCGCGCACCATCCACTTCGTCGCGCTGGTGTCCAGGTACAGGTTCTCGTGACGCTGGAGGAGGCCGGTGAGGAACTCCAGGTCCTCCGGCCAGCCGCCCATGTGTGCGGCGATCCACGGCTGGTCGAAGCGTTCGAGCAGGGCCTCCAGCGGCTCGTACTGTTCGCGTTTCGTGCCGTAGCGGGCGACGTCGGTGTACCGCGTCCGGAACCACGTGTCCGGGTCCGCGACGTGCGTCATGAACACCATCCCGAGATCCCGGGCGGCCTCCATCGCGCGGATGCGGTGCGGCGCGTCCAGCCGCATGAAGTCGGGGTCGCCGTCGGCGAATTCGTCGGCGTAGTCGCGGCCGCGCGGCGCCGCCCAGAACTTCACCATGCGCGAACCCAGCTCGTGGTACCGCTCGATCCGCTCGACGTAGCCGTCGCCCATGTGGTACGCGCGGTTCTCCTCGGCCCAGTAGTTCGGGACGGCCGTGAACCGGACGCGCCCCTCCAGCGCGTCGCGAATCATGGTCACCTCTTCCAGCGGCGTCATGCTGTAGGTGAGGCTTACTCCGAAGAGCCGGGCGACGTCGCGGTAGATCGCGATCGCCTCCTCGCCGCCGAGATGCGCGTGGACGTCGATGATCCTCACCGGCGGCTCGGCGAGTTCGGTCGCGGCGCGGCCGTAGTCGATGCCCAGGCGGTTGGAGGAGTTCGTTCGTGTGCTCATGGGTCGGAGGGTCGCGCCTCGTCGGGCGCGGGACGGAGCTCACGGTAGAGCGCCAACGTCCGGCGGACCATCTCGGCGACGGTGAAGCGCTCGCTGAGCTTCCGCGACGCCGCGCCGAGTTGCTGCCGGTGCGCGGGATCGAGGAGGACCGACGCCAGCGCGTCGGCGAGCGCGGCCGGGTCTCCCGGGGCGACGACGCGCCCGTTCTCGCCGTCGACGACCGCCAGCCGCGTCCCGCCCACGTCCGTGGCGACGATCGGCAGCCCCAGGCACAACGCCTCCATCAGCACGTACGGCATTCCCTCGTACCGGCTCGGCATCGCGAAGACGTCGAAGGCCGGCATCGCCGCCTCGGCGGTCTGGAAGCCGAGCCAGCGCACGCGGCCGTCGAGCTTCGCGGCGCCGACGAGATCGCGGCACGCATCGGCGCGGGGGCCGTCGCCGACGACGGCGAGCGTGGCCTCGGGGCACCGCGAGGCGAGGCGAGCGAACGCGTCGACGAGCAACTCGGGGTTCTTCTGCGGTGACAGGCGACCGAGGAAGCCGACCACGATCTCGTCGGGACCGATGCCGAAGTTGCGTCGCGCCGTCTCGCGCGGTTCCCACGCCCGAGCGGGGATGCCGTTGGGGATGACGTGGAGCAGGCGGTCGGCGACGCCGAGGTCGCGGAGGTGATCGCGTTCGACCGGCGAGACCGCGATGACCGCGTCGGTGCGGCGCGCGAGCCGGCGCTCGATCGCCCCGACGGCCCGGCGCGCGAGCGACGAGAGTTCCGGATTCATGGTGAACACGCCGTTGGGCGTGTAGACGACGGCCGGTCCCCGACCACCAGCCGCCAGCCGCGCGATGGCGCCGCCCTTGGAGCTGTGCCCGTGGACGATGTCGAACGGCCCGCGCTGGCGGGCGAGCGCGCGGACCCGCCGGACGACGGTCGCATCGGCGATCGCGGGTCGGCGCTGCATGTCGATCGCGGTCGCGTGCAGTTCGGGGAGCGAGCGCAGCCGTTCAGCGAAGACGTCGTCCATGCGGCGCGTCGAGTAGACGAGGTCCACGCGGCAGTCGTGACCAAGGAGCCCCGCGGCGAGATCGACTACGTGACGACCCACGCCGGTGTTGGACGCTTCCACGATGTGAAGGACGCGCATCGGGGGCGATGATACCGCGTCCGCGTCCGTGTTCGGCCTACGGCGTCGTGACGCCGTTGGCCCCGTTCGTGCCGCTCGGCGGCATCAACTCGTTGTTCCCGAGCACGACGGCCGGCGCCTGGTCGGAGTGGATCAGCTCACCGTGCATGACCTCGCCCACGTAGAGCCGGTAGCACGTATCGAGATCCACGTGACGCATGAGTTCGCAGTCGAGGTAGCTGAGGGCGCGCTCGATGATCGGCGAGCCGCTCGGCGCCGTCCGGGACGGCAGCGAGACGAACGGATCCTCATCGCGGTCCGGTGGCGAGGCGAAGAGACGGCGGAGCAAGGCGTCGTCGGCGCTGATCTGGCAGAGCGCGAACGCGCGGCTGTCTCGCATGAGGGGCTCGACGGGAAGGCCCTGGGCGATCGCGACCATCACCAGCGGTGGGTGGAGCGAGCACGGCTGCACCCAGCGCGCCAGAACGCCGGAGCGCACGTCGTTGTGGCGCGTGGTCAGCACGAACAGACCGCTGGGGATCTGTCGGAGGGCAGCGTCGATCGTGGAGCCGTTTTCCCGCGACATAGACCGGACCCGCGCCGCGCGACGACGGATGTCGAGCGGCGCACGGAGAGTTGGTGTGCGACCGTGGTTTCGGACGGCGTCCCGCACGGGGGAGGGCCCTTGTCCACGGTCGATCCACCGAGTTGATCGGCCCGGAAGGGGGGGCTCATGAGGCGGGGTACGACCCTGCCACCGAGATTTCTCCCCGAGCATCATAGCGCCAACTCCTTGTGGGTTATCTGGTTGCGCAGACCCACCTCGGATGGCGTGGGGCGCAGCGGGGGCTTTTGTGGCCTCGGGTGGCAAATGGTGTAGCAAAGTGGGGCAAAGTGGGTTACTGTGCCCGCGACTTCGGTCGAGGCAGTGATGCGTGCTCTTTACCGGCGAATACGAACACACGATCGACGCAAAGCAACGGATGGCGATTCCCGCCGAGATCCGTGCGCGGCTCGATCCGAAGGTCCACGGCGCGGGCTTCTACGTGGCTCCCGGACCCAACGGGGCCCTCTGGATCTGGCCGGAGCGGACCTTCGAGGAGATGGCGGCGGCCATGGGTCGGTCCCTGCTGCCGGCCGAGGAGATGATGGCGTTCGAGGAGATGCTCTTCTCGCAGGCCAGGCACATGGTGCCGGACAAGGCGGGCCGGGTGCGTCTGCCGGAGCGGCTGCTGCGGTTGATCGGGGTCGAGCAGGGGATCGTGATTCTGGGGGTGAAGGACCATCTGGAGCTGAGGCCCCCATCGGTCTGGGAAGACCGGCGGGAGCAGAATCTCGCGAAGCACGCCGAGATCGTGCTTCAGGCGCGAAGGGCTCACGAGGAGCAGCGCCGAGGGGAGTCGGAGTGAGCGGTTCGGGCAGACGGTCCGTGGTCGGGGTCGAGCGCGCGTCCGGAGGGGACACGCTCCGCGCCGTCGCGGGCCGGCGCCCGAGCCTGCTCTGTCAGCACCCGGGAGCACGCGCAGACGCAGGGACGCGTTCGCGTGCGAGCGACGCCGGTGACCGGTTTGCCACGGAAGGCGGGTCGGAACGTCGACGTTCGCGACAATGGTCGCTGGAGGCTGGCGGTCTGGCCGTCCGCCAAGCTCCAGGGCCGCAATCGATCGTGAGGAACTGGGGTCACGGACGACCCTGCGACGAGGCGGGACACCGGCACGGAGCGGCCGGACCGTGCCCGCCGGGGCTTGGCGGGCCACCCCCCCAACTGCCATTGGCCCATGGGCCGCCGAGCCCATGGGCCAATGGGCCCAGCCCCCGACCCCGCATGAGCAGGGCAGGGCCGTCGGCGCAACGACAACCTCGTGGTGCGGTCCCGCCGGGAAGGCGGGGGTACTGGTCCGTTTGACGATCGGCTACCGCGAACCGGCCTGCGTGGGCCGGATGGTGCCGACGATCGCGGGCTTCTGCGCGAGGATCTGGTTGGCGACCTCCCGGCGGTGGACGTCCACCTGCCGCGGGAAGTCGAACGCCAGCCTTACGCGGTCGCCCTTGATCGATGCCACTCGAACGATACCTGCCGGATCGGCTGGATCACCGATCACGACCTCTTCCCCTTCCCGTCTCGTGATCACCAACATGCCACGGACCTCCTGCCCAACGTTGGCGCGTTCATGCGCGTTCCCACCGCAGGACAGGGTACACCAACCCGACCCCCTTCCACAAGCGGCTCGTTGGCGCAGATTCGGCGTCCCATGGGCGTTTCAGCGGGGTGGGGTGTTCCCTACTCGACCGTCTGGACGCCAATTACCTCCGGGATTCGGTCCTTGAGCTGCCGCTCGATTCCCACCTGGAGGGTGATGCCGCTCGACGGGCAGCCGACGCAGGCCCCATGGAAACGGACCAGGACGGTCCCGTCGTCTCGCACGTCCACAAGCTCGAGATCGCCGCCGTCGGACTGGATTGCGGGACGGATCAGGTTGAGAATCGCCTGGACCCGTTCGCGCAGCGGCACGTCGTCGGTCTCGGAGAGCTGAGGATCTGAGGGACAGGGCACCATGCACGTGATTCTAGCACCGCTCCTGGTTCTGCTCGCCGTCGGCGTGGTCGGTGGGTGCAGCCCGGCCCCGCGTGTCGACGACCCGGTGGCGGTGCTCGGCGATCCCGCAACCGGCGCGCGGCGACAACTCGTCGCCGTCGAGCGTCTGGATCCGCCGTCGCCGGACGACGACTCGGCGTGGTCCGCCCTCGCCGGCGCGGTGTGGCGGCCCGGCTACCGCACGGAGGTCCGCGCCGCGGCGTTCGACGTGCTGCTCGCCGACGACCCCGTGAGCCTTCGGCGTCTGCTGGCCCGACGTGTCCCGGTAATCGAGAACTGGGGCGCCCTGGAGTTCACCTGCGCGCGGATCGCCGACGCCGGCTGGGACGACCTCGCGCCCGCGCTCGTCCGAAGCTGGTCGCGCCCCGCGGGCTCTGCGCCCGAGCACGAGCGGCCAGAGTTCGTCGCCCTCGCTCGGCTCTGGGGTGGCGACGACCAGGTCGAGCCGCGTCTGCTCGAGATGTTCCTGACCACCCGCGGCGTGGCTCAGCAGGGCCTGCGCACGCGGTGCTGGGAGCTGCTGCACCGGCTGGGTCGACGCGATGCGCTGATCCAGGTGCTGGCGGCGTACGAGCCGGCTCCGGACGACCTGTTCATCGCCGACCTGATCCGCGGCGAACGGGATCTCGGCGTGGTGCCGCACAACCGCGAGGAGATCCTCTGGCTGCGCACGCTCCTGACGCCCGAGCACGAGGCCTTCCTGTCCGAGACGCTTGCGGTGCTCGCGACGCTGCCGCCGGAGTATCGACGCGACCTGGAGCTTCGCCACCTGCCGGTCGTGCTCACCGCCGCGCGGCACCGGCCGGACCTGCTGGAGCGGGACGCCGCCTCGCTTACCGCGGACCTCGACGATCGCCTGCGGGGCCGTCGCTTCCGGTCGCACCAGTGGAACTCCGTCAACGATCTGGCGGACCCGCGTCGGCCCCTGCACCCATGGCGCGACGCCCTCACTTGGGGCGACCTGCTCGCCCTCACGCTGGTGTCCGAGGCCCTCGCCGACACGCGCGTCGTCGCCGCGCTCTTCGAGATCGCCGAGCGTGACCTGCTCGACGAGACCACCGAGTACGGCGGTGTCCTCGCGCCGGGTCCGGACGGCGGGTTCCGCGTCGTCGAGTTCGCGCCGGGGGTGCGCGTCCACGACCGCAGATTCCAGGCGTCGCAACCGATGGTCGACGCCGGCTACACCTCGCTTCTGCACTTCCACTTCCACGCGCAGCGCCACGCCAACGACGACTTCGCCGGTCCGGGGGAAGGGGACATCGCCTACGCCGAGCGTCTCCGCGCCAACTGTCTCGTGCTGACGTACGTTCGTCGCGACGCGCTCAACGTCGATTTCTACCGGCACGGTCCGGTCGTGGTCGATTTCGGCGAGATTCGCCGGCCCGCCAACCTCGCCGGACCCGCGGAATAGGATGAGCCTCCGCGCACCCTTCGTGCCTTCCCCTCCGTGACTCAGCTCTTCCCAATCATCATCGTCGCGATCGTGCTCATCGCCGATTCCTCGCCCGGACTCGCGCGAACCGAGCCGCTTCTCGATCCGCCGTGGACGACCGTGCTCGCGCTGGGGCCGGTCCTCGCGATCCTGCTCCTGGCGGCGTTGGGCCTGCGGCGGTGCGATCGGCGGCTGGCGCGCGGGCAGGCGCCCGGCCCGATCATCGCCGCCGACCGCATGCTCGCCGTCGCGCGCTGGGCGATCGTCGTCGCCCACGCCTCGGCGGTGCTGCTGCTGGGATGGCTCGCGGCGGTCCGCGCGGTGATCGGCGACTGGATCCTGCTCGACGAGCTCATCGTCCTGTTGCCGCCGCTCGCCGGGGCCCTCGGTCTCTGGTACCTGCACTACCCGATCGAGCGCCGCCTGCGCGAGGCGCTGCTCCTGAGGCGCCTGGACACCGGCCAGCCGATCTACCGGATCCCCAGCCGCGGCCAGTACGTCCTCCAGCAGGTGCGGACCCACCTGCTCCTGCTGCTGGTGCCGGTGCTGCTGATCCTCGGCGTGGCCGAGACGATCCACCTCGTGTTCGCTCGCTTCGGTCAGGATCGATGGCCGACGTGGTGGGCCGACGCGGCGACGTTCGCGGCGGGGCTCACCGTCTTCACGATCGCGCCGCTGCTCGCGCGGCTCGTCCTGAGCGTGGAGCCGCTCGGCGCCGGGCCGGTGCGCGACGACCTCGACGAAGTCTGCCGCCGGCACCGAGTCCGGGTCCGCCAGTTCCTGCTGTGGCGTACGGATGGCTCGATGATCAACGCCGCGGTGATGGGCGTGCTCGGTTTCCTGCGGTACGTTCTGCTCACCGACTCGCTCGTCGAGGCACTGCCGCGCGAGCAGGTGCGCGCGGTCATGGCGCACGAGGTTGGTCACGTGCGGAGGCATCACCTGCCGTGGCTGGTGCTCACGCTGTTCGCGTTGCTCATGGCGGCGGGGTTCATCGTCACCGTCCCGTTGCTGGCGATCGACGCGATCGGCGGTCGGTCGGACGCAAGCACGGTGGCGTGGGTGGACGGCGCGGCGACCGCGGTGGCGGCGGTGGCGGCGTTGCTCGCCTTCGGCTGGGTGTCGCGACGGTACGAGCGACAGGCGGACACCTTCGCGGTGCAGCACCTCAGCGGACTCGGCGAAACCGACGCCACGGACGCCCGGATCACCGAGGAGGCGGTCGGCGCGATGCACGGCGCCCTCGGCGGCGTGGCGCGGCTCAACACCGTCGACCCGGGCCGCCGGAGCTGGCGGCACGGATCGATCAGGTGGCGCCAGGAGTATCTCCAGTCACTGGTCGGGCGCCCCGTCAAGGGGCTGGCCATCGACCGCCTGGTCCGCTGGGTCAAGGTCGTCGCGGCGGTCGCGCTCGTGCTCGGGGCGGTGGCGACGGCGCTGACCTGGGATTCCGGCTCTCCCCCGACGCCGACCACGATCGCCAACGGAGCCGACGCGCCATGAGCGCTCACCCCGGGTTGCCGTTCACCAAGATGCACGGCATCGGCAACGACTACGTGTACGTGGACGGACACGCGCACGCCGTCGCCGATCCGCTCGCGCTCGCCCGCGAGGTGGCCGACCGCCATCTCGGGGTCGGCGGCGACGGGCTCATCCTCATCCTGCCGCCGACCGCCGGATCCGCCGCGCACGTGCGCATGCGGATGTTCAACGCCGATGGCTCGGAGGCGGAGATGTGCGGGAACGGCGTGCGTTGCGTGTGCAAGTACGCGCGCGATCACGGCCTCTGCGCCGAGCACCCGATGCGGGTGGAAACGGGCGGGGGGGTGCTCGAGTTGACGTATGCGCTCGACGACGACGGGCTCGTGTCCGAGGTCACCGTGGACATGGGCGCCCCGCGGCTCGAGCCGGCGCTGATCCCGGTTCGGCCGCCGGCGGGTCTCAGGTCCGGGCCGACGGACGCGGTCGTGGACGTGCCGTTGTCGGCGTGGGGCGAGATCGATCTTCCCGCGCGGTGGGACCGTGACGGCGGTGTCGAGCCGCGCGTCACCTGCGTCTCCATGGGCAACCCGCACGCGATCCTCTTCGCCGAGCGCGTCGCCGCGGTGCCACTGGAGATCGTCGGTCCGATCCTCGAGCGTCACGCGATCTTCCCGGAGCGGGTCAACATCCACTTCGTGCAGGTCGTCTCGCGCGAAGAAGTCCTGATGCGCACCTGGGAACGCGGCAGCGGCGCGACACGCGCCTGCGGCACCGGCGCTTCGGCCGTCTGCGTGGCCGGGCGCCGGACGGGGCGGACCGCCCGCGCGGTGCTGGCGCACCTGCCGGGCGGCGACCTCCGTCTTCGCTGGGATGAAACGACGGACCACGTCTTCATGACCGGACCGGCCGTCGAGGTGTTCCAGGGTTCTTGGCCGCTCACGCGGAAACGCGCCGTGTGCCGAGGGGGCGGCGTTTCCGAATGACTCCCTTGAGATCGGCCCCGGTCGGTGGTACGTTGAGAAAGCGATGGCGGAGAAGGTTTCGAGCATCGATCACCGGCTTCTGATCCCACGCTGCCTGTGCTGCGGATACGACGGCGCGCTGCTCGACGGCGGCCTCGCCGAGCACTGTGCACGTTGCGGTTGCGACCTTCGCGAGCGGCCGGCGCGCAGCTACGCCGAGATGGAGGGATTCGTCGAGCCCGCGTTCGAGCTGCACGGCCCGATCGACGAAACCCTGCCGAGCCCCCCGCGACGAACGCACCGCTGGCTCGCGTTCCTGGCGATGATGACGATCGGCGCCGTGACGGTGCTGTACCTCGTCGCCGCCGCTCTGCCGTCCTGAGTACAATCGCCGCTCCAACCCCCCCGGAGCGAAGCGATGACCACCTCGAACGCGGCGATCCCCGAATCCCTGGTCCCGGTGCTGGAGCAGGTCGACGCGACCCTGGACGCGTCCCGGGAGCGGATGCTGGAGTTGCTCCGCATCCCGAGCATCAGCACCGATCCCGAGTACGCCGGCGAGACGCGCCGCGCCGCGGAGTGGTGCGCCCGAGAGCTTGCCGACATCGGGTTCGACGCGTCGGTGCGCGACACGGCCGGGCACCCGATGGTGCTCGCGAAGAACGACGGTCCGCCCGGCGCCCCGCACCTGCTCTACTACGGTCACTACGACGTGCAGCCGCCGGATCCGCTGGATCTCTGGCACAGCGCCCCGTTCGAGCCCGTCGTGATGGCATCCGACCACGGCGAGAAGGTCGTGGCCCGCGGCGCGGTGGACGACAAGGGACAGCTCCTGACGTTCGTCGAGGCGTTCCGCGCGTGGCGCGAGGTGCACGGCACCCTGCCCGCGCGGATCACGGTGCTCCTGGAGGGCGAGGAGGAGTCCGGGAGCCCGAGCCTCGACGCCTTCCTCGAGGCCCATCGAGACGAGCTGGACTGCGACGTGTGTCTCATCAGCGACTCGGACATGTGGGACGTCGACACGCCGGCCATCACGTACATGCTCCGCGGTTTGCTCTACGCGCAGATCCGCCTGCACGGGCCGAGCCACGACCTGCACTCGGGCATCTACGGCGGCGCCGTGATCAACCCGATCACGGCGCTCACGCGCGTGCTCGCGCAGCTTCACGACGACGACGGGGTCGTGCAGATCCCCGGCTTCTACGACGACGTGCGCGAGATCGGCGACGACGAGCGTCGCCAGTGGCAGTCGCTGGGATTCGACGAGCAGGGGTTCGTCGCCGGCGCCGGGCTCGATCGGTCCACGGGCGAGCATGGCCGCAGCGTGCTGGAGCGCACGTGGTCGCGCCCGACGTGCGAGCTGAACGGGATCTGGGGCGGCTACATCGGGGAGGGTGCCAAGACCGTCATCCCCGCCCACGCGTCGGCGAAGGTGAGCTGCCGGCTCGTCGCCGACCAGGATCCGAGCGCCGTGTACGACGGGCTCATGCGGTTCCTCGAGGAGCGCACGCCGCCCGGATGCCGCTGGGAGGTGACGCCGTTCGGCATGGAGCCGGCGATCCGCGTGCCCACCGAGTCACGGTATCTCGAAGCCGCGCGAGCGGGCCTGCTCGCAGCCTTCGGGAAGCCGCCGGTGCTCATCGGCAGCGGGGGGTCGATCCCCGTCGTCGGCGCGTTCCAGAAGAAGCTCGGCTTCGACTCGATCCTCGTCGGCTTCGGGCTCGAAGATGACCGCATGCACTCGCCGAACGAGAAGTTCGAGCTGAAGTGCTTCGAACGCGGGATCCGGGCGCACGTGGCGATGCTCGGGAGCTTCGGGGCGATGGCCGCGAGTTCCTGACCGCGGCCGCCCGGCCGGTGAGCCTGGCACTCCCCGGGGCGTCCCCTACGCCGCCTCCGCCACCTCGATCCCCTCCTGCGCCTCTGCCTGGGCCTTGGCGTCGTCCTGGGGAACCGGGTCGGCGACGGACCGCTGGCGATCCGGGGCCTGCGGGCCGGACTCGTTGAGCTCGATCCGTTTGAGCCGGCGATTCTGGTCGTGGCGCAGGTTCTGCACCTGCACGCGGAGATTGTGCCAGAGGACCGCGTTGTGGTACTCGTACCCGATGACCCTGAGGTAACCGAGCGCGAACCACGCGATGACCAGCGCGATCAGGACCCAGACGAGGTTGGACGGGGAGAGAGCGGACATGCTCGCTTGATCGGTCCGCGTCGGGGGCGACTTGACGGCGGACCTGCCGTCCCGGGCGGGGGACCCCGCCGGGGGTGCTACAC
Organism: Planctomycetota bacterium; assembly: GCA_024226535.1. Lineage (GTDB taxonomy): Bacteria > Planctomycetota > Phycisphaerae > Phycisphaerales > SM1A02 > JAAELP01. The sequence goes on along the minus strand of JAAELP010000444.1, from coordinate 42,351 downwards.
TTGCCCCGTGATCCGGTCCAGGTGGATTCCGGCCCTTGCCGCGTTGCTCGCCGTCCTCGTCTCCGGTGCTGCCGTGGCGCAGGATGGCGATGTGCTCGTCGAGATGGACCAGTTCGGTCTCGGCGGCGAGTACCGCGCGGGGGAGATCACCGGTCTGCGGGCGAAGCTCACGGCGCTTCCGGAGAGCGGGCTGGACGAGGCCACGGCGGTCTGGGTCCAGTGGGAGGTCTCCAACGCCGACGGCGACATCGCCGAGTACGGGCGGCCGGTGACGCTCACCAAGGGGCGGCCCCGACGCGTCTGGCTGTACGCGCCGATCTCGCCGGATACGAACCCCAACTCGTACTGGGTGCTGCGCGTCTACGAGTACGCCGACGGCGAACGCGGTGGCCAGTTGGGCGGCACGCGCGTCAATCCGCCCGCGCGGGCGGGCGTGGAGGTCTTCGACGCCCTCGTCGGCGTCGTCGGGTCGTCACGCATGGGGCTCGGTCAGCTCCGGCTCGGCACCGCCACGAGCACGCTGACCTTCACCGATCACGAGGACACGATCGCCGTATACGGTCTTCGTCCGGAGGACCTTCCCGACCGGTGGGAGGGGTTGAAGAGCCTCGACGTGCTGGCGTGGTCCGGCGCGGTGCCGCAGGACCTGCCCACGGCGCAGGCGGACGCGCTCCGCGAGTGGGTGCGTCGCGGTGGTCACCTCGCCATCTCGCTCCCGGAGGACACCAACCCCTGGGGTCTCGGCGAGGCCGGGCGCACCGACCTGGAGGACATGCTCCCGACCAAGTCACCGCGCCGGGACGAGGAGGTGCGCGTTTCCTCGCTGCTGCCGATCCTCAGCAAGTCGCGCGGGTTCGGACGAGGCGTGAAGGACCCGGTGCTCGGCCTCCGCGTGTTCAAGGACTACGCGGCGGGGTTCGACGCGCTGAGCAACGGCTACGAGCCGCTCATCGCCACGCCGGACGGGCGCGTGATCGTCGTGCAGCGCCTCTTCGGGCACGGGCGTATCACGATCATCGGGTTCGACATGAGCCAGCTCACCGGCACGTTCCTGATGGACAACAACCTGATGGTGAGCCTGCCGCAGGCGGACGTCTTCTGGAACCGGGTCCTCGGCCGCCGCGCGGACACCCCAGGTTCATCGGAGCTCGGCGCGTTGCGCGAGCGCGAGCGGCTCACGCGGAGCACCCCGCTGGAGCTCAACGTCGGCACCGGCCAGCTCTTCCGAAACGAGATCAACATGTCCGGCCGCGCGAGCGCCGGGCTGCTCATGGCGGTCCTCCTGTTCATCGCGTACTGGATCGTGGCCGGGCCCGGTGGCTTCTACACCCTCAAGAGCTACAAGCGGACGCAGCACGCGTGGCTGTTCTTCGCCGCCGCCGCCGGCGTATTCACCGCGGTGGCCTGGGGCGGCGTGAACCTGCTCCGCCAGAACGAGGTCAGCGTGCGGCACCTCACGTTCCTCGACCACATCGCCCGGACGCCGGGGGACGCCGACGAGTTCGGCACCGATCCACAACGCCAGCGCGCCGTTTCATGGTTGTCGGTCTACCTGCCCGGCTACGGGAGCACGTCGATCGCGATCGAATCCGAGGAGGCGTCCGAAGGCGTGCCCGCGGCCCGCGACCTGCTGCACCCGTGGACGCCGCCGCGCGAGGCCTCACACGAGTTTCCCAACGCCGACCGCTACCGGGTCGACGTCAGCCGGAACCCCGACGACTACGACCTGCCGACGCGCTCCACCGCGACGCAGCTCTACGCCAACTGGCGGGGCGGCGTTGATCCCGGATGGGGCGGAATCGCCGAGGATCCGAACGATCCGATCCGCGTGGAAATCGACCCGCGGGGCAACGAGACCCTGCGCGGATCGATCATGAACGAGTTCACGGCGCCGCTCGAGCACATGACGTGCATCTGGATCTCCAGCAAGCGCGTCCGGGCTCGACGCTACGCGACCTCCGGCGAGGACGAGCAGATCTGGGTGCGGTCGTCGGGCGAGATGCTCAACGTCGGCCGGATGTGGCGTCCGCTTCCGCTCGACGGTGGCGATACGTACTCGATGCCTTCCCTCACCCCCGAGCACCACCTCGAGCAGAACATCTACGGGCGGTACGTTCGACCCTTCGAGGGGTCGAACCTGCTCGGTGGCGCGACGAGCCTCGACCTCGCCAGACGCCGGACGTTCATGGAGATGCTGAGCATCTACCGGCAGCTTCGACCGCCGCAGTATCTGAAGGCCCCGAAGGAGACGAACCCTCCGGCCATGATCGCCAAGCGGATGCTCGGGCGGGAGCTCGACCTCTCCGCCTGGTTCAACCGACCGTGCCTCATCGTGATGGGCTTCGTAGACTCCGAGCTTCCGATCCCCCTGCGCGTGGACGGGCGGGAGGTCCAAAGCGAGGGGACCACCATGATCCGCTGGATCCGGCCCCTGCCCATCGCCGAGTCGCTCGCCTTCCCGATCCAGAAGACCGACGACGCGTAGCATCGTCTGGTCCGAGACCGACCCCCGTCCGCCACGAAGAACCCCGGTGCCCCGCGGCCTCGTACGGAAAACCGTCAATGCCCATGATCGAGACGATCAACCTCACCAAGAAGTACGGTGAGCTGGTCGCGTTGAACAACCTGAACCTCGCGATCGAGGACGGCGACTGCTTCGGCTTCATCGGCCCCAACGGCGCCGGCAAGACCACCACGATCAAGATCCTCGCGACGCTCCTCAAGCCGACGTGGGGCGAGGCGCGGATCGCCGGCAAGGTCATCGGGTACCAGAACCCGCAGATCCGGCCGATCATCGGCTACGTGCCCGACTTCATGGGCGCCTACGACGACATGGTCGTCAGCGAGTACCTCGAGTTCTTCGCCGCCTGCTACAACATCCACGGCAAGCAGCGTGACCAGGTCGTGCGCGACGTGCTCGACCTGACGGACCTGAGCTATAAGGCGAACTCCGAAGTCAACGGGTTGAGCCGCGGCATGAGCCAGCGGCTGTCGGTGGCCCGCGTTCTGCTGCACGACCCGAAGGTGCTGTTGCTCGACGAGCCGGCGTCGGGCCTCGATCCCCGCGCCCGCATCGAGATCCGCGAGTTGCTCAAGGAGCTGCGGCGGATGGGCAAGACGATCGTGATCAGCTCGCACATCCTTCACGAGCTGGCCGAGTTGTGCAACACGGTCGGGATCATCGAGCAGGGGGAGCTGATCTTCTCCGGTCCGGTGAGCGAGATCATGTCCCGCGCGAGCATGGGCACGATCGTGCACATCATCGTCGAGGACCGCGCCGAGCAGGCCGCGCAGCTCCTCGCCCAGGTCCACGGCATCACCCAGATCGACCTGACCCAGCACAACGGCACGCTGCGGATCGACGTGACGATCGATCCCGAGAGCGGGCTGATGGTCTCGGAGCTTCCCAACCGCCTCATCGCCCAAGGCTTCCGCCTCTGCTCCATGCAGGAGGAGCAGGTGAACCTGGAGACGGCGTTCATGCGGCTAACGAAGGGTCTCGTGTCGTAGGATTCCCCCATGTCCGCCCGCCCGCGTGTGCTGCTGCTTGCGAACGAGACCAATCCCGCCGTGGCCGAGTGCGCGGTGGAGGTGCGCGAGGTCGCGCGCCGGCACGCGGACGAGGTGATTCAGCAGGAGGCCAACGGCGACGCGCTGCCGGCGGACATTCCGGCGGATCTCGCGATCGCCATCGGCGGCGACGGCACGCTCATCGCCCAGGCCCGGCGTCTGCTGCCCACGGGGGTGCCTCTCGTCGGCGTCAACGTGGGCCGGTTGGGCTTCCTTGCCGAGTTCGATGCGCAGGATCTCGAACGGCACGCGGCGGCGCTCTTCGGCCCCGCGCCGCCGGTGTCGGAGCACATGGTCCTCGAGGCGATGGTGCGCAACGCCGCCGGGGAGACGACCTACGCGGGGCTCGCCGTCAACGACACCGTCGTGACGTCGGGAGCGCCGTTCAGCATGATCGCTTTGCGGTTGTCGGTGGACGACGCGGCGGGGCCGGTGCTCACCGGGGACGGGGTCATCGTCTCCACGCCGGCGGGCTCCACCGCGTACAACGTCTCCGCGGGCGGGCCCATCGTCCACCCGGCCGTCGAGGCGATGGCGATCACGCCGCTCGCCGCGCACAGCCTCGCGTTCCGTCCGATCGTGGTCTGCGCGACGTCCACGCTCCAGATCGAGGTCATGCGCGCCAACGAGGGCACGTCGCTCATCCAGGACGGCCAGCCCCCGGCGCCTCTCAACGCCGGGGATCGCGTCATCCTCCGCCGCCACGATCGCACCGCGCGGTTCGTGACCAACCCGGACAACACGTACTGGGACATCCTGCTGGACAAGATGCGGTGGGCGGTGCCGCCGAACTACCGGCGGTAGGTCGGCCGCTACAATCGCCGCATGATCGATCTGAAGCAGCTCCGCGCCGATCCCGAACGCTTCAAGCAGGGGGCTCGCGAGAAGAGAATCGATGTCGACATCGATCGCCTGCTCCATCTCGACGAGGAGATCCGGCGTCTTCGTCACGAGATGGAGGAGCGTCGCCGCGAGCAGAAGAGCCTCGGCAAGGAGACGGGTCCGCAGATCGGCAAGCTCAAGGGGCAGCTCAAGAGCGCCGCGGATGCCGAGCGCTCCGCGCTGGAGGACCAGATCCGAGCCCTCGAGCAGCGCCCGGTGCAGCTCAAGACCCAGATCCAGAAGTGCGAGCAGGAGATCGCGCAGATCGAGCCGGAGTGGCGCGAGCACCTGGTGAAGGTCCCGCTTCCCCCGGACGACGACGTGCCGAAGGGCGGGGGACCGCAGGACAACGTCGAGGTTCGTCGCTGGAACCCCGACGGCTTCGACGCGAGCCGTTCGTTCGTCGAGCAGCGCGGCTTCACGCCGGTGTCGCACATCCAGATCATGCAGCGGCAGGGCTGGGTGGACTTCGAGCGCGCGGTGCGGATGGCGGGCACGCGTCACTACGTGCTCACGGGCGACGGCATGCGGCTGCACCAGGCCGTGCTTCGCTACGCGTTCGACGTGATCACCAACGAGCACGGCTTCCGGCCGACGTCCGTGCCCGTGATCGTGCGCGAGGAGTGCATGGAGGGGACCGCCTTCTTCCCGTCCGGACGCGACCAGGCGTACCACATCGAGGAGTCGACCCGCGGATCCGGCCACGACCTCTTCCTGACCGGCACCGGCGAGGTCGGCCTCATGGGCCTGCACAAGGGCGAGATCCTCGACGCCGACGATCTTCCGTTGCAGTACGCGACGGTCTCGACGTGCTTCCGGCGCGAGGCCGGCGCCGCCGGCAAGGACACCGCCGGGCTCTACCGCATCCACCAGTTCGACAAGGTCGAGCAGGTGGTGATCTGCCGCGCCGACGAGGCCGAGAGTCGGCGGTGGCACGCGACGATGATGTCGATCGTCGAGGAGATCGTTCAGCGTCTGGAGCTTCCCTACCGTCTGCTCCAGTGCTGCACCGGTGACCTGGGTCCGAAGAACGCCGACATGGTGGACATCGAGTGCTGGATGCCCAGCCGCGGCGAGGAGGGGCCCGATGGCGTGCCGACGGGCGCCTATGGCGAGACGCACTCCGCGTCGCGTCTCTACGACTACCAGTGCCGCCGGCTCAACCTGCGCTACCGCGACGCGAGCGGTGGCACGGTGTTCTGCCACAGCCTCAACAACACCGTCGTCGCTTCCCCGCGCATCCTGATCCCGATCATCGAGGTGCACCAGAACGAGGACGGCACGCTCACGGTGCCGCCGCCGCTGCGCCCGTACATGAACGGCGCGGAGCGCGTGGGCAAGGCGATCACCGATCGCGTGGGCAGCGGCTGATCACTCGGCCGCTTCGCGCAGGATCTCCGCCGTCGTCGCGTCGTACAACGCGTTCTTTCCGAATCCCGGCATCGCGCCGGCGGCGATCGCGCGTTCCTGCGCCTCGGGCAGGTTCGAGATGAGGATGCACGTCGGCGCATCGGCGCCGTCGGCGACCTCGCCGATGAGGTCGATCCCGCTGTCGCTCGGGAACGCGCCGTCGAGGACGCGGTTGACGAGCAGCACGGTCTTTCCGTGCAGGTGCGGCGCGAGCGTCTCCGCGTCGTTGATCGACTCGATCGGCACGGCGCCGACGGCGCGGCTCACCGCGGTCTTGAGCATGAACATGTCGGGGCCGCAGTGGCCGACGAGAACGATGGTTCGGGTGGAGTTCATGGCGGATCCGGGGCGGCGGGGGAGGAGGGCGTAGAGGACGGACCGCAGGAACGTGATCATTCGGGCGCGACCAGGCGCACCGCGCGGGTATCGACGTGCAACCGCAGGCCACCGGGCCAGTCGAAACGCTTCGGCGCTGCCGCTGGGGGGGCGATTGCGGACCCGAGGATGGCGGAGGCCGCGGGTTCGAGGACGCGTCGGCCGAAGTCGTCGCTCCGGTCCGGCGCCGCGTCGAGGGCGGCGCGACGCAGACCGGCGGCCACGACGGACACCGGGAGCCCGGCGAGGTCGGCCCTCGCCCATGCGCGGCGATCCGGTGGCCCGAACCGCTCGTCGAGCACCGCGGTGAGCGCGGCCCGCGCCGTGTCCACGGCATCGGCGGCGCCGGTCGCGCGCCGGGGGGCATCCGGCCAGAGTTCCTCGAGGACCGGAATGACGTCCTGCCGCAGGCGGGCGCGAACGCGATCACGATCGCGGTTGCCGGGATCATCCCGCCAGGTCACGCCGGCACATCGACAGTACTCCGCGCAGTCGGTGGCCCGCGCCGCGAGCAGGGGGCGGACGAGGGCGACACCGTCGGCGATGCTCCGGCGCCACGGCATGCCGGCCAACCCGTCGGCGCCCGTCCCGCGACCGAGCGCGATGAGCATCGTCTCGAGCTGATCATCGCCGTGATGCGCCACCGCGACGGCGCCGGCGCGCTGCGACCGGGCGACGTCCGCCAGCGCCTCGTAGCGCAGGGTCCGAGCGTGCTCGGCGGTGTTGCCGCGCCGGAGACCCGGGTAGACGTCTCGTGCGTGGAAGGGGATCCGGTGCGTTTCGCACAGGTTCTCCACGAAGGCGGCATCGTCGTCGGCACCCTCGCGCAGGTGGTGGTTGACGTGCACCGCGCGCGGCATCGACGTCCCGTCCCGCTCCGCCGCCGTCACGCAGGCGAAAAGCAGGGCCACGGAGTCGGCGCCACCGCTGACGCCCACCACGAGCCCGCCGCCGTCGACGCCGCAGGAGTCACGGAGACGCCGCGCGACTTCGCCCGTGAGCCAGTGACGTCGCGCCGGGAGCGGCACGCGTCGAGCCGTGGAGGATGCGACCTCGACCATGTCCAGATACTATGCGAGCCCGATGCCCACGAGCCTCCTCACGACCCTGCCGGACGGTGCCCCGGAGATCTCCGGACCGGAAGTGGTCGCCGTCGTCCTCATGCTCGCCGGCGTCATGATGCTCGCGTTCCTCATGGTCATGCGAACCCGGGCTAAGATCGCCCGCCGGCAGGCCGAGACGCTGCCGCCAAAGGAACGCCTCGAGAAGATCCGCTCCGACGCGCGGCTCCGTGACGACGTTCACTCCCTGGAGGCCGGGATGCTCGACACGACGCGCCGTCTCGTGGCGACGATCGACGGCCGGAGCGAGCGGTTGGAGCAGCTCATCGCCCAGGCCGATGCGCGTATCGCCGAGTTGGAGCGAGCGGGCGGCGCCGCGTCGCCGCCACAGGAAGCGCCCCTCGCGTCGGCCCCCGTGTCAGCGGCCGCCCTCGTCACCGAGGAGCGTCGCGCGCCCGTCCCGCCCCGCGTCGAGAACAACGACGTCCAGGACCCCCTCACCGCCGCCGTCTACGCGCTCTCCGACGACGGCCACCAACCCGTGGACATCGCCCGCGAGCTGGACGAGCAGATCGGAAAAGTAGAGCTGATCCTGGCGCTGCGCGAAGTGTGAGCGTCCGTGTCCGCGTCCGCCTACCCCTCCACCACCAGCGTGATCCCGCCGTTGGACGTGTCCAGCCGCGATGGCGGTCCCTGTTCGCCCACGACGATCTCGCTGTGATCGCGGTCGCCGGTGCGCTCCACGATGCGCTTCGCGTCATCGCGAATCGTCACGTGGGCGTTGGACGTGTCCAGCGTCATGCGGCCGGTGAACGCGTGACCGACGGTCGCCCGGATCGATCCGTTGGACGTATCCGCGCGCAGTGGACCCGCGTTGCCCGGTGTCAGTGAGACGTCGATCGCCCCGTTGGACGTGTCCACCGTGACCGGCCCCGTCGCGTCCGCGATCATCACGGGCCCGTTGGAGGTGTCGACGCGCACGGTGCCGTCGTGCCCTCGCACGGTCACCGGGCCGTTGGACGTATCGACGACCAGCTCGCCGGTCGTGCCGGTGACCCCCACGCTGCCGTTGGACGCGTCGATGCTCACGCCGTCGGCGGCGGGGAGCATGACTACGAAGCTCGCTCCGTCGCCTTTGCTGGTGCCGCCGGGGAAGATGGGCTTGATGGTCAGGGTGCGTGAGGTGTCGCGCTTGATCTCCACCGTCGCCTCGGCCACGCGCTGCTCCGCCTCGGCGCCGGTCTGACCGCCGCAGGTGAGCCGCGCATGGACGATGACCTCGTCGTGTCTCGGCGAGACGTCGACCTCCACGCTGCCGTTGACCGTGTCGACGATGAGCGAGCTCGTCGCGATGTGCTCGACCGACTGGTCGATCGATCGACTCGCCCGATGGGAGTTCATGATCTGGTTGCAGGCGGGCAGGGCGAGAAGGGCCGTGACGGCGGCGGCGATGAGCAGTGTGCGCATGGTGGATCTCCGTGGAGTGGGCTCGCGCTCTTTTTGGGATCTTCGCGGCCCGTGTTTCGGCGGTCAACGGGTGTAGAAGGACCGCCGCTGTCGGCCGCGGGCCCCGGGAGGGCTCTAGGATGCCCGCCGTGCTCGCCCGGGTGACCAGCTTCGTGCTTCGCGGGATCGACGCCGTCGCCTGCGAGGTGGAGGCGGACCTGCACGCGGCGGGGCTCCCGAAGACGACGATCGTCGGCCTGCCCGACGCGGCGGTGCGGGAGTCGATCGAGCGCGTGCGGACGGCGCTGCGCAACCGCGGCTACCGCTACCCGCGCGGTCGGCTCACGGTGAACCTCGCCCCCGCGAACCTGCGCAAGGAAGGACCGGTCTACGACCTGCCCATCGCGCTCAGCGTGCTCCAGGCCGACTCCACGATCGCTCCGCCGGACGACGGGTGCCCTCGTCTCGATGAGCTGCTCGTCGCCGGCGAGCTTGCCCTCGACGGTCGCGTGCGTGGTGTGCGCGGCGCGATCAGCCTCGCTCTGCTCGCTCGGAAGCTGGGGCGTCGCGGCGTCGTGGTGCCGGCGGTCAACGCGGCGGAGGCGGCGGCCGTGGACGGCGTGCGTGTTTATCCCGCCGCGTCGATCGAGGAGTTGGTCGGGTTCCTCAACGGCGTACACCCGATCGAGCCCCACCCGCCCGTGGACACCGAGGCGATGGTCCACGCGACGACGCCCGAGGTGGACTTCGCCGACGTGCGCGGCCAGGAGGCGGCGAAGCGCGCGATCACGATCGCCGCCGCGGGCGGTCACAACATGCTCATGCTCGGCCCGGCGGGGACCGGCAAGACGATGATGGCCCGAGCGCTGCCCGGTGTCCTTCCCCCGCTCTCGCGCGACGAGGCGCTGGAGGTCACGCGGATCTACTCCTGCGCGGGGTGCCTGCCGCCCGACCAGCCGCTGGTGATGCGACGCCCGGTGCGGATGCCGCATCACACCGCGTCGGGACCGGCCATCGTCGGTGGTGGCAGCATCCCGCGCCCCGGTGAGGTCAGCCTCGCCCACCGCGGCGTCCTCTTCCTCGACGAGGTGCCGGAGTTCAGCCGCTCCGTGCTCGAGACACTCCGCCAGCCGCTGGAGGACGGTACCGTCACCGTCGCCCGGACCCGCGGCACGGTGCGCTTCCCCGCGCGGTTCATGCTCGTGGGGGCGATGAACCCGACCGCGCGTGGCGACATGTCGGACGACGCGGCGTCGCACCGCGCGATGGATCGCTACGTCGATCGCGTCTCCGGACCGCTCGTCGATCGCATCGACCTGCACGTCGAGGTACCGGCGGTCCCGTTCCGCGAGCTGTCGAGCCTTCAGCGCGGCACCGATACGGCGACGATCCGCGAGCGGGTCCGGATGGCGCGGGACCAGCAGCGACACCGGCAGGGACGACTCGTCAACGCGGAGCTGCCCGGTTCGGCCCTCGACCGGTGGGCGCGGCTCGACGACGCGAGCCGGATGCTGCTGGAGCAGGCGATGACCGAGCTGGGGCTGAGCGCGCGCGCCTACGACAAGGTCCGGCGCATCGCGAGGACGATCGCGGACCTCCAGCGCGTCGACGGCATCGCCGCCCACCACGTTGCTGAGTCGATCCAGTACCGCCTGCTCGATCGGCGACGCCGCGCCGCGGCCGTCCGATAAGGCCGGGTCGAGGGCGAACCACGTCGACCGGCACGCCACCGACCCGGAAAAGAACCCGGGCTTCTTCCTTTTAGAGTTGCTCCGACCTCCGCGGCGCGCAGACTTGGGAACACACTCAAAGGTGGATGAGAGAAGAGATGCAGAAGCTCAAGCTGTTGTGCGGCGTACTCGCCGCGTTCGCGCTCATGGTCACCGTCCCCGCGGTCGCGCAGTCGCAGCCGCCGGGTGAGATCGAGGCCGGGTTCGACATCGATTCGGGCTGGGTCCGCAACCACGCGCGGCAACGCGGCGTGATCTACTCCAAGGCGATCATCGTGCCGCAGGCGGCCTGGCTCCGCCTGCGCTTCGACGATGTGAAGCTCGGTTCCATTCGCGGCAAGGGCCAGCCGACGATCCTGCGGCTGACGAGCCTCGCCGACGGCGCTGAGCAGCGGATGAACTCCAAGCACGTCCAGCAGTGGCAGAACACCAGCGCGTACTTCAACGGCGACGCCGTTCTGCTGGAGATCGTCGCCGATCCCGGCGCCGCCCCGAGCCGCGTGCTCATCACGAGCGGGACCGTCGGCGCAACCGATCTCGGCGTGACCGACTCGATCTGCGGCTTCATCGATGACCGCGAACTCTCCACGGACCCGCGCGTCGCGCGGCGATTCCCGTCCGGGTGCACGACCTGGCTCATCGACGATGTCAACCACTGCTTCCTGACCGCCGGCCACTGCGCCAGCGCGATGCAGGTCGTCGAGTTCAACGTTCCGCTGTCCACGGGCGCCGGCGCGCCGCTGCACCCCGGGCCCGAGGATCAGTACATGGTCGACCCGGCCTCGATGCAGACCAACGGCGGGGCGGGGATCGGGAACGACTGGGCGTACTTCGGGTGCTTCCCGAACTCCAACACCGGTCTCACTCCGTACGAAGCACAAGGCGCCTTCTTCGAGCTGGCCACGTCGATGCCGCTCTCGCAGGGACAGTCGATCCGCGTGACCGGGTTCGGCGTCGTGGAGACGCCCGTCGCGACCCAGTGGAACTGGGCCCAGAAGACGCACACCGGCCCGCTGGTCTACATCGCCGGCACGCGCGTCGAGTACCAGGTCGACACGACCGGCGGCAACTCCGGCTCACCGGTCGTCGACGAGGCGACCGGCAAGGCGCTCGCGATCCACACGCACGGCGGGTGCGGCAGCGGCGGCAACAGCGGCACCAGCGTGCTGCACGGCGGCCTTCAGCTCGCGCTGGCGAACCCGCAGGGCGTCTGCGCCCTGGACCCGTGCACCGCCGACCTCGACGGCAGCGGTGACGTCGGGTTCCGCGACATCCTCTTGATGATCGGCGCCTGGGGCGCGTGCGGAGACTGCCCCGAGGACATCGATCACAACGGAGTCGTGAACCTCGGCGACATCCTGATGCTCGTCACGGCGTGGGGGCCGTGCGGGTAGCGTCCGCAGCGAGCGTCAAGCTCCGAAGAGCCGATCGACCCGTGCCTTCAACCAGTGCAGCATCTCCGCGCCGGCGAGCACGGGGGCCGGCATGGTGCCGCTTCCGTTGTGCATGGACGGGGAAGGATTGGCGGGAGCAGACGCGGGTGACGTCGTGGCCGCCGGTGTTTCGACGGCGGTGGCGCGTCGCGTCGGGGTCTTCCGGGCGGTGGTCTTCCTGCCCGCGGCCTTCTTCGTCGGGACCTTCTTCGTCGGGACCTTCTTCCGGACGGTCTTCTTGCGGGCGACGGTCTTCTTCTTCTTCTTCTTCTTCGTGACCGTCTTCTTGCCAGGGGTCTTCTTCTTGATCGTGGCCGTCCGGGCGGCGGCCTTCTTGCGCGAGGTCGCCTTCGTGCCGTTCGTGGCCCTTCTTCCGCCGCTCGCGCTGGCCGCGCGTCGCGTCGTGTGCTTCTTCCTGCTGCTCGTCCCGCTCATGCCACACTCCCTCCGGGACTCGAATCGGCCGGGATGACCGCCGACTCGCCGGGGGGTGACGCGGATGGTGGTCGGGGCGGGACGGCGCGCGGAACATGCCGCGCAACTCTCCACGGGGGCGTCCGATATCAGCGGCTTGCGCGGGGTGCCCGCCACCAGCGCCGGCGCGAGGCGGGCTCGGGGGACGAGTCGCCGTCGTCGAGAACGGGATCCTCGCGCCCGTGACGCACCTCGGTATCGAGGTCCTCGAGGGCATCGTCCAGCCGCCCGTGCGCCGCCTCCAGCTCGCGCGCCGCCCGCTCCCGCTCGGCCTCGGCGCGGGCTCGCACGTCGGGGCCGTCTTCGGCCGACTCGGCAACATCGCGATCGGCGTCGAACCAGAGCTGCTCGATCGAGGGCAACACCCGCCACGCCTCGGCGGCGGCGCGGGCGGTGGCGAGGAGCCGGCGGGCCGTCGCCCGCAGTTCGTCCCGCGCCGTCTCCGCGTCGTCGGCGCGGTGCGTGGCCTCCGCAAGACCGGCTTCCAGTTCGCCGAGTTCGCGGCTCAGCAACTCCACGCGCTCCTGCGCCTCGCGGGCCCGCCGGGATTCCGAGTCGAGCGTCTCGCGGGTCACGACCTCGCGCTCCTCGAGGTGCGCGATCGCGGTTTCCGCTTCGTCGAGTCGCGCCTTGAGCGCATCGAGCTCTGCGCTCGCCTCCTCGAGGCGTGTCCGCAGCGCGTCGCGCTCCGCAATCGTCTCCTGGTGCTCGCGCCGCGCCGCATCGAGCGCCTCGTCACGCGCGTCCTCGAGACGTCGCGCCTGCGTTTCGAGAGCCGTCTCGGCTTCGGTCAAGGCGAGATCCCGGCTCCGCAGCTCCTCGTCGCGCCGCTCCAGCGCCGTGGTCCGCTCGTCGAGCGCGTGGCGTAGATCGGGCCGGTCGTCCTCGCGTTCGGCGCCGAAGTGGATCTCGAACCCGCCGACGCCGATCGTGTCGCCTTCGACGAGCACGCGTTCGCCGTCGATCCGCTCGCCGTTCACCAGGGTTCCGTGGTGCGAGTCGAGATCGCGGATCCGCGAAACGCCATCGGCGGTCTCGATCACGCAGTGCTCCCGGCTCACCGATCGGGAGCTGAGCACGACGGTGTTGGACGAGGAACGACCGATGGACACCTCGCCCTCGTCGAGAGCGTGGTGTCCCACGCGGCGGGTCCTGCTGATCCGGATCTCGGGCACGGCTCCTCCGACTCCCGGAACGGGTCCTTCCATTGCACCGGGGCTCCCCCCTCAGGTCAAGAGCGGTCTTGCGCGTAGCATGGTCACCCATGAGCGAATCCCTCGTCATCGAGAAGGTCGAGCAGGCCGTGGGCATCCTCGACGAGGTCGGCATCGACGCCTGGCTGACGTTCGTCCGCGAGACGACGGAGTCCGGCGATCCCATGCTCCCGATCATCCTCGGCCAGCCCCTGACCTGGCCCAGCGCCCTGATCGTCACGCGGCGAGGCGAGCGCATCGCGATCGTCGGCAAGTACGAAGACGAGGCGGTTCGGAGCACCGGCGCCTGGCTGGAGGTGGTGCCGTACGTCGAGGGGATCGGCGAGCCACTCGTCGGCACGCTCGATCGGCTCGCTCCGGGGCGACTCGCCGTGAACTACTCGGAGAACGACGTCAAGGCGGACGGCCTCTCGCACGGCATGATGCTCCGGCTCCGCGCCCACCTGGCGGGGACGCCCCACGCCGATGCGCTCTGCAGCGCCGAGCCGATCATCGCTTCGCTGCGCGGCCGCAAGACGGCGGGCGAGATCGCGCGGATCCGCGCCGCGATCGAGATTACCGATGCCGTGTTCCGCTCCGTGGCGTCGTTCGCGCGAGCAGGTCGCTGCGAGATGGAGATCGCCGAGCACATGCGTGGTGAGGCGGCGCGCCGCGCTGCAACGCCGGCGTGGGACGCGGCGCAGTGCCCGATCGTCAGCACCGGCTCGGACTCGATGATCGGCCACGGTCTGCCGTCGCCGGATCTCGTCGTCCGTGCCGGGTGCATATTCCATCTCGACTTCGGCGTGTGCCTCGACCAGTACTGCTCCGACGTGCAGCGAGCGTGGTACGTACCGGGCGACGGCGAGTCGGCGCCACCGCCGGCTGTCCACGAGGGCTTCGAGGCCGTCGCCGGCGCCATCACGGCGGCGGCCCAGACGCTGCGGCCGGGCGCGCAGGGCTGGGAGGTCGATGCGGCGGCGCGCTCGGCGCTCACGGGCGCCGGGTACCCGGAATACCGACACGCGACCGGTCACCAGGTCGGTCGCGCCGCCCACGACGGCGGGGCCGTCCTCGGACCGCGCTGGGAGCGGTACGGAGACACTCCGACGCGGTCGATCGAGGCGGGCAGCGTGTTCACGCTGGAGCTGGGCATCGAGAACCTCGACGGCCGCGGCTACCTGGGCCTCGAGGAGATGGTGCTGGTCACGGACGACGGGTGCGTGTTCCTCACCGAGCGCCAGATGCGTCTGCCGCTGCTGGGCGAGACGGTGGGCCGGATCTGCTGACCGCGTCCGCGTCCGTCCTTACGTTCCCACGCACAGGACCGTCACGTCATCATCCCGCGGTCGGCGGTTCGTGAACTCCGCCAACTGCTCCAGCAGATCGTCGATGAGCGCCTCCCCGCCGTGCGCGCTCCGCTCCACGACCTGCTGCACGCGGGCGTGTCCGAACGCGCCGGCGGGCCCGGCGGCCTCGACCACGCCGTCGGTGTACACGAGAAGCTGATCGCCGGTACCGAGCGCGATCGTCTCCTGCTCGAACGGGACGCTGCGGAAGATCGGCGAGATCAGCGGACCGGTGGACTCGAGCAGCTCCACGGTGCGGTCGGCGCGGCGGAGGATGGCGGTGGGATGTCCGGCGCTCGCGAAGATCAGTGATTGCGCGGTGGGATCGACGCGTCCGGCGAAGAGGGTCACGAACCGGCAGCCGTCGAAGGAGCGCAGGCCCTCGGAGACGCGCTCGACGAAGCGCAACGGTTCGTACGCGTCGTCGACGGAGGCGTGGAACGCGGACTTCACGATTCCCGTGAGCATCGCGGCGGAGGCGCCGTGACCCGATACGTCGGCGATCACGAACGCCACGCGGCCGTCGGGCGCGCGGGCATAGTCGTAGAAGTCGCCGGCAAGCTCGGTGCACGCTTCGTAACGAGCGTCGAGGCAGACCCCCTCGATGGTGCAGCTCGGCGCCGGGAGCATGCTGTCCTGGAAGCGCCGTGCCTCGTTCAGCTCGCGCTCCAGTCGATCGAGGTGACGCTGTCGCTCCTTCTGAAGACGCCGGAGCTGGAGGCAGCGATCGACCAGGGTCAGCAGGACCCGCCGGTCGAACGGTTTCTGGATGAAATAGAACGCGCCCGCCTCGATCGCCCGGATCAGGTGCGCCTCCGGCTCCACGGCGTTGCCCGTCATGAGGATCACGTCGAGATCGGGCTGCTTCGCGAGCAGGCGTTGCATCAGTTCGAAGCCGTCGATCTCGGGCATGCGGATGTCGACGATCGCGATGTCCGGCGCGAGGGCCGTCACCTGCTCCAGCGCGGCGCCCGGCGAGACCAGCGCGGTGACGTCGTGGTGCCGCCCGAGCACGCGCGAGACGGCGCGGAGCATACCGGCGTCGTCGTCGACGACGAGGATGCGGGCGGGCGTGGCGACGAGCGTCATGGCGTGCGGTCCTCCAACGTGGCGAGGGCGACGGTGACGTGCGTGCCTTCGCCGACCGTGCTGTCGATGTGGAATCGGCCCTGCATCTGCGAGACGATCGAGCGGCAGATCGCGAGACCCAGCCCCGTGCCCCGGCGCTTGGTCGTGAAGAACGGCTCGCGGATACGCGCGAGCAGCTCGGCGGGAATCCCGCAGCCGGTGTCCACGATCGACAGCTCGATCACCGCGCCGTCGTGGATCGCCCGGATCGAGATCCGGCCCCCCGGAGGCGTCGCGTCGCCGGCGTTGGTCAGCAGGTTCAGGAGGAGCTGCTCGATCTCCGACTGGAGGCCGCGCACCGGCGGCAGCGTCTCGGGGACGTCGGTGGTCACCGTGATCTCGCGTCGCTCCAGGCCCTCGCGCAGGATGTCCAGCGCGCACTGGACCGCGTCGTGGAGACGCACGGGACCGACGCGCCGCGTCGCGCCGCGAGCGAAGCGCAGCATGCCGCCGAATATTCGCCGGCAGACCTGGAGCGAACGCTCGATCTCCCGGAGATCCTGTGCGATCACCTGCGGATCCACCTCGCCGGCCTTGACCTCCACCCGGATCTCCTGCACGAGCGGGAGCACCGCGCCGAGCGCGTTGTTCACGTCGTGGGAGACGCCGCGGGCGAGGTCGGCCATCGCGTTCTTGCGCTCCGCCTCGACCATCTTCTGCTCCAGGGACTGCGTGCGCTGGCTGTTCTGCAGTGCGACCGATGCCTGGGGCAGGAACCGGGAGACGAGATCGGCCTCGTACTGCCCGAGCGCCCCGGGGTGGATGGAGGCCACGCGCAGCAGGCCGAGCGGACCGTCGCGGCTGACGAGCGGCGCGCAGAGGACGGCGCCCTCGGCGGGCTGAGCGCCGTCGCCGGTGGGGTCGGCGTTGTAGTCCACGAGCGCCGCCAGTTCGGCGGCGGGGCGGTCATCGAGCTCGACCCAGCCGTGGGCGTGGCGCTGGAAGCCGTAGACGACCTCGCGCTCGAGCAACGCGCGCACGGGACCGGGCAGCGGCAGTGTACGGCCGACGCTCCGGCTCTTGCCCTTGCGCCACGCGATCTGCTCGGCGACGACCTCGAGCGAGTCGGCCTCCTCGTTGCAGATCAACACCGACGCGGAGTGGTCGTACCCGGTGAGCGAGCGAAGACCATCGAGGATCTGGTAGAACAGGTCCTTGGGGCGGATCTTCTCCATGATCTTCCGGTCGATGCGGGCGCGGACGTCGCGAATCCGCTCCTGGTCGATTCGCTCGATGACCTCACCCGTCACCGCCGCGATCGTCGACAGCGCCCGCCGCCACTCCCACCGGAAGTCCGCGCCGGGACGGCGCAGGCCGAACGCGCCCCACTTGCGACCGCGGCGCCGGATTCTCGCGATCATCAGGTCCGGGGGAGGCACGACCTTCTCCCCGCGAATGAAGCGATCGATCAGGTCCATCGGCCAGGTGTCGACGCGGGGGACATGGAAGAGGATCGCCGCCCGCTCCCCGTGGGCGGGTAGCCCCGCGACGCACCCCTCCGTCGCCTCGAAGAAGTCCATCGCCAGGCGCAACGCAGATCGCAGCGACTTGTCGGCGTCGCGGGCGTTGCGCTGACGGGCGGAGTACGCGTTCAGCTCGCGCAGCAGGGCAAGCTCGCGGCGCGCGGGGAGCGCGTTGGACACGGGAGGCTCTGCGGGTCTGGGTCGTCGGTTCACCGCGTTGAGGATATCGCGACACCGGCGCGTCCGATAGCGAAGATGAGCGAGCGCCATGGGCCGATAATCGTTTCGAAAGTCGGAGATCGGCATCGAGAAGCCGTAACCTCGCCGTGTCACCGTGACGATTGTAAGAGGGGGCCTCGAGGTGCCTGCGGCCGGGCTGCGCACGATCAGACCGCACTCGATGCCCCATCGAACCAGGCGCATGGTGCATTGGCAACCATGAGCACAGTAGTGAGGCGGAACGTCCCGCTCATGATCGATCTGCTACGAGACATCATTCTCGTCGTTGCCGGCTCGCTGGTGCTCATCGCGCTGCACCGGTCGAACCGCGCGCAGAACAGCGTGCCGCGATCGGTCTGGCCGTTCCTCATCGCGGGTTTCGTGCTGCTGCTCTTCGGGCGGTTCCTGGAGATGCTCGACGCATCGATGCTCGGGATCGAGCCGGTCATCAAGGGCCTGCTGCAGGAGGTCTTCGGCTACGTCCTCGGGTTCGTGATGCTCACGATCGGTCTTGTGCGCTGGATGCCGTCGATGACCGGTCGCGCCACGGCGCCGCCGGTGAAGATCCAGAGGAAGAAGCGCCCGAGCGCGCCGCCCCGGCGGCGGGAAGTGGCGCGGAAGGCCCCGGTGCAGCCGCAGGCCGCGCCGGCCGCGGAGCAGGGCGAGCACGCCGCGAAGGAGATGCTCAACAGCATCCTCAAGAGTTCGCTCAGCGGCGTCCTCGTGCTCAAGACCGTCCGCGACGACGTCGGGGAGGCCACCGACTTCGAGTGCCAGCGCGTCAACGACGCCGCGGAGCAGATCCTCGGCCGCTCCGCAGCCGGCCTGGTCGGCAAGAACCTGCTCGAGGAGTTCCCGTGCATCCAGGCGGAGAACCTGACGGGCAACGCCATCAGCGTGATCGAGACAGGCTTGCCGTATCGCAGCGAACGGCAGTTCAACCACGGCCGTGAGGGCCAGTGGTACCAGTTCGTCGCGGTGAAGCTCGGCGACGGTCTCGCCGTCACCTTCGCCGACATCAGCGACCGCAAGAAGGCGGAGGAGCAACTCCGTCACGCGGCGCACCACGACACGCTGACGGGTCTTCCGAACCGGGCGTTCTTCATGGACCGCCTGGTCCAGGCGATCAACCGAGCGCGACGCGTGCCGGACTACACGTTCGCCGTGCTCTTCCTCGACTTCGACCGCTTCAAGATCATCAACGACAGCCTCGGGCACGATGCCGGCGACCAGTTGCTCGTGGGGATCGGCGACCGTCTGACGAAGAACCTGCGTGCGATCGACACGCCGACGCGCGTGAACGACGGACACATGCCGGCTCGCCTCGGCGGCGACGAGTTCGTCATACTCCTGGACAGCATCCGGGGTGTCGAGGACGCGGTGCGCGTGGCCGAGCGACTCCAGTCGGAGCTCTCGGTGCCGCACAACCTCGACGGTCACGAGGTCGTCTCCACCGCGAGCATCGGCATCGTCACCAGCGATATCGGGTACGAGAGCCCCGACGACGTCATCCGCGACGCGGACACCGCGATGTACCGCGCGAAGACCTCCGGCAAGGCGCGGCATGTCGTCTTCGACGAGGGCATGCACAACGAGGTCGTCGCTCGTCTGGACCTGGAGCGCGAACTCCGCGATGCGGTGGAGCAGAAGGCGTTCCGGCTGGCCTTCGAGCCGCTCGTCGCCCTCGACACCGGCAAGGTGGCGGGGTTCGAGGCGCTCATCCGCTGGCCGCACGAGACGCGCGGCATGGTCCCCCCGGAGGAGTTCATCAGCCTCGCCGAGGAGTTGAGCCTCATCGTGCCGCTCGGTGAGTGGGCGCTGGAGTCGACGTGCAAGCAGCTCCGGGAGTGGAGCATCCGATATCCCGAGCACGATCGGCTGACGGTGAGCGTGAACCTCTCCCGCCAGCAGCTTCTGCACCCCGAGCTTGCGGCGACGATCCGCCGGGTCGTGGAGGAGACGGGCATCAAGCCCTCGTCGCTCCAGCTCGAGATCACCGAGACGATGGTCATGGGCGACAGCGGTGCCTTCCACGCCATCCTCGAGCAGCTGCGCGACATCGGCGTCGGGCTCGTGATGGACGACTTCGGCACCGGCCACTCGTCGCTGAGCTGTCTGCACGGCTTCCCGATCAACGTGCTCAAGCTCGACAGCGACTTCATTCGCAGCATGAAGAAGAAGCGCGACTACGGCGCGATCGTCAACGCCGTCGTGGAGCTCGCCCACAACCTGAACATGGAAGTGGTCGCCGAGGGCGTGGAGACGGTCGACCAGCTCGTGCTGCTCCAGGCGCTCGCGTGCGACTACGCGCAGGGCGAACTGTTCAGCCCCGCGGTGGACGGCGATGACGTCGAGAAGCTCCTGCGAGACGGCCTGGACCTGAGCCTGGCGGCGTAGCGGACACGGACGCGGACGCGGACACGGCCATGGACGCGGGATCGTCACCCCGCGCTCGGGGTTGCCTCACCGTGATGCGCCACCCGCGGATCCGCTTTCCTCAGCCGTTCCTGCATCACGCGGATCGCCTCGTCGCTGTCGTCGATGAGCACCGCGTCGCGGCCGAGGTTGGCCGCCGCCGCGCCGAGCGTGCCGCTGCCGGCGAAGTAGTCGAGCAATCGATCCCCTGGACGCGAGTGCACGCGCACGATGCGCTCGATGATCCCCAGCGGCTTCTGGGTCGGGTACCCCGTTCGTTCCTTCCCGGTGGGGCTCACGATCGTGTGCCACCAGACGTCCGTCGGGGTCTTTCCGCGCGCGGCCTTCTCGGGGCCGACCAATCCCGGGGCCATGTAGGGGATGCGGTCCATCTCGTCGTAGTCGAACGTGTAGTTCTTCGGATCCCGCGCGTACCACAGAATCGTGTCGTGCTTCGGCGACCACCGTTTCTTCGACCGCGCCCCGTAGTCGTACGCCCAGATGATCTCGTTCATGAACGCATCGCGTCCGAAGATCTGGTCGAGCAGCACGCGGCAGTAGTGCACTTCGCGCCAGTCCAGGTGCAGGAAGAACGAACCATCCGGCGCGAGGAGCCGATGGGTCTCCACGAGCCGGGGCTCCATGAACGCGAGGAAGTCGTCGAAGCAGTCATCGAAGGACCGCGTACCCAGCGAGACGGTCCGGTACCGGTTACCACCGAAGCCGCGGTGCTCGCCATCATCGTCGCGCACGGATTTCGTCCGCGTGTAGCGCCTCTCCGCGCCGGTGTTGAACGGCGGGTCGACGCAGACGAGGTCGAACGACGCGTCGGGAAGCCCGCGCAGGATCGGGAGGTTGTCGCCGTGGTGGATCTCGAGCATGGGCACGGCCAGCATACCGCGTCCGCGTCCGCTACCGCGTCGCTCCCACCAGCTCCCGTACCGCCGTCCCAAGCGTCTCCGCGTCCACGGGCTTGAGCAGCACGCGGTACCCGCGGAGATCGTCGGGCAGCATGCCGATGCTGGAGTAGCCGGTCACGAAGAGGAACGGACATTCGCGGTACTGGAGCGCACGGGCGACGGGAGCGCTCGTGCCCGGGGTCAGGGAGATGTCCAGGACCGCGGCGTCGATCTCCTCCTCCCGCGCCAGCTCGCATGCCTGGTCGGCGGTGGACGCCGGGCCCACGACCTCCGCGCCGAGGGCGCCGAGCAACACGCCGAGCGAGCGAGCGACGAAGTAGTCGTCCTCGACGACCAGCACGCGCAGGCCGGCCAACCCGTTCTCGGTGGGCCGGTTCGGCGCTCCCGGTCGTGGGTCGTTCATGGGGGTTGATCCCCGGAGTTCTCGGTCCCGCGGGCCGGCGCGGTCTCGAGTGGAATGACGAGCGTGCAGCGGACGCCGGCCTCGTCGAACGCGAGCATGCTCTCGCCGTGCAGTTGATACGAGATCATGTGCTCGATGAGTTCGGTCCCGAAGCCTCGCCTCTTCGGGGGAGCCACGGGCGGGCCGTCGCCCTCCGTCCAGTGGACCTTCAGTTGCCGGCCGCGCTCCGGTGCGCCGGCGACCGGGACCGCCGTCCAGTCGATCGTCACGTGGCCCGCGGGCACCGACAACGCCCCGTACTTCAAGGCGTTGGCGGCCAGCTCCTGGATGACCATGCTCAGCGCCGGCGCGACCGACGCGGGCAGGACCACGTCCTCACCGGTGAGCTGGAAGCGATCGGCCCCGTACGGCCCGACGATGTGATCGGCGAGGTCGCGAAGCTCGGCGCCATCCCAGCTCGTTCGGGCGAGCAGCTCGTGGGCGACGGCGAGGGAGCGCACACGCTCCCGGAAGATCGGCGTGAACTCCTCGAGCGTCTCGGCGCTCGCCACCGTCTGCTCCGCGATCGAGAGCACCGTCGTGAGGTTGTTCTTCACGCGGTGATCCAGCTCGCGCATGAGCAGGGTCTGGCGGCGTCGGGCCCGGATGCGTTCGATGGCGACCCCGGCGAGCGGGGCGCTCGTGCTGATGATCTCCAGGTCCGCCGCGTCGGGGGTACGCGGCTCGCGGTAGTAGATCGCGAACGTGCCGAGCACGTCGCCCTCCGATGACCGGATCGGCTCAGACCAGCACGCGCGGAGGTCGGCCGCGTCGGCGAGGTCGCGGTAGCCGCTCCAGTAGGGGTGCGTCGCGATGTCGTCGACGATGACGCGTTTCCCGGTTGCCGCCGCGGTGCCGCACGAGCCGGTGCCCGGTCCGATGTCGAGGCCGTCGATAGCCTGGTTGTAGAAGTCCGGGAGCGACGGCGCCGTGCCGAGCCGCAGCGTTCGGTCCGAGTTGAGCAGAAGCACCGAGCAGAGCATGCGGGGGTTGACCTTCTCGACGCTGTGTACCAGCGTGCGGAGCACGTCGTCGAGCGCCTCCCCGTGGGCGAGTTGCTCGAGGACGGCGGTGCGTCCCTCCTGGAGGAGCTGGGCGCGCATGCGTTCGGTGACGTCCTGGGTCGTGCCGATGAGCCGCTGCGGCCGTCCCCGCGTGTCGCGCTCGAGCTTGCCGTGGCACCTCACGTAGCGGAGCCCGCCGTCGGGCAGCTCGATGCGATAGTCGACGTCGAGCCGCTCGCCGTCGGCGAGGACGGCATCGATGCACCGGCGCAGCTCCTCCCGGTCCGCCGGAAGCACGCGCTCGAGCATCGGCTCGAAACCCGGGGTGAATCCGCCCGGCGCGAAGCCGAAGATGTGGTACAGCTCGTCGGACCACACGCAGGACTCGGCCTGGAGATCCCACTCGAAGCTTCCGATGTGCGCGACACGCTGGGCCTCGGTGAGACGAGCCTCGCGCTCCATCACGCGGCTCTCCGCCTCGGCCCGCTCGCGGGCCTGCATCGCGATGGCCACGAAGTCGGTCATCGATCCCGCGAACGCCTGGTCCTCGAGCGTCCAGCGCCGCCGCGGTCCGACGTGCTCGTGGCAGATGACGCCGACGAGTCGGTGACCCTTCATCACCGGCGCGTCCATCATCGAGGTGATCCCGTGCGGCTCGAGATACGCCTCGGCGAACTCGCTCGTGCGGGGGTCGCTCTGGGCGTCATGCGCGGCGAGGGTGCGGTCCTCCTCGAGGGCTCGGAAGTACCGCGGATACTCCGCCGCTCGTACCTCCAGCCCGTCGGTGTGGACGTCGCGGCTGCACTCGTAGAGGTCGTGGCAGTGGATGCTCGCTCGTTTCTCATCAAAGAGCCAGATCCCGACGCGCTCGATCTCCAGCGTGACCGCCGCCGCCTCGGTGATCTGCCGGAACGCCGCGGCCAGGTCACCCCGGGCGATCTCCTCGCTGCGCGAGAGCTCCACGAGCACCCGGTTCTGACGCCGGAGCTGGTGGGCGCGGCGACGCGACTGGTCCATGGAGCTGCGTAGCTCACCAACCTCCCGCTGGAGCACCTCGAGGACCGAGGGGTCTGCGTTGGACTTGCTCATGATCGGCCACCACGGGAAAGCACCCTGGCACCTCGAGGGCACGGGCGACCCTCCCCCCACCTGTCATCATTCTACGCCTTCAGACGGCGGAGGTTCCGGCCCGAAGCCGGTGAACCGGCCGCCCGCGGCCCTGGCCGCGCGTGGGCCTGTCAGATCCACTCCCGCGGCGCATCGCATCCTTCCGTCGATATCCCCATCCCCGGGGGCTATATTCACGCACTTCGCAACCGGTGCGGACGCGTTCGCGGACGCGCATGAGGGGTCTTCATGTCCACCACACAACTTGACGTCAAGCACATCGGCGAGCAGGTTCGGGCCGTGAGCGACCCGTTCCGGCGGCTGCTCGACGAGATGCACCGGGTCATCGTCGGGCAGGACGACCTGCTTCACGGCATGCTCCTCGGGCTCCTCTCCGGCGGCCACCTGCTCATCGAGGGCGTGCCGGGGCTCGCCAAGAGCACCGCGGTCTCCTGCCTCGCGGAGGGGATCCATACCGCCTTCCAACGCATCCAGTTCACGCCGGACCTGCTCCCGGCGGATCTCGTCGGAACGCTGGTCTACCAGCCCGCCTCGGGTGACTTCGTCGTCAAGAAGGGTCCGATCTTCTCCAACATCATCCTCGCCGACGAGATCAACCGCGCTCCGGCGAAGGTCCAGAGCGCCCTGCTGGAAGCGATGCAGGAGCGCCAGGTCACGATCGGCACCGAGACGTTCCCCCTCGACGAGCCGTTCCTCGTGCTCGCCACCCAGAACCCGGTGGAGCAGGAGGGCACGTACCCGCTCCCGGAGGCGCAGGTCGATCGCTTCATGCTCAAGCTCATCGTGGACTACCCGGACAAGGCCGAGGAGCGCGCGATCCTCGACCGCATGACGATGATCGGGGAAGACCACTCGATCGACGCCGTCATGGATCCCGAAGCGATCGCCCGCGCCCGCGCCGTGGTCAACGAGATCTACATCGACGAGAAGATCAAGGACTACACCGTGGACCTCGTGCACGCGACGCGGCGCCCCGCGGAGTTCGGGCTCGACCTCGATGATCTCATCCAGTACGGCGCCTCGCCGCGGGCGACGATCGCCCTCACCATCGCCGCCAAGGCCTCGGCGTTCCTCGACGGTCGCGGGTACGTCGTACCGCAGGACATCAAGGACGTGGCCATGAACGTGATGCGTCACCGAGTCATCGTCAGCTACGAGGCCGAGGCCGAGGACAAGCGTCCGGAGGACATCGTCCAGACGATCCTCGACCACGTTCCCGTGCCATGATCCCCAAAGAGCTTCTCAGGAAGATCCGCCGGATCGAGATCCGCACCTCGCACCTCGTCAACGATGCCCTCGCCGGCCAGTATCACTCGGCGTTCAAGGGGCGCGGCATGGAGTTCGAGGAGGTTCGGCAGTACCAGGTCGGCGACGACGTGCGCACGATCGACTGGAACGTGAGCGCGCGTTGCGGTGAGCCGTACGTCAAGGTGTTCCGCGAGGAACGCGAGCTGACAGTGCTGCTCGTCGTGGACCTGAGCGGGTCGCAGGAGTTCGGAACCCAGCAGCAGCTCAAGCGCGAGCTCGTCGCGGAGGTTGGGGCGACGCTGGCGTTCTCCGCGATCAAGAACAACGACAAGATCGGCCTCGTCGCCTTCACCGACCACGTCGAGAAGTTCGTCGTGCCCCGCAAGGGCACGGGCCACGTGCTTCGGGTGATTCGCGAGCTGCTCGCGTTCCAGCCGTCGTCGCGCGGGACGAACATCGCCGTCGCCCTCGACCACGTGAGCCGCATCATGCGTCGCCGCGGCGTGATCTTCATCGTCAGCGACTTCCAGGACGAGGGATACGACCGCCAGCTCCGCATCCTCCGCCGCCGGCACGACGTGATCCTGGTGCACGTCGCCGATCGCCGCGAGCGCGAGATGCCGCCGGCCGGGCTCGTGGAGCTGGTGGACCAGGAGACGGGGCGTCGCCTCATCGTCGATACGAGCTCCGCGCGCTGGCGAGCCGCCTTCGCGCGGGTCACGGCCGAAGCGGCCGAGGCGCAGGATCGCCGGCTGCGTTCCGCCGGCCTCGACTGCATCCGCCTGCGCACCGGCGAGTCGTTCGTGGACCCGCTCGTGCGCTTCTTCCGAACGCGGGAGGCGCGGCGGAGATGACGACGCGGACCCGACTGGCTTTGCTCGCCACGCTCCTGCTCGCCTCGTGCGGTGACGGGGGGGCGGCGGATCGCGCCGGGACGGCGGACGGCCCCGAATCCCGCGTCGAGCGAGGGCCGGTCGCGCTGACGGTGCGGATGGAGCGAGGCGAGGTCACGGTGGGGGAGAAGGTCGCGCTGGAGATCGACGTCGTTGCCGACGCCGGCGTCGAGATCGTCATGCCGTCGATCGGGGAGACGCTCGGCGCGTTCGCGGTGCGCGACGCCGACACGCCGCCGGACGTGCCGGAAGACACGCGGCGACGCTGGCGGCATCGCTACCTGCTCGACACGTTCGCGGCCGGCGAGGCGGAATTGCCGCCGGTGGTCCTCGCGTTCACCGATGCGCGACCCGAGACCGTCGCCGGGGGAGCGGACGCCATCGAGGGCACGCTCGAGAGCGAGGCGATCATGGTCACCGTGCGCTCCGTGCTCGACGCGGACGCGCCACCGGAGGCGTTCCGCGACATCCGCGGGGAGCTGCCGGCCGACGTGTTCGCCCCGTACCGCGAGCAGCAGGCCCGGCGCCGCTGGATGACGGCCGGCGTCGTGGGGGCGGCGGTCCTGCTCCTGGGCGCGCTCGGCGCGTGGCTCGTCTGGCGACACGCCCGGCCCGTGCCCCCGGCGCCGCCGATCCCCGCCGATGTCTGGGCGCGGGGTGAGCTCGATCGTCTCGCCGCCGACGACCTGCCTTCCGGGCAGCGGTTCGACGAGTTCTACGTCCGTCTCAGCGGCATCGTCCGCGAGTACATCGAGCGCCGGTTCTCCATCATGGCGCCGGAGCGGACCACCGACGAGTTCCTCGCCGAAGCCCGCCGAAGCGCGGCGTTGAGCGACGACCACAAGACGCTGCTGAAGTCGTTCCTGCGCGCCGCGGACATGGTCAAATTCGCCCGCCACCTGCCGACGGTGCCCGAGTGCGAGACGGCCCTCGCCTCGGCGCGGGGCTTCGTGGACCAGACGCGAGCCACGCCGGACACCGCCGTGGAGCGCGCCGCATGAGCTTCCACGATCCATCCGTGTGGTGGCTGCTCGGGTTGCTGCTCCTGCCCGTGCTCTGGTGGCGGTGGGCGCTCGCGCGGCGTCCGGGTCGCGGCGCCGGCGTGAGCTACTCGTCCCTGGAGCCGCTGCGCGAGGCGGGGGTCTCGTGGGCGGTCCGCCTGCGTTGGATCGTCCCCGCCCTGCGCACGCTCGCGCTCGCCGTCCTCGTCGTCTGTGTCGCCCGACCACGAACACAGCAGGAGCACGCCCGGGCGTTCACCGAGGGGATCGCCATCCAGCTCGTCGTCGACCGCTCCGGGAGCATGCTCGCCGAGGACTTCGAGCTTGACCGCCGGCGAGCCACGCGTCTGCAGGTCGTCAAGAGCGTGGTCGAGGCGTTCGTCAGCGGCGACGACGACGACCTTCCGGGGCGCCCCGACGATCTGCTCGGGCTGATCTCGTTCGCCACGTACGCCGACAGCGTCTGCCCGCTCACGCTCGATCACGGGCATCTCGTGGACGCGTTGCGCCAGACCGAGGTCGCCCCGAACGAGGAGGACCGCGCCACCGCGCTCGGCGACGCCGTCGCGCTCGGCGTGGAGCGCCTGCACGGGCTGGAGCGACGCCCCGATCTGCGTGGCGGCACGCCCGTGGAGAGCAAGGTGATGATCCTCCTCACCGACGGCGAGAGCAACGCCGGCGACATCGATCCGTTGACCGCCGCCGAGATGGCCCGCGAGTTCGGCATTCGCATCTACACGATCGGCGCCGGCACCGAGAACGCGACGATCCCCGTCACCGATCCGCGGACGGGGCGGGTCTACCGGCAGGCCATGCGGGCGAGCCTCGACGAGGACACGCTGGAGGAGATCGCCGAGCTCACGGACGGGCAGTACTTCCGCGCGACCGACGGCCGCTCGCTGGCGGCGATCTACGCCCAGATCGACGAACTGGAGCGGACCGAGGTCGAGCAGCAGCGGTACACCGAGTACAAGGAGATGTCCCTCGACAGCGTGACGCTCGCCGGCGTGCGGATGCCGCCGCTGCTGCCGGTGGTGTTCGCGTTGCTCGCCCTGGAGCTGCTGCTGGGGAGCACGCGGCTGCGCGTGCTTCGATGATGACGTAACGATGGACGTTCGGTTCTTCCAACTCGAGGCACTTCACTGGCTCTGGGCCGTCGCCGCGCTCGCGGTGGTGCTCGTCATCGGCGGGCAGCTTCGGCGCCGCGCCTTGCGCCGCTTCGCCTCGCAGGTGCTTCACCGCGTGCTCATGCCCCAGGCGCGTCCGGTGCGCGTCGTCGTGCGCTCCGGGCTCGTGCTCGCGGCGCTGGTGATGCTCGTGGCGGGCATGATCGATCCTCGCTGGGGCGTCACCTACGAGGAGGTCGAGCAACGGGGCATCGACGTCCTGGTCGTGCTCGACGTCTCGCGCTCGATGCTCGCCGAGGACGCCCGCCCGAACCGGCTGGAGCGCGCCCGGCAGTACATCGGCGACCTCGTCGAGCAACTCGCCGGCGACCGGGTCGGGCTGATCACCTTCGCCGGAGTTCCAACGGTCCGCTGCCCGCTGACGGCGGACTACGGGGCCTTCCGGCTCACACTGGATACGGTGCATCCGGAGTCGGCCGAGCGTGGTGGCTCGCTGCTCGGGGACGCGCTGCGTCTTGCGGGCGCGTCGTTCACCGACGACCTGCCGGAGCACAAGGTGATCCTCGTCTTCACCGACGGGGAGGATCACGGCAGCTACCCGCTGGACGCCGCTCGCGCCCTCGGCAACGAGCAGCAGATCCCCGTGTACACCTTCGGGATCGGCGACAGCCAGCAGGGGGGGCGGATCCCGGAGATCGTCGACGGCCGTCGCCGGTGGCTCGTGCATGACGGCCAGCAGGTCTGGTCGAAGATGGACCCCGCCGTGCTCCGCGACGTCGCCCTCGCGTGCGGCGGCGCGTTCGTGCCGGTGGGCACGGGCTCGGTGGACATGGCCCGCATCTTCACCGAGCGTATCGAGCCGGTGTCGGAGCGTTCCTTCGAGACGACCATGCGCGAGCGTCACCATCCGCGCTACCAGTGGTTTGCGGGGCTCGCGCTGGTCCTGCTCGTCGTCGAGTCGTTCATGGGGGCCGGGTCGCCGATGCGCGGCGGCGGGAAGGGGGCGACGGCGTGACCGGGCAGAAGAGGATCATCGCATCGCTCGTGCTCGCCGTGGCCGGTGTCGCGCTCGGGCAGGAGACGCCGGAGGCGATAGCGCCCACGCGGTCGCCGCTGGAGACGCTCCGCGCGGCGCAGCAGGCGTTCGCGGCCGAGTCCTACGCCGAGGCGCTCGAGCACTACGAGGCGCTGCGTTCGACGATGCCGGATACGCCCGACGTGCCGTACAACATGGGCGTCGCCGCCTATCGCGCCGGCGATCTCGAGCGCGCCGCCGAGTACTTCGACGAGGCGCTCGCGCTCGCCAACGACCCGGAGATGCTCGCGCGGTCCGCGTACAACCTCGGCACCACGGCGTACGCGCGCACGCTCGAGCCGCCGGAGCCATCGCCGGGGCCGAGCATGCCGGATCCGACGGCTCCGAACGCCGCCGCGCCGGGCGACCAGCTCGATCGGGCCGCCGAGGCGCTCGGCGAGGCGCTCGGTCACTTCCGCCGCGCGCTCGACGTCGATGCGAGCGACGAGGACGCCCGCGCGAACGCGGAGCTGGCCCAGCGTCTGCTCCAGCGCATCGAGGAGATGAAGGAGCAGCAGCAACAGCAACAGGGCGAGCCGCAGGAAGGTGAGCAGCAGGACGGCGAGCCACAGGAGGGCTCGGCGAGCACCGACCGGACCGAGTCGGGCGAGCAGGACGAACAGCAGCAGGCCCAGGGCGAGGACCAGGGCCAGCCGGAGTCGGCCCCGCCGACGGAGGGCGAGGAGCAGGAGCAGCAGGAGGCCGAGCAGCCCGAGCAGGCGCCGGGCGAAGAGCCGGAGCAGGCGACCCCCGCCCCGCAGGAGGGTGAGGAGCCGGACGATGAGGAGACCGGCGAGGGCGGATCGGCCGGCGAGCAGGATCGCCAGCTCACGCGCGACGAGGCCGAGCGTCTGCTCCAATCCGTGCGCGACAAGGAGCGCGAGCGCCGCGAAAGACTGGAGCGGCAACGCGCGACGAACCGGCGACGCGTGGAGAAGGACTGGTGATCCGGCGCGGCCGAGCCATCGTGGTGGCGCTGGTGCTCGCGCTGGGCTCGAGCTCAGCGGCGTCGGCGGCCGAGGTGCGCGTGTCGGTCTCGTCCCGGCGCGTCTACGCCGACGTTCCGTTCACACTCCAGATCCAGATCAACCACGCCAAGAGCCACGAGACGCCGGAGCTGCCCGAGATGGACGGCATTCGCGTGATCGGCGAGCCCCGGGAGACCAACCCGTTCCAGCCGACCATCATCATCAACGGCCGCGAGATACAGAATGAGTCCACCACGATCACCTGGCCCTTGCTGGCGGAGCGCACAGGCAAGGTGACGATCCCGCCGATCACGGTCCGCGCCGACGGCCGGTCCTTCGTGAGCGAGCCGATCTCGGTCGTCTCGGTGAAGCCGGACGCGGGCAACCTGCTGTTCGTCGAGATCGACGCCGATCGCGAGACGGTCTATCTCGGCGAGCGCGTGGACCTGACACTGCGTCTCTGGATCAAGCCGTTCCACGACCCGCAATACCAGATCGTCCTCAACGGCGAGTCGATGTTCAGCCTGGTCTCGATCGACGGCAGCAACTGGGGCGCCTTCGAGCAGACCGTGCGCGAACTCACCGGCCCCCGGCGCCAGGTGTCCGGCGTGGAGCGAACCCGGAGGCTCGACGACGGCACCGACGAGGAGTACTACGTCTTCGAGCTGACGACGTCCTTCGTGCCGCGGCGGACGGGGGCGCTGGACATCGACCCGGTGGCCGTGCGCATGCGTTACCCGAAGAGCCTGCGGCGCAGTCGCGGCATCTTCTCCCGATCGAACTTCGACATCGCCGATCAGCGCGTGATCGCCCAGGCCGCGACACCGCCGGCGCTCGTCGTCCAGGCGCCGCCGACGGAGGGGCGACCGCCGGAGTACAACGGAGCGGTCGGGCGTTTCGACATCGACGTGGGCGCGCACCCGCGCTCGGTCGCGGTCGGCGATCCCATCACGCTCACGATCACGATCCGCGATCGTACGTCCGGCGCCGGTCGGCTCGACGTGCTCTCGCCACCGGCGTTGGAGCGGCTCGATGACCTCAACGAGGCGTTCCGTGTGCCCGACGAGCCTCTCGCCGGCGTCGTGGACGGACAGAGCAAGACCTTCACGCAGACGATCCGCGCCCGGCGGCCGGACGTCACCCGGATCCCGTCGATCCCGTTCGCGTTCTTCGATCCGGAAGCCGAGGCGTACGCGATCGCGCGCAGCGAGCCCATCGGCCTGACGGTGGAGGCGACGACCGAGGTCGGCATGGCGGACGTGATCGGCGCCGACGGCGGCGCGGTCCGTCCCGCCGCCACCGGCCTGACCGAGAGCGCCGCCGGCCTGCTCGCCAACGAGGCGGACGTTGCGCGTCTCCTCGCTCGCCAGGGTTTCGTCCCTCGGTGGTGGCACCTGCTGCCGGTGGCGGCGCCGCCGCTGCTGTACCTGGCGGTCCTCGCGGGACACTGGCATACGCGGCGACTGCGCGACGATCACGGCTACGCCCGCCGGCGCGGCGCCCGTCGAACGGCGTCGCGGCGGCTCGCCGACGCCGCGCGAGCGACCGATGGCGGGGGTGCGGAGGCCGTGGCCAGCGCCCTGAGCGGCTACATCGCGGACCGCTGCAACGTGCCGTCGGGATCGCTGACCGCGGCCGAGGCCGCGGGGCGTCTGCACCACGGCGCCGTCGACGCGGATCTCGCCGGCGAGGTCGAGCAACTGCTCTCGGAGTGCGAGCACGCGCGGTACGCCGGCGGCGTCGCTACCGATCCGGCGGCGCTCATGCGGCGCGCCGAGGGGTGCATCGCGCGGCTCGAGCGGGAGCGTCTCCCATGACCCGCGCCGTGAGACGACTCATCGCGATGTTCCTGCTCGTCGCGGCCGTCGCCGCGCCGGCCGCCGCTCTCACGGACGTCCAGCGCGAGCAGCTCCTCGGAGAGGCGGCGACCGCCTACGACCGGGGGATCGAGCAGCGCCGGCGCGATCCCGCCGGGGCGAAGGAGTCGTTCCGGGCCGCGGCGCTCCGCTTCGAGCAGGTGGCCGACGACGGCGTGGTGAACGGCCACCTCCAGTACAACCTCGGCAACGCGTGGCTCCAGGCGGGGGAGCTGGGGCGCGCGATCCTGCACTACCGCCGCGCCGAGAAGCTCATTCCGGGAGACCACGCGCTGACGCGCAACCTCGCGTACGCGCGATCGCTTCGGCGCAACCGAATCGCGCCCAGCGGTGAGCGCGCTCTCGGCGCCGCCCTGCTGAGCTGGCACGAGAGCACGGGGCTGGCGGGGCGCTACGTCGGCTTCGTCGTGGTGTTCGCGGTCGTCTGGCTCGGCCTGCTCGCGCACGTGTTCCGGCCGTCGGCCCCGCTGCGGTGGATCACCGGCGTGGCGGCCGTGGCGGCGCTGGCTCTCGGCGCGTCGGTGGCGGCCGACGTCCTGCATGACGAGGACGCGAGCGCGGGGGTGATCCTCGTCGACGACGTCATCGCGCGCAAGGGCAACGGCGACGGGTTCGAGCCGCAGTTCGAGGAGCCGCTGCACCAGGGCGTCGAGTTCGCCGTCGTCGGCCGCCGCCCGGAATGGCTGCACATCGAGCTGCCGGACCGCAGCACGGGCTGGATCCGCGACGAACAGGCGGGGCTCGTCGGCGCGAGGTAGACGCACCAGTTCCTGGGACGGACCCACGCCCCAGTTGACATGAATATGCACTGAGGCGTATATTCATGCATCATGCCCTCCCTTCTCCGCCGCCACCAGCGAATCCGCGAGTTGCTCGACCGGGCCCCGGTCCGCAGCCAGGAGGACCTGCGCCGGCTCCTCGCCGCCGACGGGCTGGAGGTGACGCAGGCGACGCTCTCGCGCGATCTGCGGGAGCTGGCTGTGGTGAAGGGGCCCGACGGGTACCGCATGCCGGGGGCGGACGGCGCGGTCGCCGCCGCCGGCGACGGTCTCGCGCAGGTTCTGGAGCGAGAGCTGATCTCGGCGGAGTGCGGTGGCACGACGGTCGTACTCCGTACGCGGCCCGGGTACGCCGACTCCCTGGCGATCGAGATCGACCGGGTCCGGCCCGACGAGGTGCTGGGCACGATCGCCGGCGACGACACGGTGTTCATAGCGGCGAAGAGCCCGCGGCTGGCGCAGGTCCTGCTGCGGCGCATGATGAAGCTCGCCGGTCGTTCCGATCCGGCGCACGGTCGACATCGAAGAAAGCGATCCACATGACGGTATCGAAAGCGGTCCTTGCGTATTCCGGTGGTCTGGACACGTCCGCCATCATCCCGTGGCTCATCGAGCAGTACGGCTGCGAGGTGATCGCGGTGGTCGGCGACATCGGCCAGGGTGAGGCGGAGCTGGAGGGCATCGAGGCGAAGGCGGAGCAGTCCGGTGCGAGCGCCTGCTACGTCGTGGATCTCAAGCACGAGTTCGTGGAGCGCTACGCGTTTCCCACGCTCGTGGCGGGTGCGGTCTACGAGGGCCGGTACCTGCTCGGGACGGCCATCGCGCGGCCGGCCCTCGCCCGCGCGCAGGCCCAGGTTGCCCTCGACGTCGGGGCCGACGCGCTCGTGCACGGCTGCACCGGCAAGGGCAACGACCAGGTGCGCTTCGAGACCGTCTACGCGCGGTTCGCGCCGCACGTGAAGGTCATCGCCCCGTGGCGCGAGTGGGCCATGCGTTCGCGCGAGGAGCTGCTGGAGTACATCCACGCCCGCGGCATTCCCTGCTCGGCGAGCGTTCAGAAGATCTACAGCCGGGACGCGAACCTCTGGCACGCCTCCCACGAGGGTGGCGCGCTGGAGGATCCGTGGGTCGCGCCGCCGGAGGACGTCTGGATGCGCACCGTCGCCCCCGAGGCCGCTCCGGATACACCGCAGGAGATCGTTCTCGGCTTCGAGCACGGCCGTCCGCGGACGATCGACGGCACGGAGCTGCCCCCGGTGGAGCTGGTCACGCGCCTCAACGAGATCGCCGGCAAGCACGGCGTCGGTCGCGTGGATCTCGTCGAGAGCCGGCTCGTGGGCATGAAGTCGCGTGGCTGCTACGAGTCGCCGGGTCCCCATGTGCTCTCCGAAGCCCTCCGCAGCCTCGAGGAGATCGTGCTCGACCGGCCGACGCTCCACTACCGGCAGCAGCTCGCGCTCGAGTTCGCCGAGCTGGTGTACGACGGCCAGTGGTTCACGCCGTTGCGGGAAGCGCTCACCGCCTGCTGTGACCAGATCGCCGAGCGTCTCACCGGCGAGGTCGCGGTGCGTCTGTACAAGGGCACGGCGCTCCCGCACCGCCGGCGTTCGGAGAACAGCCTCTACTCCGCGGAGCTGGCGACCTTCGGCGCCGACGACGTCTACGATCACGCGCACGCCGAGGGGTTCATTCGGCTCTTCTCGCTGCCGAGCCGCGCTGCGGCGTCGAAGATCGAGCTGAGCGAGACGGTTCTCAAGGAGGCCGTGGTCTGATGGCACTCTGGGGCTCGCGCTTCGAGGACGCGACCGATCCGCTGTTCACGGCGATCAACGACTCGTTGCGCGTCGATCACCGGCTCGTCGCCGACGACGTCGCCGGATCACGGGCGTGGGCGGCCGCGATCCGGGGCGCGGGCGTGCTGAGCGCGGCGGAGTGCGCCCGGCTCGACGCTGCGCTGGTCGAGATCGCCGCCGTCGCGCGGCTCGACCCGGCGGCCGTGCGCGACGCCGGGGACGAGGACGTGCACTCGTGGGTCGAGCGCGAGCTGATCGAGCGCGTCGGTGACCTGGGCAAGAAGCTCCACACCGGTCGCAGCCGCAACGACCAGGTCGCGACGGACCTGCGGCTGTGGACGCGGACTCAGATCGACGCCCGCATCGCGGAGATCCGAGACGCCCAGCAGGCGCTCGTGGATCTCGCCCGCCGCGAGACCGACACCGTCCTGCCGGGGTACACCCACCTGCAACGCGCCCAGCCGGTGCTCTTCGCCCACTGGTGCCTCGCCTACGTCGAGATGCTCCAGCGCGACGCGGCGCGGTTCGCCGACGCCCGGCAGCGGCAGTCGGAGTGCCCCCTGGGCGCCGCGGCGCTCGTGGGGACCGCTTACCCGATCGATCGCCAGGTCCTCGCGGAGTCGCTCGGTTTCGACCGGCCCACCGCGAACAGCCTCGATGCCGTGTCCGACCGCGATTTCGTCGTCGAAACGATCGGCGCCGCGGCGTTGTGCGCGGTGCACCTGAGCCGTATCGCCGAGGACCTGATCTTCTACAACAGCGGCGAGGCGGGCTTCATCGAGCTGAGCGACGCGGTCACCAGCGGCTCGTCGCTCATGCCCCAGAAGAAGAACCCCGACGCGCTGGAGCTGCTGCGGGGCAAGGCGGGGGGGCTGCTGGGGCGGCACGTTTCGGTGGCGGTGATGCTCAAGGGGCTGCCGCTGGCGTACAACAAGGACATGCAGGAGGACAAGGAGCCGCTCTTCGCCGCCATGGACGAACTGTCGCTGTGCCTGCGGATCGTCCCGGCGGTCCTCGGGGGGCTCGAGGTTCGCAGCGAGCGATCGCGCCGCGCCGCCGAAGCAGGCCACAGCAATGCGACCGAGCTGGCGGACTGGCTCGTGGGCCGTGGCGTCCCGTTCCGCGACGCCCACGACATCACCGGCCGCGTCGTGCGCCACGCCATCGATCGCGGCGTTTCGCTGGAGGCGTTGACGGATGAAGAGCTTGCGAGCTTCGCTCCGCAACTCGACGAGTCCGTGCGCGAGCACCTCGCGATCGAGGCGCTGCTCGCCAAGCGCGACGTGATGGGCGGAACCGCTCCCACGCGGGTGCGGGCCGCGATCGACGAAGCCCAGGCTCGCCTGGACGCCGCGGTCGCGACGGCGGCGGACCGCGAAGTCATCGTGTAGCGGACCCCGGCGGCGTCCACGGCGTACCGTCGGGCAGCGTGATGCCGGCGATCGCGCGCTCGAGGTCGGCGGCGTTCAGCCACTCGGTCCGGGCATCGGCGTAGACGACGCTGCCGCCGTGCCCCGCGTGATTCACGGGGTTTTCGTAGAGCGCGATGCGATCGCTGCGCGTGAGCGCGTCAAGGCCCTCCGCGTACCCGGGGACGTAGAAGAACAGGGGATCTCCCGGCGTCGGCGCCGGCCAGTCTTCGAGGAGTTCGCGGTTGATGTACTGCGCTTCGAGCAGGCGCGACAGGAGCTGCTCCGCAGCGCCTGGAAGCGGCGATTCTGTCTTTCGGGCGAAGATCGCGGCGGCCTGGTAGACGCTCTTGAGCCGCGTCTGGGCCATCAGCCGGTTCGCGTTCGTTCGCGCCTCGGTCCATCGGTGGCCGACGCGACCGGCGTCGATCGTCAGGAGCGCCGCGGGGACGATGAGCATCAGCAGGCCGATCGCGCCGGTGAGTCGCCCGATCGGGCTGCGCGGTGCGCGAGGTCCCACGACTCCGAGCAGGGTCACGATCCCGGCGCCCAGAACCGCCACGGCCACGAGGACCGCGGTCCGGGCTCCGGAGATCTGCCCGCGCGGGAAGGCGACCTGGTCGTACGTTCGCAACGCGACCATGAACGAGGTCGCCACCAGCGCGAGCGCCCCGATGACGACCGCGGCACGGGCGGCGGCGCGGCGGACCCGCGGCGCCTGGGCCGCCGGCTTCCGCAGCGCGAACGCCGCGGCCGCGACGCCGCCGGCACCGAAGACCACCACGCCGGCGGCGAGGGGAATGACGGCGACTTCGGGGACGATCGCCAGCGCGATCGCGCCGGCGATCGCCACGATGCTCAATCTGATCGGTAAGCCCATGGTGCTCAGAGCCTTGTGCTCGGGGAGGCGAATCGTATCGACGCGATGCGCGCGAAATCCCGTGTTTTCGTCTTGCCTGGTGCCGACGGCGCGTTGTAAGCTCCCTCTGTCCTAACGGAGTCCATCGATGCGCTTCTTCTACCTCATGAACCCCATCGGCACCTCGGGCGACCACCGCGTCGACTCCAAGGATGTCGACACGGGAGGTGGATCCTGAGCGGGATCGGTGTGCTGCCCCGGCGAACTGGGGCATGAAGAGACCACCAGAGCCCGCTCGGAGTCCCGAGCGGGTTTTTTCGTGGCACGGATCGCGACCACGGCATGAAACCCGCTCCGGCAGAGCGGGTTTTCTTCGTTCGGGATGAAGGGGGCGGGAAAGCGGAGCCGGACGTGTTGCGGAAGCTGAAACCAATCTGGATCCTCGCGGCCGGGCAGCGGCTGCGGTACGGCGCCGCCATCGCGGCGCTCGTGTTCGCGTCGTGCTTCCTGTATCTCCCGCCGCTCGTGCCGCAGGTGGTCATCGACGGCGTGCTCGTCCCGCCGGAGGGGGGAGAGCAATCCGTCATCGTGACCGAGGGTCTGCGGCTGCTCGGGGGGCGTGAGTACGTCGCCGAGAACCTCTGGTGGCCCGCCCTGATCATCGTGGCGCTCACCGCGATCGCCGGCGTGTTCACGTACCTGCGCGCGCGGTGGTCGGCCGCGGCGAGCGAGTCGATCGCGCGATCGGTGCGCGAGCGGGTCTACGACCACCTCCAGCACCTTCCGTGCACGTTCTTCGACCGGTCCCAGACGGGTGACCTCGTCCAGCGGGCGACGTCGGACGTGGAGACGCTGCGCGTGTTCCTCTCGACCCAGGTCGTCGAGATCGGGCGCGCGGTCTTCATGCTCGCCGCTCCCATCCCGCTCATGCTGGCGATCGACGTGCGGATGACGATCGCGTCGCTCGTGCTCATCCCGTTCGTGACGGCCTTCTCGCTCGTGTACTTCCGCAAGGTGCAGGCGGCGTTCCTGAAGACCGACGAGTCGGAGGGGCGGTTGACCGCGACCGTGCAGGAGAACCTCACCGGTATCCGGGTCGTCCGCGCGTTCGCGCGCCAGGAGTACGAGACGGAGAAGTTCGCCGAGCGGATCGAGGAGTACCGCGACCTGGACTATCGCCTCTACGAACTGCACGCGCGGTTCTGGTCGATCTCCGATTGCCTGTGCTTCCTCCAGAAGGCGCTCCAGCTCGGAGTCGGGATCGCGTTGCTCATCACCGGCGAGATCGGCGTGGGCGCGTTGTTCTTCTTCATCACCGCGGTCTCGATGTTCATCTGGCCGGTGCGTCAGATGGGACGCATCCTCAACGACCTCGGCAAGGCGATGGTCGCGCTGGGGCGGCTCCAGGAGATCCTCTCCGAGCCTGAGGAGTCGGAGCCGGCGCCCGCGTCCGCGCCGCCCGAGGCGCTGAAGGGGGCGATCGTGTTCGATCGCGTCACGTTCGCACACGGGAGCGGGAGCCCGGTGCTCGAGAACGTCTCCTTCAAGGTTGCGCCGGGTCAGACGCTCGCGCTGCTCGGTCCGTCCGGCAGCGGGAAGTCGACGATCGTGAACCTCCTGCTGCGTCTCTATGACTACGAGGACGGCTCGATCCGTCTCGACGACGCCGAGCTGCGCACGCTCGATCGCGCTCACGTGCGCGGGCAGGCCGCGGTCGTGATGCAGGAACCGTTCCTCTACTCGAAGACGCTCCGGGAGAACCTGACGATCGGGCGGCCGTCGGCCGGCGAGGACGATGTGCTCGAAGCGGCGTCGATCGCGTGCGTGCACGACTCGATCCTCGAGTTCGAGCAGGGCTACGACACGCGGGTCGGCGAGCGTGGCGTCACGCTCTCCGGCGGGCAGCGGCAACGCGTCGCGCTGGCGCGGGCGTTGCTCCAGGAGCCGGCGGTGCTCGTGCTCGACGACGCGCTGAGCGCCGTGGACGCCGAGACCGAGACGCTGATCCTCGAGGCGCTCCGCAGCCGTCACGGCCGGCACACGACGATCGTGATCGCGCACCGTCTCTCCACGCTCATGCACGCCGACCGGATCCTCGTGCTCGAGCACGGGCGCGTGGTGCAGTCCGGCACGCACGAGGAGCTGCGCGAGGTCGACGGTCTCTACCGGCGACTGTGGAGCATCCAGAACGAACTGACCGTGACCCCCTGACCGACGACCTCTCATGTCCAGCCAGGAATTCCAAGACGACGACTACACGACCGGCACGCTCGACCTGGCGCTGTGGCGCCGGATCATCGGGCACGCGCGCCCGTACCGGCGCGAGCTCGCCGGCCTCGGGCTCTCCGGGCTGGTCATCGCCATCATCGACGTCGGCTTCCCGCTCGCGACCAAGCTCCTCATCGACGAGGCGCAGGCCGCCGGTTTTACGTCCCGGCTGACGGCGTACGGGATCGGCTACCTGTCGTTCATCTTCGTCTTCGCCCTCTGCGTGTGGTGGTTCATCGTGCTCGCGGGTCGCGCGGCGACCGGCGTGGGGCACGACCTGCGTCGCGGGGCGTTCGCGCGGCTCCAGGAGCTTCAGTTCGGCTACTTCGACGTGCGCTCCGTGGGGTGGCTCGTCAGCCGCCTCACCGCCGACTGCACGAAGGTGTCGTCGCTGCTGCCCTGGCTCATGCTCGACGCCGTGTGGGGCTCGTGCCTCATCGTCGGCATCGCGGTCGTCATGCTCCTGCTGAGCTGGAAGCTCGCGCTCGTCGTGATGATCATCGTGCCGCCGCTGTCGATCGCGACCGTGTACTTCCAGAGCCGACTGCTGGAAAGCTCGCGGCAGGTTCGGCGATGCAATTCCATCATCACCGCGAGCTTCACCGAGTGCATCATGGGCGTGCGCACGACCAAGACGCTCGTGCGCGAGCGCGAGAACCTCGGGGAGTTCGAGGAGCAGACGGTCGAGATGTTCTCCCACTCGATGCGCAACAGCCTCCAGTCCGCGGTCTACCTGCCGATGGTCATCGTGCTCGGCAGCGCCGGCGTGGGGCTCGCGTTGTGGCGCGGCGGGATCGACGTCATGTCCACCGGGGTGACGCTCGGGACGCTCGTGGCGTTCATGCAGTACGCCGCGTTGCTGCACATGCCGATCCAGGAACTGGCCCGGCGCTTCACGGAACTTCAGGGCGCCCAGGCCGCGGCGGAGCGCGTGCAGAGCCTGCTCGACACGGCCCCGGAGATCGCCGACTCCGAGGAGGTCCGCCGCGCCGAGGCGGCGGGCGCAATCCCCGACGACGGTGCCATCGACACGATCGAGTTTCGCGAGGTGGGCTTCGAGTACAAGACGGGCGAGCCGGTGCTCGAGGCGTTCGACCTGACCGTACGCGCGGGCCAGACGATCGCGCTCGTCGGCGCGACCGGCGGGGGGAAGTCCACGATCGTGAGCCTCGCCGCGCGGTTCTACGAGCCGACGTCGGGATCGGTGCTCGTCAACGGGATCGACTACCGCCAGCGACCGCTGCACTGGCTCCAGTCACGGCTGGGCGTGGTGCTCCAGACGCCGCACCTGTTCGCGGGGACGATCCGCGAGAACATCCGGTACGGCCGACTCGACGCGACCGACGCCGAGGTCGAGGACGCCGCGGTTCTCGTCAACGCCCACGAGTTCATCACCGAGACCGGCGATGGATACGAGACCGAGGTCGGCGAGGGCGGCGCCAAGCTCTCGACGGGCCAGCGGCAGCTCGTGGCCCTCGCCCGCGCGCTGCTCGCCGATCCGCAGATCTTCATCCTCGACGAGGCGACCAGCTCCGTGGACACGGAGACCGAACGGCTCATCCAGGGCGCGATCGAGCGCGTCCTCGCGGGTCGCATCGCGTTCGTGATCGCCCACCGTCTGTCGACGATCCGCTCCGCGGACCGGATCCTCGTGATCGACGGCGGCCACATCGTCGAGCAGGGACGCCACGAGGAGTTGCTCGAAGCGCGCGGGCGTTACCACGCGTTGTACACCCGTCATTCGTCGTTCGAGCAGACGGAGCGCGTGATCGAAGGTGCGGTCAACGGCGGGTAGGGGACCGTGTCCGCGCTCAGCGCCCGTCCATCACGCCCGCGACGCGCTCTCCGATGTTCTGGAGCTTCTGCTCGTCCGTAAGCTCGGGGTCGGATAACTCGTCCTCGATGCGCCGGACCAGGCGCTTCAGCGTGGCGAGTTGGGTATCGGGCGCGGGTGGGGCCTGGAGCTGGGTCATCGTCGTCCTCCGTGACGGGTGGCGTGCGCACACGCTACCGGCGCGCCGGCGGCCCGCGACCGGGCGCCAGCTTGCCCCGGCCGCCCATCTTCAAGGCGCGTGGCAACTCATGTTGACGCCACGCAACACCGCGCGCCGAGACCGCGATGCCCCAGCTTACCTTCTGGCGTTTTGTGGAATTGCTTGTCAATACTGGTGTTATGATCGGTCTGTAAGCCTTCCCGTGCCAGACGCGGGGGAATCACGAGAACGGAGGCAGATCGATGACACGCAACGCAATCAGAGGGACGTGCGCCGCCGCGGCGGTGGTGGCGATCGCGGCGATCCTGGGATTCATGACGGCCAGCACCACGGCCAGCGCGACGCGCTCCGTGGATGCGACCCTGAACGCGCCGCCGGCGTCCCAGATCATCGCGCTCAACAGCGAGCTGTGGCGGCTCGATACGACGTCCGGCGCTCTCTACAAGTTCCGCGGCGACCTGGAAAACTCCGGCGTCCGGAACACGTGGCAGATGCGGGCCAGGCCGGTGCAGGGTGCGACGAGCGGGATGCTGGAGCTTCAGCGGATCTCCATCATCAACGAGCAGCGCCAGCAGTTCTTCCTCGTGGACATCGTCTACGGAACGACCTGGATCCTGCGCGACCGTGGCAACACGAACTCGTCCTGGGACCTGATCGAGATCTTCCGCTGAACGCGTGACGAGCGAGCCG
This sequence comes from Planctomycetota bacterium, assembly GCA_024226535.1. Taxonomy (GTDB): domain Bacteria; phylum Planctomycetota; class Phycisphaerae; order Phycisphaerales; family SM1A02; genus JAAELP01. The sequence goes on along the minus strand of JAAELP010000444.1, from coordinate 728 downwards.
GCCCCGATCCGGAGCGCCGCCCTGGCATGAGGCCAGGGCGGGAGGCGATCGTTACGCGCTTTGTGCTCGGGGCCTCGCCGCCGTGAATAGAATGCCTGAGGGGGCACGAGGAAGGGGTGTCGTGGTGAACCAGGACCAGGACGACAGCATCTGGGTCGGGATCCTCGATCAGCGCAAGGGCCGGATCGTGCGTATCCGCCCCGTGCCCGAGGGTCGGTATCGTTGCGAGGAGCACGGCTCGATCGAGAGCCCGTGGGAGGAGCACGAGCACGGGCGCCCGTCGTCGCGCAGCGGCAAGATGGGGCACTCGTACGCCTCGCAGGGGCACGAGCACGAGGAGATGATGCGTCGCTTCGCCCGCGAGGTGGCGGAGTGGCTGAACCAAAGCGTTCAGCACCTCAACATCGACGTGCTGAACGTGTTCAGCCCGGCCCGATTCCTCGGTGAGCTGCGCCAGACCTGCCCGGCGCGCCTCGCGCGACGTCTCGAGATGCGCGAGGGCGATCTCACGTTCCTCAACGACGGCGACCTCGTGCACCACGGTGCCATCACGCCTCTGATCGGCGCGCCGAAGGCACGGAACTGAGCTAGGTCCTGTTTGACGGCTCAGAACCTCGCCTGAGCACGGTCATTTCCGCCGTGGCGGCGTCGCCGAATCTCGACGTATCTCCCAGATATGTCGTCGATTCGGCTCCTTGCCACGACGAAAAGCACCGCACCCAGTCGAG